>PWOA01000062.1 GCA_003564155.1 Candidatus Cloacimonadota bacterium
ACATTCGACGGATCATTAAAAGCAGTTATAAAAACTCCTAGCCTGTAACAGAGGCGATAATCAACCCCGTGGTAAAAATGAAGCCAACCATATTTAGTCTTTAAGGGTTGTGCACCGGCTCCGATTTTTATTGCATCCCACATAACACCCGAACGAGTACCCATGACTATTCTATGACCTTCCCTAGGCCATGGACAATCCAGCGTTTCAGAGTAGGCTACCCATATGCTTGGAGCTATTCTATGGTACATAGCGTATTTTCCGTCAAAACGCTCAGGAAACAAAACCGCATCTTTATTAGTCAAGCCAGGAAATACTAAGCCATGCCTGTGCCATTTATTCCATCTGTAGTTGATCATATCTTCTTCATCTATAGAAGCAATGGAAATTTGGGGTACTTTTCCATCATAAGCTGTATAAAGCATATATACACGCTCATCAATGGATACAAGTCTTGGGTCTTCACATCCCTTTTCTTCACTGGGGTTATCGGGAGTAAATATAGGATCGCTCAGCCGTTCCGATATATGATGCCCATCTACTGTTACAGCAAGCCCAAGTCTGGATATTCCATCTTCACCTACGGCTCTATACATAATAAATATCCGCTCATCAAGGCGTAATGCGGCTGAATTTAATACATACTTAGATTCCCAGTCATGATTTGAGACAGGACTTATTATCGGATTGGATTCTGAGCGTCTTAATTTGCCGGATGCAGGAACATCTTTTTTGTTTTTTTGATCTACTTTAATTTCTTTTACATCCTTGTCAGGAGCATTCAATAATTTAACGGCCAAATCTTGAAATTCTTTTCCCTGCCCCATTAAATCAAATATCATTGGTATTATGTCTTCTCTCTTACCACCTACAAGTTTGTAACACCTAAAGAACATTTCCGTGCTGAAGTACCTTCGTTCTATTACAAGTGAAAGAGGAGTAGGCAAACCTTTGCCACCTTTTGCACTGTAACTAGCCCAACTCCACATACACCAAGTTACAAATAATCCATCAGGCAGTGTTAATCCAAGCGTATATGTTTTAACAGCTAAACTCAAAAGAGAACCAGTTTCTTGCTTAGTATTATCCTCAGAACCTGTTAATTTGACTGACATATTTTTTAACCGTTCTATAACTTCCAATTGCTGGATTGTTTCAAAAATACTATGTGCAGAAAAAGTTTTCATTCCCCAATGGCCATTGATGGAATTCACAACTTTCTTTGCAAATTCTCTTCTGCTTTTTGCAAATTCCTCAAAAGCCTTCCCGAAATATTCAGCTTCGATTATGTTTTTCAATATTGTAGTCATATACCTAATTTTTGGAAAAGCACCTCCGCTGCTGGGCTGGATATTGCTTACAACAACTCTACTAGTTAGGTGATTAAGTGAAGGGGCTTCTCTAACAGCTGTTATGTAAGGAACTTTTTTGTAATCAACAATATAAGGCATCACAGGTGACATCTCAAAATCATCAGGAGTGATGTATTTTAATATCCAGTTATTAACTTGATTTAAATAGATAGGTTCTTCGGAGCATGTGGTAAGAGCCAAAACATTAAGGGGGTCATGCTCCGAAAGTAATTCATTAGTATCATAATAATTCCAACTCGTTAAAAGAGTTCTTGGAGGAATTTCGTGCAATAACCTTTTTGCAGTTTCTGGTTTCAACGAATAACTGAAGGACTCAGGGAAATAGCCAAAAAGATTATCTGCAAATTTCGACACCCCTTCTTCAGTGTTCATATCTCCTGGTAAAAGGCATTTTAAGTGTTCATGAAGCCGTGATATAAAATGTTCAACTTTCTTTCCAACTATAGATGAACCTTTCTCATAGTCCAAATCAAAATATTCATCGCAACATTCAGCAAATTTTTTCTCACGTTCCTTTATCATTTCTTCGTATATAGGGATAACATGGGCGGTTTTTCCTGTTTGAGATTTTACTACATGAGGAAGAACAATGGGAATACCTGGTACATATTCCATATAGGCGATTTCTGGTAAAAACGGCCTTGTTTCGGTTTGATGGTGTTCCCACTTAGATAGAAACTCTTGTCTTCTCGAAAGAAATATGTCCGTTTGACAACGCAGGTAATTACTTACATACCCATAACTCTTAACTCCTGTTGGACAAGTGGATTTATTCCCACAACTACCGAATTCTATTACATCAATAATAAATGATGCCATATATCCTGAAAATAGTGCTCCTAAGCTATAAGCAATATCTTGTTTTTGAAGCTCTTCATTAAACCTAAAATTTAGAAGGCTTTCATATACAAGCTGACTCCATAAGTCTCCGGGAAACTTGAATTCTTCTGTTTTACATGTCGCAAGATTTGATAATTCTATATCTAATTCTTCTGAAAATATCCTGGACCATACAGGTTCGTAATATATATCATATCCTTGTCTGAATTGTTCGATCCCGGCTTTTGGATCAAGATCCGCTTCTAATAAATACAAATCTTCCCAAGAACCATAGGTTAATGGCGATTTTACTGCTGCCGGATTGTTTTGCCATATTTCATATGTGTCAGCAACGTGTTTGAACACCATCATTGTATGTTCTCTGAATGCTTCCGATTGCCTGCTGTGAGCAAATGACAAACATTTGCTTCCTATGAAAGATTCAGCAATAGCTACATTCCAGGTCAGAGCATTAATCAATATCCAACATTCTAGAGAAAACTTTCCAATTTGCCATTGCCATAATTCTCCTTGGGATAGATATTTCTGTATTAAATCCCTCTTTATAGCCCACGTCCCCGTTAAAGTCCCGGTAAAATACGTATTGTAAAGGGAAGCTAAAAGAGGAAAGATCAAATGTTCACTTATGCTGTTATTGAGGGGGTTTTGCGTAAATTTGGGTATCACTAGTTCAGCCGTACCATCTATTATAGGTTGATAAATAGCTCTAGCCCAGTTAGGCACAGGCGAAGAACCTTTTCCCCCAATGTCATCAGCATTGACCATCATAAAATGTGTATCATATGCACTTGAAAGATTTAGAAAAAATTTAGTTCTCTCAATTTTATCATCAAGTTTCCCATCTAATTCAAATCCGGTTGCTTTAGCAAATCCACAATTGGAAAAGATATCCTCATCAAGCTCACGAAAGGCTTCAGGAGTCATTCCATAGAAAACCACTGTTTCACCCAGCATATTTGATCCATTAAAACCCCTTTTTGTGATTTCTATTGAATTTCTAAGATCATTCATGTTATTAATAGGGGTTATTACAATCATCAATTCCACTGTATCAGTTTGGGCTAATGTATTCTTTATCTCTTCTAATTTTAATGTTTCGATAATATCACTGCCTGACATTCAGATCACACCCCGTCATCTTTATTTTGATATCAAATTACTCTAAATCTTTTAGTACTTCTTCTTTAAGGTGTTTCATAAGTTCTGCTGCCTTTTGAGGAGTTTGCTCTTTAACTCCAAAATATATCTTGAGTTTTGGCTCAGTGCCAGATGGCCTAAGACAAAACCAATTATCTCCCTCGAGATAGAGCTTTAATGCATTTGAACAAGGAAGAAAAGTGCTAGAAACAGTTCCATTTATGACGTCTGTTATTTCTCCTGAAAGGTAGTTGGCAACACGGAGAACTTTTTTGCTCCCGTATTGTAGTGCATGGCCCTCCCTATATTTTGACATGATCCTATCCTTGAGTGAAGCTTCTTTAGTATTAAGGCTTACATTGATAAGATCTTCTCGGTAATGCCCGTATCTATTAAATATTTGATCCAGAACATCAAGAAGAGACAAGTGTTTTTCTCTGTAATAAGATGCCATTTCGGTAACAAAACAAACAGCTTGAACAGCATCTTTATCTCTTACAAAATCTCCGATCAAATAACCATAGCTTTCTTCATACCCAAAGAGAAAAGTCCCTTGTCCTTCTTTGTGAAATTTTTCTATAAGTTCACCTATATATTTAAAACCAGTAAGTGTATTCAATGTTTCTACACCATAATCATGAGCTATTGCTGCACCAAGTTCAGATGTGACAACTGTTTTGATAACTTTTCCGTCTTCTGGAATACCTCCCCGTTCTGCCAGTTGTGATAGGAGATAATACAACATCAATGCTCCCATTTGGTTTCCAGTTATCAGTTTGTACTCCCCCTCATCTGACAGCACCATTGTTCCAAGGCGATCTGTATCAAGATCAGTTGCCATTAATATATGCGCACCTGTTTTCTTTCCTAATTCACAGGCAAGAGAAAACACTCCCTTTTCTTCAGGATTAGGCGCTTCCACTGTGGGACAGTCCGGATTTGCATCCTTTTGCTGTGGAACCAATAATAAATTCTGAAACCCACAAGCTTTTAATGCTCTTGGGATTATAGAGCCCCCTGTTCCATGGAGAGGAGTATAAACAACCTTTAGCGTCGAATTTATTAGCACATTTTTGTTCATCACTATGGACTTGAAATTCATCATGTACTTTTCTATAATATCCTCATAAAATTCTTCTATTAGTCCTTGTTTCAAGGCTTTTTCTTTACTCATGGGATTGATAGATAATTCATCGGATACAAAAGACATTTCTCTAGATAAATGATGAGCCATTGTGTCTGTAATTTGACCACCGTCTGCCCAGTATACCTTGTACCCATTGTATATGGAAGGATTGTGGCTTGCGGTTATCATTATTCCCGCTTCGGCCTTTAACTGTCTTACCGCAAAAGATAATAGAGGTGTCGCCACCTCATATCTAAATAGATATGCCTTTATTCCTTCATTTGCAAGGACTCTAGCTGCTTCTTCTGCAAATAATCTAGAATTGTGTCTGGTATCATACCCTATAACGGTGCTTTTAAGCATCTCACCTGTCTGATTGCAATTAGTATTTATATAATTTGCAATACCCATTGTAGCCTTCCTGACTGTGTAAATGTTCAACATATTAGTTCCTGCACCCATTCGGCCTCTCATTCCACCAGTTCCAAATTCTAACTCTTTCATGAATCTTTCTCTTATTTCCATATCATCATCTTTTATTGAGTTCAGTTCCTTGCGCAAAATATTATCAAGCCCGATATAATTATACCATCTATAAAAGTTCTTTTTGTGATCCACTGTAGAACCCTCTCCTATATACAAATGTACTAAAGTGATATGTTAACTAATGGCTCATATGACTTGGAGACCTAGGCCAGACGCCTGAAGCTTACCAAGGATAGTAGTTTAGAGATATTTGGTTTCCCCTTTTTGTTTTAGTTTATCAATAATCTCCTTCACTTTTTGTGCTTGAGACACATGGCATACTAATACAGCTCCATCTGCTTCCACTATTATAATGTCTTTAACTCCAATTGCAGCTATTAAAACACTGCTACTTGAAATAATGGAGTTTTCAACTTCAACTCCGACGAAATTTCCCTCTATAATGTTCCCATTTTCATCTTTTGGTAAATTCTCACTTAAAGCAGTCCAACTTCCCAAATCATCCCACCCAAAAGAACCTCGCAAAACAGCTATGTCAGATACTCGTTCCATTACCCCATAATCAATTGAAATAGATGGTAATGATGGAAACACTCTTTCAAGAGATGCCTTAAGTTTATAGATATCGCTACATTTATCTAGTTCCTCTAAGCCTTTATAAAGATCCGGTAAAAACTCATCTATTTTTTTCAGTATAACAGATATTTTCCATGCAAATATTCCACTGTTCCACAAATAATTCCCGTTATCCATATATTGAACAGCTTTATGATAATCAGGTTTTTCCACAAATTTAATCCCTTTGTGAACGGCTGGTTCTTCACTATTTATAGCTTCTGATATTTGAATATAACCGTATCCAGTTTCTGGCCTAGTAGGTGTTATTCCTATTGTTACCAGGATCTCATGTGAAGAAGCAATATCTACCGCTTTTCGTACACACTCTAGGAATTTCTCTTCATCTAGAATCATGTGATCAGCAGGCAAAACAATCATTGTGCCTTCCGGATCTTTCTTTTTTAGATATGTAGCTGCTAAGCCAATACATGGTGCTGTATTGCGTCCAACAGGTTCAGTTATAATATTATTTTCGGGGATATGAGGTAAATGTTCTTTCACGAGAGGCATATGCTTAGAACTAACAACAAGATAAATATCTTCTGGTAGAAATACTTTTTCAAGCCGACTAACAGTCCTTTGTATTAAGGAGTCCTTTCCTCCTAGATTCAAGAACTGTTTCGGCATATGCCTTCTGCTCTTTGGCCAAAACCGTTCCCCCACGCCTCCTGCCATCACAACTGCAAATTTTTTCATGAACTCACCTTATCTCTGTATTTGTATTTATCCCGTATTTCCCAGTTATACATGGTTAGCAACGCCATTAGAAAAGAAAGTGTTGATTCCGAACCTTTATTTTTGCTTATTCCATGGGCATCTATACCATCTGCACAAGCTCCGGTCTTGGGATCATAAAGAGATGTGGAAAACCGGTTTCTGCCCAAAAACCACTGAAATGCAGAAAGGGCTAGATTAATGTATTTGTCATTATTAGATGTCATGTGTGCCAGCATGTACGTTTGAACAAGTGCTGCTGCATCGATTGGTTGTTGTCCAAAAGAAGCCCCTTGTGAATCCTTATAATGCCAACCTTCATTTCCGATTATATCAAAGTAGCCTTCTTTGTATTGGGTGGATGTGAGAAAATCAAGAGATGTGAGGCCAATTTCTAAAGTTTCTTCTCTAGCTCCATGCTTATTAGCTAACAATAAAACCTGAGGCAATCTAGCATTATCGTACGTTAGAGATTCTTCAAACCACACCCAATCTTCTTTTGAAGTGTCAATAAAGTGTTCAATCAATCTGTCAGCTATGGCAAATAGCATATTTCTTTCGTTTTCTGCTGATCGATTGTTTTGAATGTAACCGTGTAATCCCATTCCACAGTAAGCAAGAGCTCTGGGTGATTTTAAACTCAGAATGAGATGAGAACTATTTTCTAAAAGCTGTTTAGCTAATTTCTGTGCTTCAAGGTTCAAAGAAATCTGACAAAGGCTCCCCAACCCCCAGATACATCTTCCTAATGTATCCTCAGTACCTTTTTCATCTTCAAATTCCCCTTTATAATTGACAATGTTATGGAACCATCCATCTTCCCTCTGTGAATATTGAAGAAAAGATAAATATTTCTTGATTAAATTGATGGCTTCCTCGTCATCAAATAAGTAGAAATATTCGGAGCTCACGGTGAGGGCTCTTGCAGCATCATCAGTACTATAACCACAATGACGGTTCGGAACCCCATAATGAGCATGGTGTAATATGGAGGTGTCATCAGTTAGAAAACAAAGATAGTCCAGATTTACCTCCGGCAATACAATAGGATATCTATCAGAACTAAGCTTTTTATAGGTTTCATCAATGGTTTGCTCGAATAAGGTGGCGTATTGTTTTGCTACTTTATCCCATGTCATTTCCCTGCTGGATTCGTAAGCTTTCTTTCCGAGATTTATTTTTTTCTTTTCATCGCCAAGAAGTTCTTTTACTGCTTCAGCCATTCCAATGTGATCCCTAAAATTTACCAGAACACCAACGCCATTTTCCAGAACATCTCTCGCGAATAGGAAAGGAGTTGATACCACCGCTTTACCCATCCCAATCGCACTGCTTAAGACCCCACTTGATATCTGTGCTTCACCATGATATGGGCAAACCATAACGTCTGCGGCTCCTAAATAATCGGTAAGGGTCTGGTCATCAACAAAGTCGTCATGGAAGATGACATTACCCTCTAATTTAAGTTTTTTTGTTAACTCGACCAAACTCTCCCTGTATTCCTCGCCTGAATGACTTTTAACTTCTGGATGGGTTACCCCTAGTATTATATAGAGTGTATCAGGATGCTCCTTGACAACATACTTCATAGCTTTTATCATAATTTCAAGGCCTTTTCCTGGACTGACAAATCCATAAGTAAGGATAACCTTTCTTTCGGTGAGTTTAAGTTTGTATTTATAAAACACAGGATCTATGAAAGAAACATCGGAATTTCCGTGATATATTAATCTAACTTTATCTAAAGGTATCGAATATGCTTCTTCCAAAATACTAAAAGCTTTGCGACTCATTACAACAAGATACCTTGAAAAAGCTGCTATTTCTATTAACGTTTTTTTTTCCAATTCTGATGGGTTTGGCAAAATTGTATGAAGCGTAGTTATGACGGGTTTTTTTAATCGTCCTAAAAGCTCAACTATGTTGGAACCTGAAGGCCCTCCAAAAATGCCGAACTCGTGTTGAACTGATACTATATCCACATCAGATTTGTTTATGAATTTTGCTGCATTATCATAATCTTCTCTTCGATCTTTATCAATTTGGCAAACTACCTTCGGGGGATAATCAAGTTTTACACTAGGGCTGTTCATAGCAATTATACTACATGTATAAGTACCCATTTCCATATCTAGTGCCTTCGACAAACTGTTAGAAAAAGTTGCTATTCCACACTGCCTTGGCAAGCTTGTGCTTACTATAGCCACTCTCAATCTTTTATTTGTGATCTTGTTATGAGACATCTTCATTGCGTCCCTCCTTTGAATGTTTTGAAATATTTTTGACTAAAATTTTCCTTATCTTTGTTTTACTTTTCTAAGTAATTAACATACTATATAATAAATTCGACATAGTTTCCAATAATCCTGCTTGCTGTCTGTAATATTATGGTAATAATCACTCTCTATGTTGTCAGCTGCCCTATCCCCTAAAAAAGTCCATCCGGACAGAATTCAAGAAACACACCTGATTAAACACCAGTCCATTTCTGATAGACGAGTGCACTGAAACTTGTATTCAAACTACATAGTTTTAGTGTGAGGCCTTCAAGGCCATCATGACGCAAACTTTAAGGCTGTGCCATCAGGCCCTCCCAGGATACGAATATATCGACCTGGGCACCTAAACTGTTACCACCTAGGCAGATTGCTGGCATATGTTTCTGGCTGCATTTAGATCTCATGTATTCGGTTTCCACAACTACAGCTATAGAGATTGCCTCTGCGGTTTGTTTTCTTCACTTTAAGACACTTGCAACACCTCTAGACTTTATGATAAACCACGCTCCTGACGGCCGTGTAAACAAAACGCTGCTGTCAAATATGAAGTTGCTCAAGCTATTGAAAAACCACCTGCTTTCTTTGGTTTCATATTTACCGTATGGACTCTGGTTATGCTTTGCATTCATGTATTGCATACAACAGGTGTAAATAGCAGTCAATCCACTATGAGAAGAATACTCAAAAACCTTGATTATGCCTGGAAGCGCCCACGACACACTACTGTGCGTAATCGTGATAAAAATGCAAAGCAAAAAGTAGACGCTATTATTAAGGCTTTATCTAATACACGACTAAAGACTATTCTTTGATCACCTCCTAGAATTCATAAAACTCAGCATAAATCAAATCGCTTTGACTGCATATTGATTGTTTCCCTAAATTCTTGTTCGTATATACTATTCTCCATTATTGTTTATCAACTAACTTGCACCGCATGATTGCCGGACAATGAGATTATGACCAATAATTTTCGGATATACAATTTCTTTACCTTCAATCTTGTCAATAATTAGTTGGGCAGCAGCTGCTCCTATTTCCTCAGTTAGTATATCAATAACTGTTAACGAAGGGTTAATAGTTTCGGATATTAATGAGTTATTGACAGCTACTATTCCAACTTCTTCCGGCACTTTCATACCTTGTAATTGAAAATATTTCATGGCACCTACAGCTAAGTTATCAGCAGCCACAAAAACTGCAGTAAATTTAAGCCCAAGCTTCATAAGCCGTGATGCAGACTCTGCTCCACAATTTTGAAAAAAATCATCACTAAAGATCACAAGATCATCTATATAGGGCACTCCTGCTTCTAATAATGCTCGTCTATACCCTAACAATCTATCTTTGCTAACAGTGTAGTCTTTTGGCCCATTAATAAAAGCAATTTTTCTGTGTCCAAGATTAATTAAGTGATTAGTAGCACAGTAACCAACATCTTCATTATCAGTATCAACATAAGGAATACTAAATTGCTTAGAGGGACGTCCAATAACTACAAAAGGAATGTCTCTTTTCTGAATCTGCTCAATTTGCATATCACCAATTCGCGGATCTGTTATTATAACTCCATCAACAACATCTCCCTTATGTATTTCATCATAATATGTCTCTTCATTATGCTCAGACTCTCTTACATTAAGCAAAAATCTATAATGTTCATTATTTGCAACTAAAGTTAGACCTTTTAGCAAAATACTAAAAAATGGAGCATCTTGCACTGATTGGCTAGACAGATAAAGACCAATTACATTAGTTTTTTTGGTAGCTAGACTTTTTGCAACTAAATTAGGACGATATCCCATTTCTGCAGCTATTTTTTGAACTTGTCTTTTAACAGGCTCACTAATAGTACGTTTACCACTATATACATGAGAAACTGTACTAAGAGAAACACCTGCTCTTTCAGCAATATCTTTCATTGTTACCACGATTGTATCTTCACTCCAAACTTGCTTTGATTTCTATTTAACAAATCATCAAAGCGCTTTGATAATATGGTATTCGACAAGTATTATATAATTCCTTCTTTTTTCTTAAAATTTTTTTACATCTTTTTAAAAGGGGACAGGCACTAAATTTCTCAAGTCCACTAGCCTAACATTTGGTTCTTCTTTTGCTAAAGCTTTCAAGCTATGAGTAAAGCCTGATTTTGAAAACATATAATAGTAGTACTCTTTGCCACGTAAGAAAGATGCTTTGCTTTTTAATAAACTAAACTCATTAAGCCCAATTTTTTCATTTGTCCATTTGCATTCACCCAAAATATATATGCCTTTGTCATCAAACGCCACAATATCTATTTCTTGATCTTTATACCACCACCGGCCAATTTTTTTAAACCTTCTAGGGAGTTTCCCCTGAATATTTAAATTTCTCATGTATTGAATACAAATGTTTTCAAAAGGTTTCGAAGTAAATTCATTTAAGTATGGTTTTACAGAATGAGTAAAAACTCCTTCTACATCACCTATTTCTAATTCAGAAATGTATGGATAAACAAATCTGTACCAGAACTTAAAATAGTTGTCTTTAATATTATACAACCCTCGCTGAACATTTGCTGAAGACTTAATAGCAGTATCAACGGAAAACTCTCTTTCAACTATATTTAGATCCATAAGGTTTTTTATATATACACTAATTTTGGCCCGTTCAATTAAGGTTTTTTGGTAGATGTCATTTAATTTCGTATTCCCCATGGCTATAGCTGCAATAATTGAGTTATAAACACTAGTTTCTCGCAATTCCTGCCTCATCATAAATTCTACTTCACTGTAGAGAATGCTCCCCCGTGTTAATATGTTTTCAGTTATGTTATCATCAACAGATAATGAATCATCAAACTGCTTCAAATAATGGGGCACACCCCCTAATATGGAATATGCAAGCACCTTTGACTCTAGAGGGTATCCTGGAAAAAATGCAGCAGCATCAGAAAAGCTCATTTCATTTACCTTGAGGATCCCCGTTGCACGTCCATACAACGGATTCTTTTCCGCAAGAACTTCCTTTTCAATAAAACTCATGGCAGACCCACAAAGAATAATCATAATATTTTCATTTTTTAACTTACTATCCCACAAATTCTGTAAAATAGAAGGAATAGATTTGTTTCCATGGACCATATGGGGAAATTCATCAATAACAAGCAGCTTCTTCCCACTTCCAGGCTGCTCCAAAATACTGCTGAACCCTCTCTCCCAATCTTGAAATGCTTGTATGTAATTAGAAAGAACAATATTCTTAAGCATTTTATTGGAAAATGCTGCAAGTTGTTCAGTATCAGTACATTCTCTACAAGCATAAAATACATGCTTTTTATATCTACAGAATTCATGGATTAGTTCTGTTTTACCGATTCTTCTCCTACCGTATATTACGATGAGCTGCCCACCTTTTCTCCTGTATCTAGATTCTAGAAATTCTAATTCGGCTTTTCGTCCAATAAACATAGTATCACCCCATGCAAAACAAATTTTTAGTATCTATGTGTTATACCTGATCTAAATAAATTAATTATTTATTTATCAAATCATGATTAGTATAATCGTAATTTAATAATATTATACTAATCCTTATCCTCAATGTCAAACACCTGTTGATCCCTTCAAACGCAAGAACTTTCACGGCTACTCTTACAATGCCACAATTCCATCACAATGAATGCAAAATCATAAAAATAGCTTGAGTTGATGGCATTGATATCTTGAGTCGATTTTAAAACTTACGTTAAAGGAAACATGTCAATCGGTATTGGTGTTTTTCCGAAAATCAAATTATCCATTTTCGCTTTACATTTACATACTAAAATAATTTCAGCTTCAAGTTTTCTATTAACCAACCATGGTTAAGCAGTAACATAAATTTGTTTCTCATAGAGTGCTCTATAGGTTGAGCTTACCTTCATAAGTTCCTCATGAGTGCCTGAATATGTAATGCAACCATCTTCAAGAACACATATTCTATCTGCCTTTTTCAGTGTTGAAAACCGATGAGCAATAATGATGCATGTGCGCCCCTCTAGTAATCTATCCATCCCTTTTTGAATTAAAGCTTCTGTATATGCATCCACATTAGAAGTAGCTTCATCCAGAATTAATATTTTAGGGTCAGCCAGCATTGCTCTGGCAAAGGATATAAGTTGCTTTTGCCCTCCAGACAATTTAACACCGTCTTCTCCCACTTGAGTACTGAAACCATCGGGTAATCTTGCCATCACTTGATTGGCATGGACAGCATTTAGGGCAGCCTGTACATCCTCATCTGTTACCTGATCCTTACTGTATGAAATATTCTCCCTTAGTGTTCCATTGAAAAGAAAAACATTTTGAGGCACAAGGCCCACAACTTTTCTCAAATCTTCAAAAGCAATATCCCTTACATCAACCCCATCGATTTTTATACTACCTGAATCAACATCATATAAACGAGCCAGTAGCTTAGCAATAGTTGACTTGCCCGCACCTGTAGGTCCAACTATAGCAATATTTTCACCGGAAGAGATTTGCAAGTTAAAGTCCCCTAAAACACTATCTCTAGTGTTATATGCGAAGGATACATTTTCAAAAGCAATGTCGCCTTTAAAACCTTCTTCAGGCCTCTTAGGCTTGTCTGGCTCTTTAATAGAAGGATCTTTCTTAAGATATTCAAACACCCTTTCAATACCTGCTCCAGCTGCCTGAAAAGTATTATACACTTGGGATAGCTCCCTCAGGGGACCAAAAAACCTTGATACATATCCTAAAAATGCCATAAGGACACCCAGGGTAATTTCATCACCAATTACAAGTAGTCCTCCATATGAAAGGACAAGAGCTGTCCCTATTGTCCCAAGAACTGTCATAGCAGGAAATATCATTGCAAATATAAATACTGCCTTTAGATTGGCTTTTAAATTACGCAGATTAAACTGAGAAAACTTTCCCACATTACTGGATTCTTGTGATAAAGCTTGTATAACACGAATTCCAGCTACACTCTCCTCTACCTCAGCATTTAGATCAGCTGCTTTTCCTCTTACCTCGCGGTATGCCTGGCGAAGCTTCCTTCCCATTAACCACATAGTTAATAGTATTACAGGAGCTGTGATAAAGGTAACTGCGGCCAGTTTTG
>PWOA01000055.1 GCA_003564155.1 Candidatus Cloacimonadota bacterium
GGATGCGCTCTTTGGTTCTCCATGAAAAATGGATATGTACCTTGTGCATTGCATCTTCACCTTCTTCTACAATAGGCCATGAATCAGTATCAGATTCGATACCAAAGTCCCCTCCGAACAGATACCCACCAGAGATGTACCACATTCTTACACGGGTATTGGTAAGTTTCAGAAGTTCGTCGAAAGCCTTATCAGAAAGGTCATCCACGTTGACGGGAAGGTTGTACGTTTTGGGCGGGTAAGCCTTCCGGTAGAGGGAGGTTTCAATAATGGGCCTATCTGGCTCATCAATGGTTCCTCTTACGGGAATTTTAAAGGCGATTGGGTCACCAACTTCGGGAGCAAGCAATTCGTCCCAAGCTGCTTCTAATGTAATGTCAGAAGGATAAGGGTTACCAGACTCAACCTCAAGTGGGGCAATTATAATTTCTTCAATCTCCCCGAATACATAATTGGGTGCGCAGTAATCAAATGCTCCCGCCAAATCGGGCATAGACTGAGCGCATGAATTTGTAGGCATAGCTGTAAATTTTTAGTTAGTAATTGTTATTTCGTGATAAAATTACTCCAACAGCTATTAATAAAAAAAAACAAATTGTTCTTTTCTTTGCCTACACCTTTATGACTTTGCGGGTTAAAAACGTTATGGTTACACTTGCAAAACAGTCTCCTTCTTCTTCATCCCAAACAATATCAGTGAATATATCAAAAACCCTCATATTATTCACGTAGACTTCATCCATAAGCCTGAGCATACTGCAAGCATCACAGAGGCTTTCTACGGCCTTGAAGCTAACCACGTACTGTTTCTCCCATCTTTGAAACAATCTATGCACGTCGCCTTCCTCGTCCTCCCTGGTTTCTTCCTGAACAGGATATTGCGGCTTCTCCAAGATAGTATCCACATAGAACTCACTCCAAAACCCTGTCGGGAATATCATATCGCCAAGTGGCTCCGCATTTCTGTATTTAAAATGTACCATAGTAATTGATAGTTAAAGAGATGCAACGTGATTATCAAGAATAAATGTATCTGAATAAAATCTATAAGTATCATCGAGAACCACGTTGTTAATTTCAATATGGTAAAGCCCAGGAGCTATAGGAGGGTTTGCAGCGAAAGGTTGCAATGCAAGATAATGAAGATACACTGCATTAGGTGTATTGGTCAACTTCCAATCAGAAGGGTCAAGTGAGAGTACAGATTCATCCCCTGTTTTTTTACATATAATCTTGCATTCAACATCATTGGCACTAAAGCTGCTGCCTATAGCAGATTCAGGAAATTTAAGCCCAAATGGTAAAAGCCCTCCAAACGCGCCAGCTATCTTAGGAAGATGAATATATTCAGAATGATCGTAATCTTTGCAATAAAAATCATTGTCTGTGAGTTCAGATTTTTGGTCATTGAACTCAAAAAATCTTAATCCGTAATACAGTCCTGTGTCCATTAGTCTTTAGTTTTTTCCATTACTACTATATAAGCGATAACGTCTTCTGAAAAGCCTATACTTCTCAGTGACGCAAGCAAGTTGTGTGAATTATATATAATGCTTTCCTGAGCCATTAATACAAGAGGCTTGTTATAAACTTTATTTTCTTCTTTCGGTAAAGTTATTTCATTCTCATTAGCCTCAGTAAAGCCATCATGTATTGTAACGTAATGGTGGTCAACCTTTGCTGCAGTGACAACACCATTTGCAGGCTCTATAAACTTCACCTCGACTACATTATCGTTTATGTAAGTAATCTTACTTGGCCTTATTTCATTGCCCGAAAAGTCTGTAAAAGGGGTAAGCAAAACGTTTTTGGCAGTTTCGTTGAACTCATGATTAAAGGTAAAGCTTGTCGCATTGTAAAAGCTAACGGTTCTGATGTTTTCAGAGGCAATATTTAGTGCAATAAAATGTGCTTCTCCTATTATTGGCTCGGAAAAACGCAGGATAATATTATTATTGTTTAATATAGTTAACCCACTATATTCTATTTCCTCGTTATTATCATCAAACACCACAGGGCGCATAATAAGGGTGGTGTTCATATTATGACTAACATTCCATTGCTTTTGAGGCTGATTTTGAAAGTGAACATGCCAATCCATAGTATCGGAATCAGGGTCAAGCTCTTGCACCTTATTAAACCTCAACTCGTAATTCACATACCTGTCTTTAGTCACATACTCCGACCTGTTGATTATTCCAGTTCCTATCCCTGTAAGTATTTGAGTGTAAGGATTTTCTGCCTGTTCCGTGTACGGGAATGATACATTTTGGATAATGTTTTTAAACGGGACAAGATTTGTCCATTCTTCATTATTAATCTTTGCCTGAGACAGCACCCTGCCGTAGTTATGGTATTCACGTATAAGAAATTCAAGGGTGAATAAACCGTTATAAATATATCTCCCAAATTCATCCTGCACAGGGAAGAATCGGTTAAGGTAGCCATAAACAGGCGTACCGACGTACACCTCGTCGGTAAGAATAAAAGTAATTCCTTCGTCACGTCCTTCAACCCTTGAATACTCATAATCAGTTGTTGAGTTTATGTCTATTTCAAATTTATTTTCATTGGGCCTGTTGTTAATGCAGCCACCTTCATATTCAATGGTCAGGTTGTTGTTTGTAGGTTCTTGCCCTCCCACTGTCTTGTAAATTTCATACTTGGGCATCAAACGCTTCTCGTAGCGATAAATGTCCGTAAGATTCATAAACCCTTTGTTTTTGGCTATGTTAACAATACTGAAGGGGTTGAAGGTAGAAAATGTTTTGTAAGAGTCGGTATAGTAATGCAATGCCCTCTCAAAGTAGCTTATATGCTCTATTACAAACTCTCCATCAATGATAGCCCATGCAGTATTAGTCATCTTGCACAGCACATCAAGAAAGTCAGTAAAGGACAACATTTCTTTTGCCGCCCTCTCTGATGATAGCGGCCTCTTTATATCTGAGTTCTGCCCTATGAGTACGTAAGGCCATATATTATCATCTCCTGTGTAGGGGTTGTAAGCATCGAATAAAAACCTGCTCTTAATATCGTCAACCGTCAGTGAAGTATCGGCCCCTTTTGATTTTACAAAGGCGATATATTTTTGCAGAATAGGTTTTATTTCATGGAAGTGGTTAGTATAATCAACTTGCCCGTACAAATCCCTGTACCAATTTACCCCATTATCCTGCTCTTCGTACTTATTTCTGAATAATACCTGCTTGCGCACAGTCATATCATCCTGAAAGCCTTTAATAAGTGGAGTAAAATCAAAGCCATCACCCGTTTTGCCATTGTCGGGCAGTTGATCTTCCATCCCGCCACCTTGCGTTCCCCTCTCGTGCAGGGCCAAATACCTTCTAATCCATTTCTTTCCTGAAACATTCCAAATCCATCTCCCTGTATTAATTCTTAAAGACCCGCTTTCGCTTCCCGAATTAATGGATTGAGAATCAAAAAACAATCCAGATGGAGGCATTTCTTCCCACCCAAAAATACTTCCGTTAGGGGTTGTAACTGATATATACTTGCCTTTCCATA
>PWOA01000097.1 GCA_003564155.1 Candidatus Cloacimonadota bacterium
CAACGCTACAGGTCGCGGATCAAAGCTTTAACGTGTTGGTTAGTCCCTACTCTCTCGGATGTTCTGTTCAAGCCCCGTTAATAGGTGTCTCATCTCTTGAAAAACTCGAACTTCAGGACATAAGAGGCAAAATTCTTCTTCTATACGGTGATATTGCTAAAGAACAACTCATGCCAAAAAACTTTGTGTTCTATAACCCGGAAGAGCATCAAAAAGTTATCGCTCTAATTGAGCAAATGCAACCGGCGGCGATAATCTCCGCAACCAGCAGAAATGCTGCTCTGGAAGGAGGCGTCTATCCTTTCCCTCTTATTGAGGACGGCGATTTTGATATTCCTTCTGTGTATATGACCGAGGAGGAGGGGGGGGAACTGTTGTCCTGCATCGGAAATCCCGCTATACTGCAATCGAGATCAACCCGGATTCCCGCAAAAGCCTATAATGTTGTTGCCCGAAAGGGGAAAAACATGGATGAGCGTATCGTCATTTCGGCACATATTGACGCAAAGAAAGGCACTCCTGGAGCAATTGACAATGCCACAGGGGTTATTACTTTGTTACTTCTGGCCGGATTCCTCAAAGATTATAGTGGGGACAGATTGCTTGAGATCGTGGCGTTCAATGGTGAAGATTATTATGGCGTGCCCGGGCAAATGGATTACATTAGGAAGAATCAGGGACATTTCAAGGATATTGTCTTGAATATTAACATTGATGGTGCAGGGTACAAAGAAGGCAAATCGGCATTTTCGTTTTTTAATGTGCCCGAGGCTATGAGAGCAGTGGCCAATGACATGTTGGCGAGATTTGATGGAATCACAGAAGGGATTCAGTGGACTCAAGGAGACCATAGCATTTTCATCCAATATGGATGTCCAGCCATAGCCGTATCGTCACAATGGTTTATAGAGCATATCGATAGCCAAGATATTACCCATACTCCTAAAGATAACTTTGACATTGTTGATTGCTGCAAGGTCGTCGAGATTGCCGAGGCATTGAGTTGGCTCTTAAGGAAGTAAATCTCGTGTTTAAACGCATAATGATGGGTTGCATCCGACATTATTCCGCTGTGCTCCGCAAACCGGCTGAACCCGAATATTATGTGTAAAAGAAATTAAGGAGTATCGTTGGGTGTATTGTCGAAGGAAAATCTGTTGAAAATTTAAATAGTATTAGTAACAAGTATGGTATTAAAGAATATCCAATATCAAAGAGTGTTGTTGCAGAATTTCCATATAAAAGTGTAATGTGTTTATTTCAATTGAAATAAACAACCCTCAAACTCGGATTTTGAAATGAGTTATCAGACATTTTGCGGAACTTAAATATAATGACTAAGATAATTGACGAAAATGAAGTACGAAACGCCTAACCCGGACAAGCCGGGATGATAGGGGTAGGGACGATTCCATTGCTGGCTTGTCAAGTCCGGAATAAGTCAACCTTATTCCGGACTTGACAAATGAGATATGAGATAAGAACAGGTATGTGATCACATCGATAAAACCTAAAGATAGTAACAATCCACAGATTACATAAATTACTCTTATTCAATAGAAAGTGCTTTAAAAAAAGGTATTGCACCCGGCTTTTTTCTCAATGTACTTAGGTGTAGCATAAATTTTAGCCGTGGTCTTTACCTGTAAATTGCTCCAGAACAGAATAATGACATCTATCGACGGTAATGGTCTTGTATTTATCAACTTTTGAATATGATAATGTTGAACTTTCAAAGGACAGCTGTGAGGGAAGTAGATATTCCTTTTCTTTGTCAAATAAACATTGAATTATGAGATGTCCTGAAATACACAAAGTAGTGTATTGTTTATCGCCTAATGACTATCCGAATATTGGATATGGACGGCAATAAAAAAAGAGCTTAGGTGTTACGATCGTTATTATGCCCCTTCTGTAACTATTCCCGCAGAGACTAAATATGGATTCTGTATCTGTTAAAGAGTAACCTACCTATCTTATAATATCAATAGCTTGGGGAAATTACGCCATCTCCTCATCAGCATAACATAACTTTATAAAGGTTGCTCGAAATGATGTAACAGGACAATGACGCCAGTAACTTACGATGAACTTCAGACTGTGAATATACAAAATATGTATAGTTTTGACTTTGAACTTGGTTTAACAATAAAGGGATTACCTATTAGGCAATCCCTTTACTCAAGGATTATGTCTTACTGATGAACTTGGAAACAAATGGTGAAGTTTCTCCTTTTCGCATAAAATGACCTGAAGGCCCTTCACCTAAAAATTCGGAAAACCATGATTCATGTTCGATTTCCTCGTTCAATATAGCTAAACACAGATCGTAGGTTCGATGGTCTTTGCCTGGTGTCAAATTACAGATATGATTGTATCCTTTGACAGCACATCTTTCTGCTTCGACTAACACTTTCAGCATAGCCTCAACATCTGTTGGATCAGCCGGCAACTTAGCGGGTGGGCAAGCAGAGAGATCATGAAAATCTTTCATATTCTCGGGTAGTTTGCCGCCGAGTTCGTAGATGCGAGGAACTAATGCTTCAAAATGATTCCGGTCTTCAATACGAGCAGCCTCGGCAATTTCTTTAATGCCTTCGCCCTGGAGGCCCGTTAAGTTGACTCTCAAAATGGTGTAATAATAAAAAGTTGTTAGTTCCGCTGCTGCATTTTTTACCAGTAAATCAATCAACTCATCTACATTGATGCCTGTTTCAGCAACTATATCACGTGTAACTTTAGCCATATTCCCTCCTTATTTAAATTAGCCTCATATTACTATATATACAAAAGTATAATCTTTTAAAGAAGAAATGCAAATAACAAATCCCAATATCCAACGTTAAAAGTTAAGTCTCAAACGTTGGTGTAAATTCCAACTCCTTGTTTAACAAGTTAATTAAGGATCTTTCAATATCCTTTCCACTTTTACTTCATTAAGCCTAAGCGATCTTAGTTCAACTATCTATCTATAACCTTCTATTTATGTCAATAAATTTAATAAAGAAAATACATCCCCCTGAAATTTTGGATTAACAATCGGTATGTGATTCTCAAGATACTCCCTGCATAATTAGAGAAGCCGGACTTGTTATTATAGTCGATCCTTTGTCGCTTTGGTGGATAGAAAAAGAAAACGCTCAATCGTGCAACACACCGTTGCATAAATTCTTAACCAAAACAGTCTGACTGTATCTTTAATGTTTGAGTTGTTCGGAAATTCCGAGAAAATTGATGGTCAGATAATCCCTGTTAGTGAGATATTGTGGCTGATAAAGGGAAGTACCGCCAGAAGTATAAATCAGATGTTAGACAGGAAAGAAACGATATGGCATAGGGGATATTATGATCATTGGGTTAGCAATCAAGAGGGATAATATCCTCGAGGATATACGGAATAATCCCGTAAAAGCAGGATTGGTTAATGATGCTTCCGATTGTTATTGGACGTGGATAAATCCCGAGTACTATGGATGATAAGATTTTTTCGAGATATCGAGAATTTGTTAAATACC
>PWOA01000010.1 GCA_003564155.1 Candidatus Cloacimonadota bacterium
ATGGCAACAGGTTTTTTTACCGGCTGCTCAGCCTGGGGGGAAATTTATATTGCCGCTTTACGGGAACATATTTTGGTGATCGTGGTATGTTTGTCCGGTCTGCAATATTTAGAAAAATGGGTGGCTTTAAATCTTTGCCAATTCTGAGTGATGTTGACTTCAGCAGGCGACTGCGCAACTATGGACGTACTGTTTTACTAAAAGGGCCGCTGATTAGCAGCAGCCGTAAGTTTGAAGAAGAAGGTGCGTTACATACCGTATACCTGATCATATATGCCCTTTCTGCTTACAGGTTAGGTATGCCTTTAGAATTCATCAGAAAAAAATATTATAAACAGCAATAGATAATAAATCGGGATATACAGCTTATTGACCTGAATATTTTTCTAAAAGTTCTTGGTAATAATAATTTGAAAACTTAAGCTTATAACTAAGAAATACTTGACTATTCTTTAAATAAAAACTATAATTATTGCACAAGAGAACTGTAAAAGGCAAAGCCATCGCAAGATGGCGACGCAAAGCTATAGGGGCTTTTAGGCAAAAACCTAAAAGCCAGCCAGTTATCGGTTCAGGTAAATAAGTAAGGCACCCCACCCGATCCTCTGGTGGGGTTGTTTATTTATAAAGCGGCCTTGCTTCTTGAATGTGCAGCAGGGTGTGATGAAAATCCTTTAATACCTGGTTGCCATATTTAATTATTTATTCATAGATATTTTTGCTTCTGTTATCTAATTAGACTTCATGAAGCTACAGCTTCACCATCAGTTGTATGAAAATGGCAATTAGCATTCTCAGGATAGTTTTCAGTTTTAATTAAACTGGTTTAACCGGGAGGCAAGATGGTGGATAAAGAAGGTATTTCAAAAGATATAGGGGGCCTCAGAGGAGGTCTTAATATTTTAAACGCCTTCATCTTGGCACAAACGGAGATAACTGACTATAAAGAATTAACCAGGGCTATAGTAACCCAGCTGGATAAACTGCTAAATGCTGTTGCCACTGTATTTAGCGAATATGATCAGGAAAACAAGCAGCTGAGAATTAAGGCTATTAAGGCGAACCAAAATATTGTTGACTCTGTTTTGAAAATTGGAGGCAATAAGTTTCTATTAACAAAGCTATTAGTTGATGAGAAAAAATATAAAAAGAAGTTGCTTGAAAAAGTTAGTATTGTTTTAAATCTGCATGAAGTTGTAGATGAAATTTTTCCCGAAGAAATAACAGCTGCTATAGACAGGGCATTAAATATAGGTTGCTACGTATGCATAGCTTACGGTTTAGATAAAAAGCTATACGGAACGTCATTCATAGCTCTTAGAGAATGCCCTAATGCTAATACGATTAAACTATTAAATGCTTACGCGCAATTTACCGCTTTTTCTTTAAAGGGAATCAAAGCTGAAGAAGCTTTAAAAAACAGCCAGTTAGAAATAAGTGTTTTAACCCAGAATATTAATGACATAGTAGCAATGGTTGATACAGATTTTAATTTTACATATTTATCAGAATCAATCTATAAGATGTTGGGATATATAGCCTCTGAATACATGGGCAAAAACTTTCTTGAGCTTATTTATGATAAAGATCTATCAATTGTTGAAAAAGCATTAAATGAAATTATTGATCAAGGTAAAAATAATATTAGATTTGAGCATAGGGTCGCAAAAAAAGGCGGAGGTTATCTTTGGTTAGAGACTTTAGGCAATGTAATAATAGATAATACTGGAAAGATCAACGGAGCCATATTTATATCCCGTAACATTACAGAGCGTAAAAAGGCTGAGGAAATGCTAAAGAAAAGCGAAAAGAGAAGTAGGGCTATTCTCAGCACTTTACCGGATATTATGTTTATCTATAGTCGCGATGGTATCCATCTTGATTATCATGCTTCTGATCTAAGCCTTCTTGCTGTCAAACCAGAGGTTTTTTTAGGCAGATCAGTATTTGAAGTTTTGCCTAAAGGAACAGCAGAACTTTTTCTTCATAGTTTCAAACGCGCTCAAGAAAAAAATCAAATTCAAGTTATTAACTATGCTCTTGATGTGCCAGTGGGATTAAGATATTTTGAAGCGCGTATAGCATCTATGGATGAAGAGCGCTTAATTGCCTTTATTCGGGATATAACAGACCGTAAAAAGGCAGAAGAGCAAATTAAGTATTTAAGTTTTCATGATAATTTTACCGGGTTGTATAACCGAAACTATTTTGATCACTGCAAAAGAGATCTTTTAAAAGTACCTGTAATTAGCGTAATAATGACTGACCTGAACAGCCTCAAGCTTGTAAACGATACTTATGGACACTATTACGGCGATCAACTAATCAAGGAATATGCAAAGCTCTTAAAACAGTCTTTTAAGTCAACAGATATGATTTTCAGATGGGGTGGAGATGAGTTCATTGTAATATTAAAAAATACTGAGGAAGCAAAAAGCTGGGAGCTATGCAACAGACTGATTAAACATTGCGGTGAAACATATGTTAAAAATATACCGCTTTCAATTTCTGTCGGGATCTCCTCGAAGCTCAGGGGGGAAGAAATAGATAAAGCCATAAACGAAGCAGAAGATAAAATGTATAAGAATAAGCTTAAAGAAAGTAGGCGTAATAAAAACTTAATTATGAAAACCCTGCTGCAGACTTTGTCGCAAAAAAGCTATGAGAGCACAAGACATATTGAGCGAATGAGTCTGATCGGTAAGAAGTTCGGACAGAAGCTGGGCTTATCTTCAGCTGAATTATCAAGGCTAGAAACCTTTATAATTCTTCATGATATAGGGCAAATCAATATTGACAGCAGTTTGTTTGCAAAAGGCACCACTATTACGGATAAGGAATGGGAAGAGATTAAAAAGCATCCTGAAGTTGGTTATCGCATTACTAGAACTGCAGAAGATTTTGCATATATCGCAGAAGAAATCTATGCCCATCACGAAAGGTGGGATGGCAAGGGTTATCCCAGGGGCTTGGAAAGAGAAAGTATTCCGTATTTAGCAAGAATATTGAACATTGTTGACAGTTATGAGGTCATGTCAAGTGGCCGCCCCTATAAAGAGAAAATGTCTACTGAGGATAGTATAGAAGAAATATATAAATGTGCTGGCAAACAATTCGATCCTAATCTGGCGGGAGAGTTTATTTCGTTCTTGAGAGAAGAGTTATTATGAATTATCGGCCAGGCAAAAATTAAAAAGAACACTATTTAGATGCTCTCACTTCTTCTGAAATTCAACAATCAAAACGCAATTGAAAATTAACTAAAAAATATTGGATCACTGTAACCGGTTAAGTGCTTAGTGGGGTTTTAAGGTTGGGTAAGGAATTATATGAAGAAATTGGCATTAAAGCTGGGGATAAATTAGTAATAAGCTTTGATAAAAATGGTTCATATACAATTGAAAAATAATAGTCAACATCGACATTTTTTCTAACTGCCTGGTAGTTTCATTTTGATGTAAGCCGATAGAATGATTATTAATAAGAAGATAGGGATGTTTAAT
>PWOA01000088.1 GCA_003564155.1 Candidatus Cloacimonadota bacterium
AATCGGTATCAAATCGGCCATACTTTTTTTGCGGAAGTCATTGATATTTATCAAAAGTATATAGAGTTAAACAATAAAAAATATCTCCAGGATAAATTTTATAAGAGTAATGGTCCGGCTGATATTCTTTGGGATATATCTATTGCACCGATGATACGTTCATTTTTGGGCAGTATGAGTGAAGAGGACGTGCAGGCCCATTTAGGGAAGTTAAAAGCAGTTTTCTTCAAATAGGAAAATACATGAGCAATGAACCTATAATCATATCTGCTAAAGACTGTTTACCCTTTAAGAATACAGATGGTCATGAGGAAGCAATTGAAGCTTTTTTAAAGCAGTCTGATCAATTTGAGAAATTTCACTTTTCTGATAAGCAATCTGATAGTGATACTCCTGAATTGGCTTACTTTGATTCAAAAAACGGCTGGACAGCCGGTAGAATGGTCGGAGAGGCAAGATTTAATCATAAAGGTGCTGATTATAAAATCATTGTAAGACCTCGATTTGGCGAAGTTCAACTGTTTAGAATGCTAAGCGAAATATTCAATGTTCGTTTCACGGAAACTAAAAGCGAATATGATACAAGCAAAGATGAGCAGGTACTGATAAAAAGGCTGATATCATTTTTCTGGCTAAACCTGTTAGCAAAAGGAAACCGATACGGATTACCAAGAATATCCAAAGAAGAAGAGTACTATGGGGATAGAATACGAGGTAGGCTTAAAGTGAGAGACTCCCTAATTTCAATGAAGACTGAAGGGAAAGTATACAGTGCCTTCAAACAAAAGTCGTTAAATGAGACCATAGCAAAACTATTAAAGCTTAGTCATCAGATTCTTGAATCAAAGTACTTTTTAAGTGAGATCCATCAACCACAGAATGCTTCTTACGCTATTCAAAAAATTAATGCATTTCATTCCAGAAATATGTGGGTCACAAGACAGGAGTACCAAGAGGTTCAATACAAAGAGATTTATAAAACCTATAAACCCGTCATAGACTTATCTTGGGCTATCATTCAAAATGAAAACATACGTGGTAAAGATGAGGGGAATGTTTCACCGGTCAGCTACTTCATAGACATGGCTGAAATCTGGGAACTATATGTGAAGTCTCTCTTAAAGAAAGAACTTGGCAAAACAGGATGGCAATTAATATCAAATGAATATCAAACTTATAATAGCTCTGTCTTAAAAAGAAAGCTTATACCCGATGTGGTGTTTAAAAAAGGAAAACAACTAATCGTCTTTGATGGTAAATACAAAATGATGAGAGGCCGAAAAGAAGACATTGATAGAGCAGACTATTTTCAGATTCACACTTATATTCATTATTTGGCACAAAAATATAATGTCTCGATCGGAGGGCTCATCTATCCATTTTCTGTTCCTTTAGACCCCAAGATGGAGAATGAGACTCGGAGTCATTCCTTATTTTCCCAAGGTTTTTCAGGTACAAAATATTGTGTAGATGGGATTGATTTAAGCTTCTTAAATGGCAAAATAAGTGATGACCAAGTAGAGCAGGAATTTGAAGAAGTTGAACAAGATTTTGTCAATCGAATTAATCATTTGTTGAGTAACCAATCAATTAGAAAGATTGCATGATCGACATAGGCCAAATAGTTCGGAGTATTTTACTGCAAACTATCGTTTCGTTTATTTCGTTTATTTAAGTAGATTGTAAATAGATAGACACTTAATAACAAGGATAACGGATAGAGGAAGCATCATGGAAGCATTAAAACTACCTACCCGCAAGGAACAGAAGATTGCGCGGGATAATAAGGAGATTTTCGATCGTATAGCCGGCAAACTCAAGAAATCAACCAAAGGAGTTGAGATTGGTGTGCGTGGTGAGAAAGACCATGTTAAAATCCCTGCATCTGCATTTCACTTTCTAAGCACGATTTTGGAGCATATGTCTAAAGGTAAAGCGATTTCAATTATACCGGCGGATGCAGAAATAACCACTCAGCAGACGGCTGATATGCTGAATGTATCTCGCCCGCATGTGGTAAAACTGCTGGAAGATGGCGAGCTGCCATTTCGTATGGTAGGCACACATCGCCGAATTAAATTGAAAGATCTGGAAGCCTATCGTGCAAAGATGGAGAAAGAACGGGAAAAAGCATTGACGGAACTTGCCAAACAAGCTCAGGAATTAGATATGGGGTACTAAGGTATGCATTCAGGCAGATTCAGGGTACTACTTGATGCATGCGTTTTATACCCTGCCCCGGTTAGAGATCTATTATTAACATTTGCCGGCTTACATCTTTATCAACCGCTTTGGTCGGAAGAGATACAAAACGAATGGAAGCGTAATCTGTTGGCGAATAGACCTGATTTATCCGAAGACCAACTGAATTGGACTATTGGAAGAATGAACGACTCTTTCCCCGGTGCAAATGTAACAGAGTATCAACACTACATTAACTCGATCTCCTTACCGGATGAAGATGACCGTCACGTCGTCGCGGCTGCCATCAAAGGAAAAGCGGATGTGATAGTGACCTTCAATTTACGTGACTTTCCACAATCCACTTTATCAACTTTTGGTATTGAAGTGGTGCATCCAGACCAATTTGCTCTGAATGTCATTGATTTGGATGAGAACGCGGCCATAAAGGGGTTTGAAAAGATGGCTGGACGATTGAAAAATCCACCTTTATCGGATGATGATATATTATCTGCACTCAAGAAAGCGGGGATACGGATAGGTTCAAAAAAACTTCAAAATCTATTAGATTAGATCACTTATTTAAGATTTTCACCATTTTCTTAAATAAGATATACGCTACTATTAAACATTTTCGGGAAAACGTAAATAACTATGACCGACGTTGGCCAAACAGAACGTAACACGCAAAATCGGGTTATCAAGCTATTCACCGAAAAGCTGGGGTATAAGTACCTGGGAGACTGGCAGGACCGGGAAGGAAATTCCAATGTAGAGGAGGAATACCTGAGGGCATTTTTAAACCAACAGGGCTACAAACCCAAGATTATTGATAAAGCCGTTCACGAGCTCACCAAAGCAGCCGGTGTTCAAACGGAAGATCTGTACGACAGTAATAAATCGGTCTATAACATGCTTCGCTATGGCGTAAGCGTGAAAGCCTCCGTTGGCGAGAACAGTGAGACCGTTCACTTTATAGACTGGAAGAATACCGGTAACAATCAGTTTGCGGTAGCGGAGGAGGTTACCGTTCGTGGGATGAATGACAAGCGTCCGGATGTGGTATTGTATATCAATGGAATAGCCGTTGGGGTGATAGAGCTAAAACGCTCGAAAGTAGCCGTGGAGAAAGGAATTTATCAGAATCTGGACAATCAGCGCGATGATTTCATCAAGTCGTTCTATAATACCATGCAGCTGGTTATGGCCGGGAATGACTCAGCCGGACTTCGCTACGGAACGAC
>PWOA01000026.1 GCA_003564155.1 Candidatus Cloacimonadota bacterium
CTTGGGTCAACCCAGGGACATCCTCCGGTGCAATATAGTACTTGGCGAATTCAGGGAAGTACTCTACAGTAGATGTGCGGATTAGATTCTTTTGATTCCCTTAATTTCTAGCATAATATTTTATCCTCTAACATTTCTACAGGATATATTAATGTTAAATAGTTTATTCACTATCAATTATCCTTGTGCTAAAATAAAGAAATGGAGAACCCCAACCGTCGAAAAGTTGATTCTCCAAATCCCCCATGATTAGCTACAAAAGTAGCATAATCAAACCTTAATATTTATGATAATTGATTTTCATGTTAATTTCAACAATTATAAAGATAAAATTTTTAATTATTACGGTTTTTGGCATTACAAATGTCCATGCTGTAATACTCGTAACTCTTTTACTCGGCATGGCTCTTACGTCAGAAATTTGTGCCTAATCAACTTAAGTGGTATCCAAGAGTTTAAAATTAAAATCCTTCGTCTTTGTTGCAACTCATGCGAAACAACTCATGCTGTTTTACCTCCAGAAGCAATACCCTACTGCATATATTCATTTTCCTTTATGCTTTATGTTTTCATAGAGCATTTTGTCCATAACAAAAACATTCTTAAGCTTTCTGAAAAACTCAATACTTCCTTTCAAATAATCTATGTTTTCATATCTAAACTATCCTCTCAGCTAAACAAATGTATTAGCTTTTTAAGAGCATTTTTAGCTGTTCAACTGGATTACTCATCTTCTTTTAAAGAGGTTATTTCTATTGTTAGTAAATACAAAGATTTTCAAAAGGATTATCTTGTTTACACAAAATCTGTGTTCATGATGACGCGAAATGTTTTATCCAGAAACATATACATTGTCGCATATTCAAAGCCACCCACATAACTTTTGAATATATTTTGTTTTTCACCTTCTGTATTATGTTTGACAAGGAGAGTGATACAAAATGAGTGAAAAAGAAATGCAAGAATTGGCACTTTTTAGGTTTTCCCTTATTGCCCCTTTAGTAAATGACACCTTTGTTGCTTCCTCGCAGATGCAATATTTTAGGGATGTTTCTAAAAAGTCGCACAAATTGCCTAGTGGAAAAATCATGGACTTTTCACCTGGTACAATTAAAAAATGGCTGATTTCATACAGGAAGGGAGGAATTGATGCTTTAATCCCAAAAACTCGTTCTGATTCAGGAGCGCCAAGAGTTATAACAAGTGAAACTATTGCAAAAATTCATGCTATTAAAGAAAAGTTTCCGTACATTACAGGTACTCTTCTTTATCAAAAACTTGTTGAAGATGGATATATTAAAACTACCAAAACTTCATTATCTTCTGTTTTAAGATATCTAAGAGATAACAATCTTAAAGCAAACCAGTTAGTGGCTGTGGAAAGAAAAGCTTATGAAATGGAATTTGCCGGTGATTGTTGGCAAAGCGATACTTCAACAGGTCCTGTAATTAAAGTTAACGGGCAAAAAAGAAAAACATACCTTATCTGTGTTATTGATGATGCTTCAAGACTTATTACTCATGGAGAATTCTTTTTTAATGATAATGCAGTTAACATGCAGATTGTATTTAAAAAGGCTGTTTCTAAATATGGAAAGCCTAAAAGACTTTTTGTTGATAACGGTAGTGCATACAAGAATGATCAATTGACTCTTATATGTGCTTCCTTAGGAGTTATTCTAATTCACACAAAGGCCTATTCTCCAGAGTCTAAGGGCAAAATTGAACGTGTGTTCAGAACTATTAAAGATAATTGGATGCACGGTGTTGATTGGAATGAATTTAACTCGCTTTATGACTTAAATATTTCATTCAATAAATATCTTAGTGAAAAATATTTAAACAAAGAGCATTCATCATTAGGTATGTCACCAAGAGAAAGATATTTAAAAGACTCCTCGAGGATAAACTTCATACCTATAGAACTTATTGAGGATCATTTTCTGCATAGGGTTACAAGAAAAGTCAATAGTGATTCAACCATTCAACTGCATTCAAAATTCTTTGAAGTACCTCAAAAATACATAGGTCAAAAAATTAATGTTCGATATTCACCAGCCTCTATTGATGTAGCCTATATTTTTGATAAAGATAATTCAATGACTGATACTGTGTATCCACTTAAAAAGGTTGATAACTCAAAAATCAAAAGAAACAACTTAGACTATACCAGAATAACAGGAGGTGATAATCTTGTTTAACAACTATTGGGGGATGGAATTCAACCCTTTTGAAAAAGGTCTTAGTGAAAAATATTGTTTTAAGTCAGAGGATTTCAAGCAAGCTACCGCCCGTTATGAACACCTAAAAACTACAAAGGGAATTGGTCTTTTTACAGGGCTTTCCGGTACTGGAAAAACATATTCGCTTAAGTGTTTCGCATCATCTTTAAATCCTAATTTATTTAAGGTGGTATACCTTCCATTATCTACTGTTACAGTAATAGAGTTTTATCGTGCACTTGCCTTTGGACTTGATCTTGATCCACCATCAAAAAAAGTTGATATGTTTAAAGTTATTCAAGAACGTATAACTTCTCTTGCAAAAGATAAAAGAATAACACCTGTAATTCTCGTAGATGAGGCGCAGTACTTGAAAACAGAGGTTCTTAATGATATTAAATTATTATTAAATTTTAATATGGATTCAAAAAATCATGCCATATTTATATTAAACGGACAACCAATCTTAAATAATACTTTATCAAAACAAGTTCACGAATCTCTCAGACAAAGAATAGTAATTAATTTTAACTTTGCTGGTATTTCAAGGGCAGAACTTGAGGACTATATTACTTCACGCCTTGAAATATGTGGAGTCCATGAACCTATATTTAATGCTAACTCATTTGAAGCTCTATATTCATGCTGTGGTGGTTCAACTAGAAAACTAAACTCAATTGTTGAAAAATGTCTTCTCATAGCTGCACAAAGCAGTGTTAGAACTATTGATACTCAGATAGTTATGTCAGCACAGAATGAATCAGAATTGATTATTTAAACAATATTTTAGTGCAAAAGGTGGTCTTTCGGTCACCTTTTTTTCAACAGAAATTGCGAACAATTTTTAGGATATGGTAATGTGAATTACTAGGATAAATTATTGTGAAATTAGGGTAATTTAATTTGCAAACTGTTAATTTTATGGGATACAATAATCTGAAATTACTGGGATAAAATAATCCGCAAATCTACATCTAATAATTATCCTGAAAAAAAGGACTGTCCTTCTGACAGTCCTCTGGCTCCCCAAGTAGGATTCGAACCTACGACCCTGCGGTTAACAGCCGCATGCTCTACCAGCTGAGCTATTGAGGAATATAATCCTGGCAGAGACCTGCTTTCCCGGGCCGTCA
>PWOA01000105.1 GCA_003564155.1 Candidatus Cloacimonadota bacterium
TATCTCAGCTATTGCCATAGCAGCTTTAGCGTCTTGCGTTGTGAACAGATCACATAAGCCTGCTACTTTCGTTAAAACTTCTATTTCCATTTTATTCCTCGCTGTCGCTATGTTTTCTTATCACGTTCATAAATTAAAAGATTTCTTATTTTTTGTTTTATTATTTTCGACCTACCCAGCAATCCTTCCAGAATATCTTTAGGTTCCTTAGCATCCAATATTTGCTGGTAATTATGACTAAGTTCTGCGGACATACAAGACCAGTTAAACTTTTTGAAAAGATTTTCATAAGTATTATTACCTACTCTCATAGTGATCGGACGAAATGAACAATCTTGACAATCATTTTTGCATATTGGAACATCAATAAGCCTCCAAAGAATACGTGCTTGTTCTCTTTCTGAATATTGTCCACGCTGTTTCCAATACTCAACTACTACGCTCGCCCCAGAAACGATCCCATCATGTTTAATGGTAAGCAGGGACTTGATAATTTTAATGTCCTCTAACGTAACTTCTTCTATTAACTCTATATACCCCAAAAGGTTTTTGATGTGGGCATAAAGTGCCGGGTTTGACACCCGGCACCTTGATAGATATAAGCTAAGTTCAGAATCCATTAGTTCTCGTTTTTGATGTAGGATACTTCGCCAAATGGAGGGCTAAAGTCTTGTGCATGACCGTGCCATCCACCTCTGGCTACAATCCACATCACGGGAAATTCCACTGTGTCCGGATAAGTATTGCAATGCCCGTCAGTAAAATATAAAATACAGCTTGGCATTAAACCTTCACTGCTGATATACTTAAACCCAGGTCGGAAGCAAGTTCCACCACCACCTTTAGCTGTAAACTTAAAGTCGTTCATGTCCATTTCTTCTATATTACATACGGCAGAATCTACATATATTGCCGTTACCCTAGTAGAGGGGTACGAGGATACGACTGAATGCAACTCGCTAGCAAACATATCAAGCTCACCCTGGCATATACTACCGCTAGTGTCAATGATAACAGCAATATCTCCAAGTGATGGCTCGTGTAAGCTTGGCAGGTATAAATTACTGCATAAATACCTTTTATTGGGCTTATGCCATGTATAGTCGTTAGTCGAAGATTCAGTTACATATCTAGCTAAAGCTTCTTTCCATCATATTTGAGGATTAGTGATCTTACTTACCAGTCTATCCAGTGCAGCGCTCTCGCGTCCGTGCATCTTAGAATAAATATGTGCTTGGGCTAACATCTCCTTGATTTGTCTTTCTTTTAACTTTGTCTCAGCTTTACTGACCCTATTGTGTGATCTTTCGGTGATATCTTTGTTTTTGCCTTCTTTGTCGGCGTTACCCTCGCCCTCACCTTCTTTGTCAGAGTCGCCTTTCCCTTCACCCTCATAAGGCATTACAATGTCAATGAGGTTTTTCCAGCTTCTTTTTTCTTTGGTTTGCGGATCATCCTTTGCGAGCTCATTGTATATTTCCTCGGAGGACATATCCCGATATTTCGCATCGAGGAGAACGTCTTTAGGAAGAGTTATACAGTCGCTAGAGTTTGTATCTTTGTTCATGTCGTTAATGATAAGATTAATAGCATAATCGCAAGCATAATTCCACATGAGCTTATCCCGTTCCTGTATTCTTAACGAATGAAGCAATACCACATGTAATATTTCATGGCATATCACCCCGGCTACTTCCTTCGTGCTTAACAATTCTACGATCTCAGGATTATAGAATAAGTTTACGCTGTCCGTACCCATGGTAAACGGATGGTCCCATTCTTGCATCTTTAACTGTAATAACATAGAGGCGAAGAAAGGTTGCCTAGTTAATATAAGCACCCTAGCCTTTTGCATTGTTTCTGTCATGTTCAGTACCTCATCTATCTAAACTGCTTAGAAGGTCTGCGTGTTTCATGGTGAATTTTTTAGTAGTCGGGTTAGTAAGCCCTATAAGTTCCGGCCTTAACCTGTTAACGTATTTCAGAAAGTATACTTGGAACTCAGGAGTCATCCGCCACATATATTCACCAATTTTAGCATAATTATCTTTATCGGTTTTACTTGCCAGGTATCCGGTAAGGGCATACATTACGTCTAGTTTATCATTGCTAGGCAATGGATGTTTTTTAGGGTCTTTTAAGATGTCCTCTATTTTGGGTAGCTTGTTCCATACCCTGGAGTATGCTATATATTCTACAGAAAATCCTTGTCCTGCCGCCCCGGCTATCATTTCCGAAAGCATTAACTCTTTGTCTTTATCACTAATCAAGGTTGTGTCCTTCAGTTGATTAATGATCATTCCGGCATGCGCTATGGTTCTTGGGCTAGGTGTATTGATTAGGTCAGCGGTAGCTTTAAACCCATCTAATAAATCTGGCTTCCATCTAATGAAAGATACGAGTTCCATAGGCATATTATTTAACATTGCCCAATCAATCCAATCGTCTAGATTGATCTCAATGTCGATAATAGTCTTAAACCTGCTTTTTACAGGTTCCAGGATACCCATAACACCTGCTTTATCCTCTTTTCGATTAGTAGCAGCAACAAAGGTAACGTGATCGCTAACCTTGTGTCCATTAATGCATCTTGCCAATAACAAGTGCATGCAACTCGCCTGTACTGACATAGGGCTCTGCCCCAAATCATCGAGGAAGAACACTGTTGGTTTGTCGGCATTTATTAGCCTTAGTAAATCTCCAAACGGAAGGTGTGTAGCGTTCTTTCCGTCTTTAGTCGGATACGGTAATCCTTTATAATCTGTCGGGTCACTTACTACCGGATGACTAACAATAAGATCTACATTCATTTTTTTGCATGCTTGTTCTACTAATGATGTCTTTGCACATCCCGGTCTTCCTTTCAGCAAGATTGGGTATTTATTCTCTATACAGAATGATATTGCATTTAAAGCTTGTTTTGGATACATGTTATTCCCCCTTTGTGAAATCTAGGTCTCTGTCTATAAATATTACTAGGTCTCTGTCTATAAATATTACTCTGTCCCTTAAATCTAATTGAATCCATACGGATTTACCGTCGCCTCTCGTCTTAAATAAAGAGCCTAAGCTGTTTTCGGCTTCCTGCACGCTTGTGTACGATATTTCCATGGCTCCTTCACCGTGCGAACTTATTCCTATTACTAATGCCGGCTTATCCTTGATCTTTGCTAATGGTTTAATCCTCATCATCTTCCTCTGGTTTCTTTTTTTCACTATAAGAGAAGTACGCCATATAATCAGGATGTATATTCCCTGTCTTATATACGTTTTTAAATACATTAAAATA
>PWOA01000107.1 GCA_003564155.1 Candidatus Cloacimonadota bacterium
AAAAAGACGGCCTGGCAAAGTGCGCTCGATATCCAACCAATTATTGTTGACAGATTCTACGGACACATTGAAAGGATAAAAAGGGGTGGATACTTTTACTGTGTACCACCCATGTTATCCTTATTTTTCGATTGACAAATATAATCATGATAAATACTCGTTGAAAATGTAATATATTGGAGAATGTGCAATTAGATTGGATAGGTATAGTAAGTCATCGAGAATTATGGTTAAAAGATTATTCATCTCTACGGAGAATAGATTAGTTAAAAGTTGTAAGGATTTTTGTTGCTCCTTTTTTGTATCTTTTTTGTTATGAAAATACTCTTACTTACCGATTCGGCAAATATTCATACACGAAAATGGGCACTCTACCTGTCTCAACAAAATATAGATATCGAGATTCTTAGTCTGTCCGGAATGCGTATAGGTGATCTCCCACTACATACCTTTGCATCAAAGACCTACTCGACCAGAAAAAGTAATGTGAAATATAATCGTATTGCAGTTTTCAAACAGATATTACCTCAAGTTAGAAAAAGGATCGAAAAAATTAATCCTGACATATTGCATGCCCACTATGCTTCCAGTTACGGTTTATTTGGTGCAATATCCGGTTTTCATCCTTTTGTTGTTTCAATATGGGGTTCCGACATAACAGATTTTCCCTATCAAAACTTTATCAACCGCTTGATGATTAAGTATGTTCTTAATAAAGCCGATAAAATTTGTACTTCTTCACAATATCTATATAGAGAAACACAGAAATTTACATCAAAACAACCTTCTTTAATATATTTTGGTACTGACTTCGAGTTATTTAAACCATCAAATATTAACCCATATCCAATCGACTTCTCTAACAATAATAAGCCGTATATATTTGGTACAATAAAAGCCCTGTACCCTCATTATGGCATAAATTATCTTATTGAAGCAGCATCGTTAATTAACAAGAAAATTTCAAATTGGGAACTCTGGATCGGTGGTGAAGGCGACAGTAAGATAGAGCTACAGAATCTAGCAAAAAAACTGCATATTAATGACAAGGTTAAATTTCTGGGAAAGATACCTCATGATCGAGTACCAATAATAATGAATGAGATGCATGTTTTTATTGTACCCTCATTAAGAGAAGCTTTTGGTGTGGCAGCAGTAGAGGCTTCCGGATGTTGTTTACCGGTTATAGTTACTAAAGTCGGTGGTTTACCGGAAATAATTATTAATGGTGAAACAGGTTTTTGTGTCGAGCCCCAGGATCCACAAGCTATTGCCGATAAAATTGAACTTCTTTATACGAATCCAGTCACAAGAACTGAAATGGGTTATAAAGGCAGACAATTTGTTCAGAATAAATTTTCGTGGCAAGAAAATGCTCCGGAGATACTATCATTATATGAAGAATTATTAAGAGGGAAAACACAATCATAATGAATCTATTATATATTACCCAATACTTTTATCCAGAGATAGGAGCCCCTATTAATAGAGCACTTGCCAACGTAAGATATCTTTCCAATAGGAAGTTTCAAATTACAGTCTTAACGGAAATGCCTAATCACCCTAAAGGAATGATCTTTGACGGTTATAGGTATAAGTTTTTCATATCCGAGAAAATGGAAAACTTCATAATTAAAAGATTTTGGGTATGGACTTCTAAAAGGAAAACATCTTTCAACAGAATATTATTCTATATTAGTTTTGCTCTATTTGGCTCTTTGTACACTTTATTAAGAGCTCGTAAATATGATATAATATATATCAGTTCACCTCCTTTATTCGTTGCATTAATTGGACTCATCACCAAATTATGCTATCCTAATAAAAAGATTGTTTTCGAGGTTAGAGATTTATGGCCGGATTCAGCCGTACAGATGGGAGAATTAAACAATAAATTATTCTTATCATTGAGTTATATGATCGAGAATTTGATATATAGTCATTCTCACAAAATAATTGCTGTAACCGAGTATATAAAGGATCAAATAATCATGAAAGGTGTATCGGCTCAAAAAGTCTTAATCATCTATAATGGTATAGAGACTCAGCAAATAAATTTGAAAATTGATGCTCCTATTTCTGAGATACAAGAGAAGAAGAACAGTGGTAACTTTATTGTGATATATGCAGGCATTTTAGGATTAGCTCAAAACTTATCAACAGTTATCAAAGCTGCTTCGATCTTACAAAAAGAAAAAATCCATTTCTTTTTTGCCGGAACCGGTCCGAAAGAGCAACAGCTAATGGATGAAGCAAAAGATTTGCATAACGTTTCTTTTTTAGGTGAAATCCCTCGGAATCTAATCCATAATTACTTGCTTGCTGCTGATTGTGGAGTTGTTCCTCTCGCTTCAATTCCAATATTTAAAGGAGCATTACCTTCAAAAATGTTTGAATATATGGCATTCGGGTTGCCGATTCTACTTGGAATTGAAGGAGAAGCAGCAAAAATACTTACGAACTCTAACGGTGGAATAGCTTTCCTCCCGGATGATGCAGTGGATTTAGCAAATAAAATAATTCTATTCTGTAATCATCCGGAAAAATTAAAACAATATAGTGGAAACGGACGTGAATATGTATATAAATACTTTGATCGGGAAAAACAAGCTAAGAAATTGGAATATTCACTAAATTGCATTCAACATAGTAGTTAATTGAATCTTCAGTTAATCAATACCCGGTTTAAATTATCTGATATACTTAGTTTACACCCTCATTAAATATGGTTTATAAACCATTAATGTTAAGTTTATTGGAAATATTTTACCTTATAATACGTTGAATTTAAATAAGATCTATCAATGGCTCATATTATTAATTGTTGACAGTAAAGTATAATATTATAAAAGGTTCTCGTGTGCGATCGAATACGTTTTAATCATAAATTCGTGCACAAATATTTTAAGAGCTATCAAATTTAGTTTAATTTAGCAAGATGTTATAATTTGATATGGAGGTCAAATAATGATATTAACAAAAAATACTCGAGTAGCAATAATTGCAGTTTTTTGCATGGTATTTGTTTTAAATATTGCTACTTCTAGAAGAATCCATGCAGAAGAAGTAACTTTACTAGCTGATAAATTCCCTCAATTAATGGACACACCTTTAGCTAATGCTGAAATAGTTAGTTTACCGGATGGAATTTTTTTGAGAGGTAATGATGTAACCGTTTCTAAGAAAAACGTAGAAGATCAGTTAGCACAAGTTCCCGAAGAAAATAGGGATATGTTGCGAGACAACTTTTTGTTTATTGCAGAACAATTATTCACGGAAAAGCTACTACTTTCGTCAGCAAAAAAAGAATTAGCTGAGACCAGAGATATCACAGGTTTAGAAGATAGAGAGATTTTTGGATATTTTTTTGAAGGTATGACAGAAAGTATTGAAATCAGTGATCAAGATATTGATTCATTTTATCATCAAAACCAGCAAATGATGGGTGACATGGATTTAGAAACTGCAAAACCACAAATTAAAAACTTTTTAAGGCAACAACAACAACAACACATGATAGAAGAATATGTCATTGATGTCCTCCAAAATACTTCGATTGAAATCTCAAGCTATTGGGTTGAAAATCACATTACTGAAGTTATGGATAATGAAATTGACAATGCTAGAATTAATGGGAAACCATCGTTTATAGTTTTTAGCTCAGAAGCTACTGAAAACACTCAACCAATGAAACCAGTTGTCGATAATCTTAGTAATGAGTATGAAGGACAAGCTGATGTTTTATACATTGCTGTCGATAAAGAACCTATTTTAGCAACTAGATATGCAATTCAAGATGTTCCAACTCTAATATTCTTCGATAATGTTGGTCAAGAAATCGGTCGTCATACAGGTATTGTCGACGAACAGGAAATAAAACAGCAAATCAATATGCTCTTAGTTAATTAAATTGTCATCTTGAGTTGTTGATATTTCTACCGTTTCTCAATCAAATTGAGGCTATTTTTAGGGCATAACTAAGATTTATATATTGAATCTATGTTTGCCCTATTTTTATAAAGTATTTCAAATAATTGTATACCCTCAACCTATGCTTATATTACAGACAGTATATGAAAGAAATAAAAATATGTTTACCAATTGAAGTCAAAGAATTTAACTCTCTAAGAGTAGGTGATAAAGTACTGATTAACGGTCTAATCTATACAGCCCGTGATAAAGCTCATCAATTATTGGCTAATATGATAGCTAAGAATCACCCTTTACCCATTAACTTAAATAATGCAATAATATATTATTCAGGACCGATTGTTAATAAAAACAACAAATCCTTGTTTGACTCTGCTGGACCAACAACAAGTAACCGTATGGACCAATTGACCTTGCCTCTACTTGAAGTCGGCGTTAAAGGGTTTATAGGTAAAGGTCCGCGTAGTAGCGAAGTAATTGATCAGTTACGATTTCACAAAGCTATATACTTCAGCGCAGTTGGCGGTGCAGGAGCATTGTTAGCAGAGAGAATTGTAAATGCTGAGATTATTGCTTTCCCTGATCTAGGTACTGAAGCCGTTTATGGAATAGAAGTAACCGATTTTCCCTGCTATGTTACTGTCGACATAAAAGGCAACTATTTAATTGACGATAGGTAAACAAGACTCTAATGAATAATTCTGCTTCATTAAACCAGCCTAGTAAGTATACATAATTCGAAGATGAAGATATACTTCAAAACCAAACATTCCAACTAAAGTATTTTAATATTTTCATTAATGACACTAAGCTTAGAAGGTTATCTGATACTACTACCGGTTATTTTTTTAGCTGGATTTGTTGACGCTATAGCCGGTGGAGGAGGTCTGCTGTCGGTTCCTGCTTATATGGCGACAGGTTTACCTCCCCATCATGTATTGGGGAATAATAAGTTTTCATCTGTATTCGGGACCCTTATAACCACTATTCAATACAACAGAATGAAAATGATGGATTTGACCATAGCTATCCCAGGTGCTGTATTTGCCTTAATTGGATCATCATTAGGTTCTAGAACGGTATTGCTTATAGATCCGGCATTTCTAAATTATGTGTTAGTTGTTTTAATTCCAAGTATAACCGTGTTTTTGTTTGTCAAAAAGAATATTGGAAAGGTTAAAGTAGAATCCCGGTTGACCTCTCTTAAGAAGTTTTCTCTCGCTTCCTCACTTGGATTTGTTATTGGTTTTTATGATGGTTTTTTGGCCCAGGAACTGGATCATTTCTGATATTTTTTTATATAATCACGCTAGGATCCGATTATGTAGAAGCTAATGCTAATGCTAAAGTAGTCAACTTAGCATCAAATGTTGCAGCAATAGTGACTTTTTTAATGAGTGGGAAAATCGTTTTATCTATCGGTGTGCCAGCTGCGTTGTGCGGAATGGCAGGGAATTTGTTAGGTTCAAGAATGGTAATAAGAAACGGTATTCGTATAATTCGGCCCTTATTCTTAACCGTTTTATCGTTGTTATTTGTCAGAATTATCTTTAACCTACTCAACTCATAGCATACTACAGTAATACCTTATTTACACGGTGAGAATGGCATTGAATATTTACCGCTACAGGTAATGACGCTATATGACAAGGTGAGGTCAGGATTTTTACACTCAAAGCTGTCGTATTGCCGCCTAACCCCATTGGACCAATGCCTAGATTATTAATTTGGGTTAAAAGATCATGCTCCACCTCTGCCCATTTATCGTCTTTATTGCATTTAGAAATTGATATCAATAATGATTTTTTTGCCAACAAAGGTGCATAATCAAAACTACCTCCTATCCCAATTCCAATGATTAATGGAGGACATGGCTTACCTCCTGCCACTCTAACTGTTTCGACAACAAAGTTCTTTATATCATCAATACTTGAAAGTGGATTAAACATATGGACACGACTCATGTTCTCAGCTCCACCACCTTTAGGAAGAAAGAAGATTTCCATACTATCTCCGGAAACTATTTCCCAATGAATTAGTGGAGGAAGATTATTATTAGTATTGACTCTATTGAATAACGGATCTTTAACTATCGAAAATCGGAACGGTTGTTGGGTATATACTTCAGACATTGCTTTAGATATACACTCTGTTATATCTCCATCAGTGATGATGACCTCTTGACCAATATTTATGAAAAAGATGCCTATTCCGGTATCTTGACATAAAGGTTTTCCTCTAGCTGCTGCTATATCGGCATTGGATATTATTGTTTTTAGAATATCTTTAGCTATCGGTTGTTGCTCCATTTCGTAACTATATTTCAAAGCATTGATAACGTCTGGATTTAAATTGATATTAGTGTCCAAACAAAGTTTACGCACAGCCTCTTGAATTTGATGTGTAGATATTTTCCTCATTTACTCCTTCCTGCAAAATTATTAATCTGTATTGCAACTTCTTCTAATTTTTATTTATAATAGACTTAAACTTAGTCAAGTCCAAAATGTTAGTGTAATATTACAAGTCCTTGTTTTCTTATTATTAAGATTTGCAAAGCTAAGAAGAACTGTATTAGAGAAATTATTGAGAATATATATCCCGTGCAAGAAATAAGCAGTACTGCGACACATATCAACAGTAATAATTTTTGTTTGAGAAACACATAAACTCAAATATCACTTGACAAAGTAATAATTAACGTGCTAAATTGAGTGTAGATACAACGATGCATTACATAGATATGTCAATCCGGTAACATAAATGTATTCACTTATCCTTACACAGTTGGTTAATTGAGTAGTTTCCCGAGAATTAATAACCTTGTTTGGCTTTGATTATAGAAATCATTTCAATACGAGCCTCGTGCAACAGACATTACTATTAGATGTAGTATTTTCACAGTGTTGCAGCCTCCACGAATACCAACCTGATAATGCTATTCATAAAAAAGTATTAGAACTTACTTTGACATTTAAGAAACGGGAATATATTTAGTAAATAGCTAAATTTATCACTATTAAATGACAAGGTTAACAGTTGAATAGTGTTTTATAATATCCAATATTGTTGTTACGACATAACTTGCGTTCGGAAATATGCGAGCCTCATGCTTAGTTGAAACTAAGATTCGAGCTACTTCTTCAATGACATCATTCTCTTTATTGATAAGTGCATCTTTGCATTTTTACCATCAGAACCATAATTTAACTTGACATGGTAACCGTAAACGATAAACTTGTAGCAATTTGAATATGAAATATTTTTTTTCTAAGGGGATCATAATTTGGAAACTAAAAACACCAACAATTTCATAGTTAGTATTGACTTCGAAAGCCTTTTAAAAATTGGTTTTGCAGTTATTGATATTAGAGTTTGTGAGTACGATATCGTTAACGACTCACCTAAGTATGTTGTAACCAAGCTAAATAAAGAAAGAGATAACTTCTATTATGAAATGCTAAAATCATATCAACCTAACTTAGAAAAAGAAAAGGACATTTATTCTTTATGGGCTAAAATCCTTGAGCACAAATTAAATATGAGCACTATTTTAAAACGGGACATAGCAATAAAAGTAGCTGTTTTCGACTATTTTGAAATAGTAAAAGAGATTTAATCAATCGATATTTATTACTCAAAAAAGAGAGTGAATTATGGAATTGACTAAAGAAGAAATCATCGAAAGAGTTCAACAACCACCAACAGATGAGAATTTGAGTCTACTCCCAATATTTACAGGGAAGAAGAGTAGATTTTTAAACTCTAAAATACTTCACAAAGCTTATCATCCCAATGTGTCAGTCTCAAACATATTGTTCAATAATAGAGCGTATGGAATACTTAGGTCTGCAAATATTAGAACAATCGGCCAGTTACTTTTATCCTCCTACACTGACTTACTGTTATACCGTAACTGTGGTCTAGAAACTATTGGAGTTTTTCAAAATGAACTCAACAACTTTATTTTAGGGAAAAAATATGATTATAGTCAAGATTGGGAAGGTTTATCATCTATGCTAGAAAGCGTTCTAACAATTAAAGAGCGCAATTTAAAAATTCTTTTAGACAGGATTGGAGTTAATCGAGACAAGCCCTATACGTTGCAACAATGTGGAGAAGAAGTTGGTATAACCCGGGAAGCTGTTCGTCAAACATTAAACCATATCTTTTCAATTATTTGTCATCCGGAAACTGAATTTAAATTACGCCCATTCTGGTCAGCAATCGACAAAATCCTCAAAAAACGTGATATCATGACAGCTGAAGAATTGACTAAGAAGCTGAAAGAGAAATTATCATGGCAAGTCAAACCTGAACCCCATGCAATTAAACAGCTTTTATATATAAAAGAGGATAAATATCTCGTTACGCGTAATGATCTTGTTGGTCTTAGAAGTTCGAGATGTTTCGATTGTGCAAAACTTAACGACTACTTACCCAGAATAATGAGTGAGAAACCGGAAATGCCTTTACCTGAAGTTTATAATTCTTTCTTAAACGAATTAGAAAAATACTGTCCTCGCCTTAAAAGTTTTAGAAAGAGAATGATTAGATCTTTAGTAAATTATCAAATTAATCGTAACCTAAAAGAACATCAACATTTCAAAAAGAAGACCAATAATATAATTAATTTAAAACTTGTCGGTTGATCTACAAGTTGTTATTATCATTCTATCATAATCTGCCTATCCAATAGGCTAAACATAAATAGCTTAACTACCTATATAACAATAAGGTAAGAAACATAGTTATTGATTGTAATTAATCATATTTTTCAACATGGACTGCCACCATCACCAGTTTATTATTAGACCGACCGATTTGTGAAGAGACTTAGAGATAACATTTTAAAAGATCAACTAAATAAATCTTTCTCTATATACTATTTCGAAAGAGAAACCGGTTTTTTAGAGAAAGAAGAAGTAATGGCAGGAAATTTTATCAAATGGCTTTACAGTGATCCGTTTGGAAATCTTGCGTTAGAATCTGTTGTAAAACATAAAGCTCTATCTAAGCTTTATGGCAAGTATATGAATAGCAGACTTTCCGCATTAAAAATTAGATCATTCATAAGACTTTTTAACATTAACATGAGTGAATATGAAAAGCATCCTGATGAATATATTAGCTTTAACGATTTCTTTACGCGAAGACTCAAGTCAGGATGCCGTAGAATCGACCGAAACTATTTTTCAGTTGTATCACCTGCAGATGGGAAATTAATCGCTTTTAACAATATCCAAATGGATCATAATTTTTTAGTAAAAGGCTATAGATTTTCACTCCCTGAGTTTTTAAATTGCGAGAATTTAGCAACTGAATTTCGTGAAGGAAGTATGATAGTCATAAGAGTTACCCCTTCAGATTATCATTGGTTTCATTTCCCAGTAAACGGGATACCGTCTCAGTCTCATGTTATTAAAGGTCAATATTACTCAGTATCTCCGATCTCCATCCATAATAAGACTAGTACTTTTAAAAAAAATAGAAGGGAATTTACAATTATTAACACCTCGCATTTCGGCGATATGATTATGGTTGAAGTAGGAGCAACGTTTGTCGGATCAATAAAACAGTTTTATATGCCCTTCAATCCATATAGAAAAGGAGACATTAAAGGTCATTTTAAGTTCGGTGGATCATCAGTTGTGCTTCTCTTTAAAAAAGATACGATTCAAATAGATAGTGATCTAACTTATAATTCCCGATTATCCTTTGAAACAAAGGTTAAAATGGGAGAAAGAATTGCAGTAAAAAAGTTATAATCAATATATGTAATCATCTCTTAAGTATAGGAGTTATAAAATTATCTCCTGGTGGGTTATCCACAAAAATGGTAATGTGAATATCTCCTTCCGAATCAGCTGACAGAATACCGGAATAATACTCACCTTCTTCTGGATAGAATGTAAAAGAGATCTTGTTTTTATCATCAAAGAAAAGCTTGATATCATACAACTTACTTTCAATCTGTTTATAATCGGTAATTTGCGCGAGAGGTAGTTTAATATTTCCCGATGATGCTATGCCCGTTTTAGAATTGTAAGTAAGTTGATTAATCTCGCTATAAAAGTTTACGAATCTTATAGCTTGAGAATGTTTTGGTGGTGATGGTTTAGTATGAAATATCATGCTTTCAAGCGAATCTTTAGCATCTATTATTAGAATCGTATTTAACTTTCGCTTAAGCAACTTGTTTGAATCAAAGGGAAGTTTGAGTTGCTTTTGCTTATCTTCCAAAAACTCTACCAATACTTCTTGTAGTTCTCTTCTATAAACAAAATATTCGCTACTAGCTCCATAATCAACGGGATATGGTGATTTCCTGTCATTAATGGTCAGACTAATAGGTTGCTCAACATTACTGTAATTTATGACTCTAATCTTCGTCAAAGAGATGTAACGGCTTATATGTATTGAAAGATAAAAAAGTAAAATTAAAGTAATAGCAATAAAAAATGTCTTTGGCGGCGAAATACTTACAATTTTCTTTTTTGGTTTCATATAACGACCTCTTAATATTGTTGATATAATTTACGTAGAATCAAACTTCTTAGATATTGAAGATAAGAATTTTCATTTATTGGTGTTCAGTTGTCGAATTTCAAATAGAAGACTTTTTGATTTGAGATTAAAATATATACCAGCTTTATATTAAATCTTAATAACTATAAGCTAAATAATGTTTATTTTTCCTTCTCCTAAACTCAATACTTCACCAATCACAGCAACACTATTTAACTTACTATCGTAACATTGTTTAACATATTCGTCAGCATCTTTTTTTGGCATTGTAATCAACAATCCACCGGAAGTCTGGGCATCAAAAAGTATATATTTCTCAGAGATCTTTATACTTTCTGACCATTGTACTCTCTGACCATGAAAATCTATATTTTTTATAATTCCACCGGGCACAACATCCTGTGCTATAAGTTTTTTTAGGCCAGTTATCTGTGGAACTTTCTGATAATCTATTAAAACATTAACTTTACTGGCTATAGCTAATTCCGATAGATGCCCCATAAGTCCAAAGCCGGTTATATCTGTGCAACTATTAACTTTAAACTTACTTAATAAATCTGCTACATATTTATTGAGCTGACACATTAACTCTACAGCAGTGTTTTTTTGTTTGTCGGAGGCGAGCCCCTTTTTCATTGCAGAAGTTATAATACCTACACCTAATGGTTTAGTTAAAACTATTGCGTCTTTAACTTGAGCATTATTATTTTTATAAATCTTATCAGGATGGACAATACCTGCAACAGCTAAGCCGAATTTTGGTTCTACATCGTTAATAGAATGGCCTCCAAGAATGGGAATTCCTGCTTCATTTGTTTTCTTAATAGCCCCAGTAAGAATATCACTAAGCACTTCTTGAGGCAAAGTATCTATAGGGAATCCTACGATATTTAAGGCAAATAAAGGTTTAGCCCCCATAGCATATATGTCACTCAAAGAATTTGCTGCAGCAATGGCACCAAACTGTTGAGGATCATCTACTATAGGATTAAAAAAATCTAATGTTAATACAATGGCTTTGTCGTCTGTTACTTTATAAACTGCAGCATCATCGGAAAACTCAGGACCGACTAATGTTTTGCTATCAGGAAGAATTGGTATCTTTTTAACGATAGCCTCCAGCACGGAAGGCTCAATTTTACAAGCGCAACCTAACCCGGCCGTGTAATGAGTTAATTTTATTTCTTCTGGTATTTTTTTTCTATCTTTTGAACTTACTATATTACAGGGATTCATGCTTGAGTGAAGACGACATACTGCTTGAGAAATATCTGAAGCTGCTTGTCGGATATCTTCATAAGTATTCCCAAGGCCTGTAGATAACCTGATAGACCCTCTGATGAACTCATTGGAGACCTTCATTGCTTTAAGCACCTGCGAGTCATATTCTTCATTCGTATGGCAAGCAGCACCACAAGAAAAGGCAACTTTATCTTTTAACATACGACTTAATGCTTTTGCATGAACTCCTTTAAAACTTATGTTAAGTGTGTTAACTAACCTTAACTGAGGGTGTCCGTTCACCTTAATATCGTTTGGGCCGAATCGTCCTGAAGTTATAAGCTCTTCTTGAATAGCATTTTATAAACTATCTCTCATTTCAGAGAAATGACTTATATTATTGTCCAGATTTTTTATAACTAATTCAGCTGCTTTACCCATAGCTGATATTGCAACTACATTCTCTGTCCCAGGGCGAAGTTTATTTTCCTGAGAAGCGCCAAATAATATTCTTTTCAAAGGAGTATTCCTTTTTATGTACAAAGCGCCAATACCTTTTGGAGCATAAAACTTATGTCCGGTTAAGGACATTAAATCTAAACCTAAGTCTTTAACATTTAAACGTATTTTGCCAATTGACTGAGCGGCATCAGAGTGAAACAAAATATTTCTATCAGCTGCAATGTTTGCAATTTCTTCTATAGGCTGCAAACTCCCTGTTTCATTATTACTATGCATAATAGTAATCAGAATTGTTTCCTCTGTTATCAGTTTTTCAAGTTCACTAGGGATAACAATTCCATATTCGTCAACGACGGCTTTAGAAACTTTGAAACCTTCTGTTTCGAGATAATCACAAACTTCATAGACAGCAGGATGTTCTATAGAACTTGTGATAATATGTTTTCCTTTGCCTTTTAACGCTTCAACCACTCCTCTGATAGCAACATTATTTGCTTCTGTTCCTCCGGCAGTAAAGATTATCTCATCCTTATAACA
>PWOA01000102.1 GCA_003564155.1 Candidatus Cloacimonadota bacterium
GCATTACAGGAGATAAAACGATGACTAACAAAGAATCTATACAGAAATGGTTAAAGTATTGGTACAATGGCGGCGGCTGTTATTCGTTGTACAGCTATATATGTGATACGGTTTTAGATGAATTAAAAGACGACACACCATTAGAAGACATGCGGGAGCAAATGTTAGAGTATGACCCTTATTTCGGATGCTACAATGTTTATGAGCAGGTAGTTAATGAGATGATAGACGAATTGACGGGCAGGCGAAGGCGATGATGCGTATGATCGAACACCACATAGTAGAAACATATAAGGGTGATGTAGTTGATATTGTTTTTAGAAAATACAAAGACGAGCATTTGACGCCACCGCTTTCTGATATAGTTATAGCCCTGTTCCCATATGTAGTGTTTTCGAATCTAGCAAGCTGTAGATATGGTGTAATGGATGGGGCACAGCATGAGCGTTTGTCATGGTATTTAGAAAAAACCACCCCTTATGAGAAGCAGAAATGTCAAGATTTATTAGCTAAAATGAAAGAAGTGTTAGCGGGGGTAACTCTAAACGTGATCGACGAGGTTGATATGAAAAAATACGAAACGGCCGTCAAGCTACAATTAGCGTTAAAGGAGATAAAACGATAAGCATGAGATTATTCATTAGAAAAATAGATAATGATTATGGCATATGGGACTGTAATAGAAGATCATTTTTATCCGCAGTTGACCTGCCATCTACTGCCTCCAGGATAAGAGAGTATAGAAAAGATCATCCATTCCCTACTGATTCTTCAGAGGATTGTTTTTTGTCTTATAAATTCAATGATGCGGTACACGACCTGACCGCTGACAGCGGTACAATAGTTATACCAGGGACTCTTGATCAAGCAGAATGGGTGGCCGACTTAATAGATTGGCTATTTAAAAAATATGGGGCAGTGTCTCAATAGTTACACATTGGTCTATATGTTTTTTCAGACTGCACAGGTATGTCTCCAATCTTTTCCTTGTCTATTATAGCAAAAAGCCTGTCGTACGGCTTTGTCATTTTCCCAAAACGTTTAAGAACGTCTATATTTATTTCGTGATAGGCGTTCTTTTTCTTCTTAAGGTAATATCCGGATTCGTTAAAAGTGAGATCGACACACGAAACAAGGTGCATAATTAAAGACTTTAAGTCGCTATCATTATACTCTTGAGTGTTATCGGTACTTATATATATAACTACGTCAACATTGCATTTTAGTCGCTCGTAATCAGTAGCAATAACAATCTTTCCTAATTCTTCGGGAAGGTCATTACTATAAACAGTGTCTACTGCGATTTTAAACCTTGCAAGTTCTTCCATCTCAGGGAAGTCCATCACCTCGTCGGTTAAATACCTGAGTCTGTCCGACTCAAATATATTTAGATTACTAAATGCCATCTACTTGTATACCAGTATATTAACGGTTACTTCCTGGTTAGCTGCTTCGTTAACTATAACGTAGCTGTCGCCACTAACAGGTAGCGGGTGAGCTGCATCTTTAGTATATTGTATTTCGGTGCCATCTATAGACGTTATAGTATAATCGTTACCAACTAGCGGTCCGCTGATAAACTTAATAGTGAGTCCGGAATAGTCTTCTGTTCCATATCGCAGTATTTGTGTGTCCATCCCAAGTCTTATTTGGCTGAATTCACTACTACTAGTAAACTCCATGTGATTACTCCCTGGCTCGGTATGCTGTATTATTAAGCTATTGTCTTCATAATAAACCTCTACGATCGACTTGCCTGCCATTTCATTTATCTTAGTTTGGAGTAGGCTTGTTAATGCACTTATAGCTTCTTCCTCTGTTTCGCCCTGTACAGTAGTTAACTCTATCTGCATGGCCGTATAGTCTGTAATTTGGAATCTATATGTACCCTCAACAAAAAACGAATAGCCGCCACCAGTTATATTAACAGGGTAAAGCTTAGTTCCTTGAAGTCGCGAGTGTGTAAAGTTTTTTAGTTTATCCGTTAAGGTAACTACATTATCTTCATGAGATGCATTTTCGGATAAATCACCCCTGTCTTTTTCTATACTGTCAGGTTCTATAGTCAAGTCGACCCATTCTGCACCGTCAATATGCAACGTTTTACCATATATGCTATTATTGCCAGATATAACATCAAGGTTTCCATTAGAAGCTATAAACAGCCCTCTGGCTACGTTTATACCTATAGGGTTAATAGTGTACGAGCTACCAGTTCGCATCTTATAAGAATACCTTTGCCAATTACTGATTGGCATGTTCATGTCTAGCGGAAACACTTTGACCATGGTATTTCCATCCACTATAGCTATGTTGCCGTCAACTATTTGGATGTCCATAGAGACCCCCTTATTAATTTAATAACAAGTAAATTACAGCCACTTATTATGTCAAGGAGTTTTTGAATGAGAAAAGTGATTATGACAGCCGAAGATTTAAATGATGGCGAGATCAAAGTGCGTTTCGATAGTTATATAGTAGGAGAGCGAGGAGCAGACACTTATGCATATTTCTTCATTCTGAGCTGGGGAAATCCAGCGTTTGTTACAGAAGAATTTGATACGGAAAATCCTGCAACTGAGTTTTTAACTCTATATGGAATGATGGATCATTCGTACTTTTCGTTGGATGCGGAAGTCATAGAACAAATACAGCAACAATCAGCATTAGAGGAGATCAAGAGATGAACGATCGAAAAATATTATGGGAAGGGAAGACTATTCATTCCAAAAAAAGCATATTATTCATAGAAGATGATTTTATACGTGAAGAGTATACTTACGAAGATGGGAATTCTGGCATTTTCAGTCTTGGCAGCTTTCTTTACGGCTGGAAAAGAGGAATGTATACTGGTCCACCGTTACCGGAAGAAGTAAAGGTAGAGATAGCGCTAAGGGAGATAAAACGATGAAAAAAGTTCTTTGGGAAGGGAGTACGTGGTCTGGCCATAAGAGCGCCTTAGTCATGGAAGATGGTGTTATTCGCGAAAAGATTACATATTCAGATGGAGTTAGAGGCATATTTCCCCTTGACAACTTTCTTGACACCTGGGAGGAGGGCTGGTTTATCGGACCTCCGCTATCGGAAGAATCCAAGGAGCTAATAAAGCAACAGTTAGCCATTGAGGAGTTAAAACGATGAGCATCAGCCATATATATGGTAGCCTCGAGGAAGCTACCGCCAATGCAATATTCACTACGACATA
>PWOA01000043.1 GCA_003564155.1 Candidatus Cloacimonadota bacterium
ATCCGTAAACCCCGAACCAATCAACAAAGAACAAAGAACAAATTAACTCCCTAACAAAGAACCAATCAACTCCCTAACCAAGAACTAAGCAACCAATCAACCAAGAACCAATCAACCAATTAACTCCCTAACCCCATTTACGAACAAGAAACCTATTGACATAATTAATGCTCTTCGGGATATGACTTTTTACGGTATAATACATTATTTAATTGCTATCCAATTAGTAGGCGCAATTCATGAGCGGGAGCGGAGCGTGTTCGGCGAAGTCAATTGCTCGTATATTTTTGGTTCTGGCTTATTCGGGTTTAGTTATATGATCATTATTCGGTATATAATAGTAAATAGTAATCAATAAAACAACGGAGGTTAAACATGGAATTAAAAGGAAAAGTAGTTGTAGCACAAGGAGGAGGTCCTACGGCGGTCATCAATCAATCTTTAGTCGGTGTTGCCCTTGAAGCACGAAAGTTTCAGCAGGTCAGTCGCGTATACGGAGCTGTGCATGGATTAGCCGGTATCTTGCAAGAAGATTTTTTCGATCTTACCCAAGAGACTAAACATAACCTTGAACAAGTTGCTAACACACCTTCTTCATGTTTGCTTTCTACACGCGACAAGCCTGACCAGAAATACTGCCAGGAAATATTTAGAGTTTTAAAAGCTCATGATGTCAGATACTTCTTTTATATTGGAGGTAATGATTCTTCAGCAGCAGTTTCGATCATCAATAATGAAGCTAAAAAGTCCGATTATGAATTCCGGGCTCTTCATATTCCCAAAACTATTGATAATGATCTCGTCCTCAATGATCATACACCGGGTTATGGTTCAGCGGCCCGATATGTTTCTCAAGCATTTATGGGAGCTAATCTTGATAACAGAGCATTACCGGGTGTTTATATTGGAGTTGTTATGGGGAGGCATGCCGGTTTCTTAGTGGGAGCTTCGGCAATTGCCCAAAAATATCCTGATGATGGACCTCATTTGATATATTTTCCCGAAAAACCATTTAATCAGGTTAAATTCCTGCAAGATGTAAAAAAGGTATACGACAAATACGGTCGTTGTGTAATTGCTGTCTCCGAAGGTATTCAAGATAAAGACGGAATGCCCATCATGACCAAACTTTCAAAAACAGTTGAGCAAGATGCTCATGGTAATCTTCAATTATCGGGATCCGGAGCATTAGGTGATTTGCTTGCTTCTCTTATCAAAAATAACTTACCCATAAAGCGAGTACGCTCGGATACTTTCGGATATTTACAAAGATCCTTCTTGGGGTGTGTTTCCGATATTGATCAATACGAAGCTCGAGAGGTAGGAGAAAAAGCTGTCCAATATGCAATCTGGCACGATAAAGACGGATCGATTGCCATAGTCCGTACAGGATATTATTCTGTTGATTACCAGATAATCAGTCTTGACGATATTGCCGGTAAAACCAGATTAATGCCTGATGAGTATATTAATGCCGATAATAATAATGTGACAGATGCCTTCAAATTTTATGTCAGACCCTTATTAGGATCAGGTTTACCTACACCTCACCGTATCAGAGCGCCAAAAGTTGTTAAATTACTAAGCTAATAATATTTATTTAAGCCAAATCTATCTAGATAGTTTTGTCTTAAATCTATCCGGGCGATCTTTGGTCTGGTTACATCTTGATCAGGAACTGGGATTTTAGATCCTGTTGTATTCTCTCAAATATTTTGCACTTATTAATATGAAAGTTTTAGAACAGTCGCAAGTGCATGGATAAACATGCAACAGAATAGTAAATGACACATATACCAAACTATTTTCGATATATTGTATTTTTATCTTGACTTAAAATGGCTCTGAATTTTAATGTCCATCAATAGATAATTAAAGGTTAGCAGACATTTTGAAAAGTTTTTGTAATAGGATACTGGAAACACTTCTCTGATTCCGAAAGCTAAAAACTGTAGATATAATGTCTCCTGAAATCTGAAGGTATCTATTAAGATTAAAAAAACTAAGGAGTTTAGAAATGAACATTTACGTAGGGAATTTACCACGTGAGACAAAAGAAGAGGACTTGAGAAGTACTTTCGGAGAGTTCGGAGAAGTAGAATCAGTAACCATAATTAAGGACAAGTATACCGGTGAATCAAGACAATTTGGTTTTATTGTAATGCCAAATCAAACTCAGGCAGAAGCCGCTATAAACGATTTAAACGGTAAAGATTTTCAAGGTATCAGCTTGAAAGTTAACGAAGCCAAACCAAAAAGAGATTTCTCTGATAGAAGCAGAGGCGGCAGCGGCGGCGGCGGCGGCGGCGGAAGAAGATTCGGCAGCGGCGGCGGCGGCGGCGGCTATAATAGCGGTGGAAGAAGAGGATAAGTTTAGACTCTTATAAACCATACCGGTTATTATAAAAACGTATTAATAAGGTGGCTGTAACGGCCACCTTATTTTTTTTGTATTTGGATATCTGCTTGAAATAGGGTATGAATTTGAGCAAGGTTGTAACGGCCACTGATCAAAAGGTTATAGGTTAACAGCAAATTACGTATGAATTTGAGCAAGGTTGTAACGGTCACCCGGTCTAAGTCCCATCCTTCCTGACCAATTTTGCGAGTATGAATTTGAGCAAGGTTGTAACGGTCACTGATCAAAAGGTTATAGGTTAACAGCAAATTACGTATGAATTTGAGCAAGGTTGTAACGGTCACCTTATTTTTTTTGTACTATGGATTCCCGTTTTCACGGGAATGAAGGGATATTTTTGGATTAGAAAAAGCCACTAATTCATCACCTTCCACCACCTATTTAACCAAGAACTAATTAACAAAGAACTAAGAACTAAGAACTAAGAACTAATTAACCAAGAACAAAGAACTAAGAACCAATTAACCAAGAACTAATCAACCAAGAACAAAGAACTAAGAACTCCCTAACAAAGAACTAATTAACAAAGAACTAATTAACCAAGAACTAATCAACCAAGAACAAAGAACTAAGAACTCCCTAACCCCGAACCAATCAACCCCCTACCCCCCCACGGCTGATATATAGAAGAAATATCTTTGGTATTCGATCGGTACGAACCAGCTGTTATCAGTAACTTCATCCAATATTATCCACGACTTATCATCGTCCGGATTTGCAGAACCATAAACTAAATAATAGTCAGTTTCTTCTACTTCGTCCCATGTGATAAGGATTCC
>PWOA01000041.1 GCA_003564155.1 Candidatus Cloacimonadota bacterium
AAGTTCCCTCAAAAATTACAGGTGATCCTTTGGCGGTGTCACGTGTAATCACCTCGCCTACCTTACCGATACTCTTGCACTCGATAAAGTCGACCTCGTTAATCCACTCACCACTACTATTTTTGTAAGACCTATTGACCCCTACGCTGACATTAACTATCATTAAGTTATTAGACGTGTAGTTGACTTTAGGGTCGGCCGTTAAATATCCGGCTATGACTGCATTGTTGATTCTTGGCATTTTTAATTTCATGTTAAAACCTTCCTTCTTAGTTTTCCATTATATTGCATATTATATCGTCCCAGGTTCTCTCGACCGTCTTGAAACAGTTCTTGCAAACAATATAATCTTCGGCAAGATAGCTGTCTTCGGCATTTTCGTGGTACCAACCTAGATCGTCCTTGCGATAACAAAGCTCTGCTAACGTTTTTCTATAAGTGTTTCCCGTGTTCACCCGATAGCCACACCATGGGCAAAGAGTATGGTTCTCTGCATCCTGTTGCTGTTCCCCTATATAAATCGGAACTTTGACGGATGTGTCACCTGTCAGAATAGCTTTCACTATCTCTTTTTCATACTGATTTTCGGGGGATATTAGATATCCGCAATGTCCGCATGTATAATTCTTGGGAAGCACCTTACTCTCAAAGCTGATATTCTCAATATATTCAACTTCGCCGGTTTCTTTCGAGAGAAAAACCGTGCTATCGTTCTGCGAATAAGAGGTTAGCCTTAGCCTGTCAACTAACGATTTTTTGCATCCCGGGCAACAGTATACTCCATCTCTAATAATCACATGCATCGACAAACACCTTTCCTTTCCGTTCAACGCTTTCGATGATCTTCACGAATTCCCTTAGCGTTGTACCTGGTTTAATACATATACCGTCAACAGGAGACTGTAGCCACGGTATACCTTTTTTGTTAATGTCTTTTACGGAATACGGACTATTATCATATCCAGCGCTAGGCTCTAATAGCTCTGCCGGGCAATAGTACGCAGCTTCAAATATTTTCCATTTAGGTTTATCGCCATCCCAATCAACCTTGCATATCTTACAGTCACATAAAGGCTCTCCCCTCTCTATGTTAACCCTTCTATGCCAGCATGGTTCGTACGGCGATCCGCTATTATGTTCATACGGGGATTTTCTCCAATCATCGCCATGCTGCTTATTAATATCTTGCGTTGTAAAATATGCTATACCATCACCGACGTAGCACAGTTTAGCGTTCTCTTGCTCTTCTTTCATTCTACCCTCCAATCCTTTACGTTGGTAGCTCTATCGTCAACGTATTCATTACTTCCACCTTTATTGCACTTGATACCATGATAAGGAATCTGATGCTCTTCCAAGAAAGCTGCTATCTTGGGGGCTTCCCACCATAATCTCGCAGTCCAGATAATTATGGTATGACCCTGATCATAATGCAGTTTTCTTACCTTTTCAATATTTTCCCAGATAGGCACTTCCAGGTCATAGTCTTCAGAAAGAACCCCATCAAGGTCAATATTTTTAACTTCTTTTACTGGCGCAAGTCCCCTGTATTTATAATCCATCACTGGCGTCCTTGATATGATTTCCTTTTAGAAGATGCTCCATTGTCTTTTTGAAGTTATTTAACTGTCCTTTCTCCGCGTCAGCCATGTTCCACTCTTCGTTTTCCAAATCATGTTGAAATGGCATAATACTAGGTGCCTTGCCTGTCAATATTTTCTCTCTTACATATTCAGCCGCATACATATTAAACACACATGCAGATAAATGATCTTCGTCTCGCTTGCCTTTATACCAATCTTTAAAGTGCCGCTCAGCGCTCTCTACGAACCTAAACCATTCGTCCCAAGAGTTAGCCTTAGTCCAGTTATAAGCATCATACTTCTTTGCACCTTTAGTATAGTGTTCAGCTACTCTTTCTGTTAACGGTAAAGGAACTAAGGCGTATCTTGTTTTCCCTTCTCTGGTGTCTCTTCGCATACCGGAAGGATAGTCTTCTCTTTTTCCCGAATCTTTTATTTCAAACGCTCTATCTTTTTCGTTACTCATGCCCGGAGTTCCTTGGTCTCATAAAATTTCACCTTGACTTTATCGCCGTCTTTATCGATAATAACGAAAGCATTTCCCTCAAAACGGCATGTTTCGTCTTCACAGAATATTGTTTCCTCTACATAAGGGTCTATAAATTCAGGGTCGTCATCTCTCCATATTAGGATATCAATGCCCCCAAAAACCTTTTCGGGCGGATTCTTTTCCGTATCTATTTCATAGAAAACCTCATGCCGGAACTTAGTTAAATATCCACTATCGTCTACCGTTACGGCGTCTGCTTCTTCAAACAATGCGATTAGTTTCTTAAGTTTCTTTTTCATCGTCACGACCTGTTTGCTTTTAATCTTTGCTTATTCATTGTAACTCCTTATTCTTATGCTAACTTTGCCGGAAAACCCACTATCTTTAGTGGTGGGAGTAGTCAAGTATGTGTTACCCACCCGTCTTCGGGTGACAAATTAACGCTAAAAGTAGGTGGCCCACCATCACCACCCTTGTCATGCTGCCCATGATATATAATCCCACCTACTATGGCTGGTCTTCCGTCTTCATAATATCTAGCAAACCCCATAGAATAGGGTGCAAAATCCTTATATATTTTGCATGTCCCATTAATATTCTCTGTCCTTTGGTTTATGACCCGAAGTACATTTTCCAGGTTTTCTTCCTTACCTACTTTCTCGGCGAACTCCAATATCTCTGTCATATCTAACAGAAATTCTATCCTGTCATACTTTTTTAGATCGATCATGTTTCCCCCATAGTTTGATAATTCTTTCCGCTAAGTTAATTAGTTCTTGCCTTGGCCTGTCTTTTGTGTCCCTCCAAAAGTAGTTCCATGGATAAAGCATGTACTGCAACATATAAGAACCTTTTGGGCTATTCATGGATTCCCATAAATCTTCATCAGTAACATGCTGTTCCCAGTGCCACAGCTCGCTGTCGCTAATAGAGTCTACGTCCGTATGTATCATTCCTGCCTGCCTTCTTCGTATCGCGACAAATACAGAGCACCTTTATCTATGGCTTCTCCTATGTTGCTTTCAAAGTATAATTCAGACGCCGTCAACTCTTGATCGGTGCCGTCAATATAGTTAGTCACCAGAAAAGTGTCTTCCTCGTATTCGTATTGAATGTG
>PWOA01000006.1 GCA_003564155.1 Candidatus Cloacimonadota bacterium
AAAGGATTCATATCAGGAGGTGATACAGGAGGCCTCTTTGGATATGTCAGTTGGTCAAATGTAATTAACAATTCGTATGTTCAGGCTGAGGTAACAGGGAGAGGCGCTACGGGTGGTATTTTAGGGTTGGGATGGCATGTAAACATAGACAGGTGCTACTTTACAGGAACTGTTCACAGCTCCGGGTCATCTTTTGGTCCAATTGTAGGATTGGTCGGAGAAGGAATCCAAGTATTTTTTAGAAATACTTACTATGACCGTGATAGAGCCGGTTTTATGGGGGGTAGAACTACCGAAGAGATGACCTATCCTTATGCTGAGAATACTTACGTTAATTGGGATTTCGAGAACACTTGGGTTGAGGATGTCTATATGTTCCATAATGACGGTTATCCCTACTTGAGTTGGCAAACTTTCCATTTCGAGTTCATTCCTCCCGCATCACTCTCTGCTGCTCCGGATGATAATGTTGTGATCCTTAACTGGCAAAACCCGCCCGACAGCCTGCGAACTCTTCTCGGATATAATGTCTTTCGTGATGATGAACAGATCAATGACGAGTTACTGACGGTCACCGAGTATCATGATACCGATGTTATCAACAAGGTCACATACAGTTATTATGTAACGGCAAGATATGATGACGGAGAATCGGGACCATCAAACAGAGTTTTTGCTACCCCGTATTCAAGCTCTTCCGAACCTGAGCTTATCCACTTCGGAACCAAACTACTCGGCAACTATCCCAACCCCTTTAATCCGGAAACAAAAATCAGTTTCTATCTTGATAAAGGGGGGAAGGTCAAACTGGAAGTCTTCACCATTAGGGGTCAAAAGATAGCGACCCTTTTGGATGACAGATTGGAACAGGGAGAACATTCGGTAGTCTGGACACCTCGAACTATCAGGGGGAGTGATCTCTCCAGCGGGGTATACCTCTACCGCTTACAGACGGGAGACTATGACAGAACCCGCAAAATGCTGTATCTGAAATGATTTAATGTAAGATAAGAATTGATTGTGTCTCCAGTTATCAGGTAGAAGCGTATCTGCATCGGGTCGAGACGGTTCGATTTGCTGCATATTTTATCCCAACGTAGGAGGGAGTAAAGGAGAGAGAGAGTGAGTTGTGTCAAGTCCGGAATAAGGTTGACTTTTTTTCTTTTATTTTGTCTTAGTAGGCAACCTGCAGGTTGCCTACTAAGCGGCTTTTTCTTTACCTTTTTCATCATATACCTGGTTAGGGGTTTTATAGCTAAGACTTAGATGTGGTCGTTCATTATTAAAGAGATTTACTGCCTCTTTGACAGATTTTCTTATTGAGTTGATATCTGAAAAAACTTAGTCTAATAGGTATTCTTGCTTTAAGATGCCAATTGTTCTTTCCATGATAGCATTATCATAAGGATTACCTTTCCCGGACATGCTGATTTTTATACCGTACTTCTTTAACTCTTCGGTATATCTGTAACTGGCATATTGTATTCCACGATCTGAGTGATGTATTATAATTTTCTTTTCTTCCTTTGATAAACGATAAAGACATTTTTTCAAAGCCAGCAAAGGACCATTCACCGACAAATCAGCTGATACAATGTATCCAAGAACCTTACGTGAGTAAAGGTCGCTTATTAATGAAAGATAGCAAAACCCTCCCATACTACGAAGATAAGTTATATCTGATATTAAGACCTGACCAGGTCTTAATATCAGGGTGTCTTTTATTAGATTCGGAAAGACCCTATGCGTATGTGTTGAATCAGTTGTTGAAATTCTTCTCTTCTTTCTTGTAATTAATAACGAATGGTACTGTAAAAGCTTAAACAAGGCATCACGACCTATTTTATAGGGTAGTTTCTGTAAATCTGCCGAAAGAAGATAATATAATTTCTTAACTCCCATCATCGGTTGGCGACTCCTAATCTATAAAACCATATCCAAAGCTATTTGCATAGATAACATCTTTGCTTCCATTAGCTTCTCCGATTTATAAAACGCTTGTTTACTTATGCCAAAATGTCTTACTAAGTCGGATATGTGTATCACTTGACTTTGCTCTGATTGAATACTTCTAATGACTTTTTGCCGATACTTTTTTTTAGATCCACACCATAGGAATCACCGGCAATCTTAATGGTAGTCTCTAAAATCTTCTTCTCGATCGTAAGATCAGATACGATTTTCTCCAAATACCTGATTCTACTTTTCAAATCCTCAGTCTTTTTTGACTCGTCAGCAGAAACCATATTGCCTCCAGCTTGATTCATTGTGCCATATCGTGAAAGCCACTTATAAACTGTCATGCTACCACCGATACCATAAATGCTCATTGCTTGGCTGACACCATATTTACCCTCTTCAATATCTCTGACAACTTTGCGCTTAAATACTTCACTGTAAACAAAATTCTTGGATCGATTAACATTATAACACTGGTTAATCATTTTATCCTCCTTAAAGGTCAACCTATACTAGGACAAGACAGTGAGTTGTGAGAAAAAAAGAAAAAAAATTAGCCACCCGCTGATTTCGCGGATAACGCAGATTTAAAAAAGAGATAAAAAAGAGATAAAAAAGATTAAGGATGTTTTCTACGGAGGGGAAAGCAGGTGAGAAAAATGAATTGAAGCAATTTCTGTTATATTTTGAAAATATATCTTGACTTATTAGATGCTTTTTATCTTCTTTGGAGTCAGGAGATATAGGCAGGCAATTCTTTGTCTTCTACTTATTCGGGGAGTTGATTATTATGCTTTTAGTTAAAGAAAGGGCTATCAGATTAAGAATGAAAAGAGTTTTTCTTATCCTCAGGATTTCTTTGCTGTTAATCCTTAATCTTTCTCTACAGAATCTTACGGGATATTTTGCTGAAGGTGAGGGTACTGCAGCAGAACCATACCTTATTAGTACACCGCAGGGACTTTATCATATCCGTTATAACCTTGACTTCCATTATCTGCAGACAGTCGATCTCGATTTAAGAGATTTTCCTGATAATCAGAGCTGGCAGCCTATCGGCAATAACATTCACCCTTTTAGAGGGAGTTTTAACGGTAACGGTCATTCAATTATAAATTTAACAATAGATAGACCTGCAGCGAGTGAACCTGTTGGTCTGTTCGGCTTAGTGCGTCAGGGTAAACTAAGCAATATCAAACTTATCTCTGTTGAT
>PWOA01000002.1 GCA_003564155.1 Candidatus Cloacimonadota bacterium
AAGGTCCCATGGTATGGCTTGATGATGGACCATAACCAATTCTGTAGATGTTTTTTAAGGATTGCATGAAACTTATCTCCTTCCAATGGCGATTCTTGATTATCTTGTCATATTATAATAATGATTGAAAAAAGGACAGAAAAGATATTAACTGTCCTTGATAACTTGTTGCTTTATTATACAAAAAGCTCTATTTTAGCAAAAGCATTTTATTGATTTCATGATGAGTATCGGTTGCCAGTCTATAAAAATAAATCCCGGAAGTTTGATTTTCACCTTCATTGTTAGTTCCATCCCAAACTATAGAGTATTCTCCTTTATTTTGGAATCCGGCTTCAACAAGGGTTTTCACTTTCTGACCTTTGCTGTTATATATTGCTAAAGAAAGCTCGTTGACATCTACGTATAATTGGTAAGATATCACTGTTTGCGGATTGAAGGGGTTAGGTTGGTTTTTATTCAAAGAGAAAACATTATTGACTTCTGCAATCCGGTTGTTGTCTGCAATAATATCAGTAGTCGGGTGTCCTAACTTAGCCACAAATATGTCATTCCACCCTTGGCTTACTAACCTCGTATCACCAAACCAGACAGATTGTCGAAAATATCCGGTGGTATACATATTATCTTTATCGTCTAATCCGATTCCATGACTAATATCCCAGTCATTTCCATTAGCTTGTTCTGCCCATTGCCAATTTCCCTTCTTGTCGAGCTGGGCAACGAAAACATCAATGTCTGTTGCATACAAAGGGTTTCCTCCTAAATGAATATTCCCGGAAAATGATCCCGTAATATAGACATTGCTTTTGTCATCGAGCACTAATGATCTTGCCGAGCAATTCTCTGTGCCTCCGGCACCTTGTGCCCACAACCATTTACCTTCCTTATCCAATTTGGCTACAAATAGATCGATTTCACCCCTGCTTCCGAACTCAAATTCATCAAAAACAATCCAATCTTTAAAGAATCCGGTTACGTAAACATTACCATCTTTGTCCACTGCTATCGCTTCTCCTGATACAATATCTTCACTACCGGCATGCTCTACCCACTGCCAATCCCCTTCTTTACATAGTTTTGCCACAAAAAGATCAGTTCTGTCGGTAGCTTTCAACTCAATATCTCCGAAGTCTGTAGTTCCTTCAATAGAGCCGGTAAGGTAGACATTTCCTTCTTTATCTACGGCAACACTCTTACCTTGATTTAAATTCCAGGCCGTACTTGTTGTATTGCGTGCCCACTTCCACACTCCGGTACTATCTATCTTTGCCACAAAAATATTCTCCGACCATTGTTCCGGTTTAAAAGAAATATCTCCAAATTTAATCAAACCGGTAAAATAACCTGTTATGTAGGCATTACCTTCTTTGTCGACTGTTATATCATTTGCTCGGTTTCTGTTTGGTCCGTTTCCTTTTACTGCCCATATCCATTCTCCGTTTTTGCCCAACTTTGCAATAAAAATATCTTCTCCACCTTCACTGATTAACTCTGTTTTACCAAACTTTACCTTATGTTGAAAATATCCGGTTACATAGATGTTACCTTTTTCATCAACTGTAATCCCCAAACCTTCATCATTACCTAAGCCACCTGCTCTTCGAGCCCACTGCCATTTAGAATCGCTGTCAATCTTTGCTACAAAGATATCTTTATTCTCACTTTCACTTTCTAGTTTAATATCTCCAAAATAAGCCTTATCAGTCACATAGCCTGTAATATAACTATTACCTTCATTATCAACGACAATGTCATAACCCACTCCATTACCTAAGCCTCCTGCTCTTTGTGCCCAATGCCATTCATGGGACACAGCACCTAAATAAATAAATCCGTTTATAATAAATAGAATCGGGAAAAGTTTTCTGAATATGCTCATAATCAGCTCCTTTATGGTTTGGTTATTAATTATCTGATCTTGCCTTTAACGTCAAGAATAATCATAATTAATCAGGTGCGACCGGTTACATAATAGTTAAATATTTTTCATTCTTAACATCATTAACCGGTAAATAGTGTTATGCTTATACCTGACGGGAGTAGTTATATCTTATTAATTGACTATCTTATTTTGCTCATTAAACCACAATAGATTTGACAACAAAGCCTAAATGGATTAGTATATAAGCAAGAATTATTATTAAAGAAAGGAGAATGTTATGTCTAGATGGTCGGAAAAACTTGGAAATAGTGTCCACTTTGCAATCGAGGAGATACCTGAAGAAACTTTTTTAGAGAGTTTTTTTGAGAATAGAGCCTTTATTCCTGAGAATGAAGAAGAAAGGAAGGAATTCGAAGATTTTTCCTTCGTATCATCTGCCTTAGCCTTGGCAGTTTATACTGCTTTAGCGGATGGTGAAGTAAGTGAAAAAGAAGAAGAGCAAATTGTTAAAGAAATTATGATTCAAATTCAACAGCATTATTATGAATATGAAGAACTTGCTGCAGGTTTCGGAAGCTCTGACGAAAAGATCGTAACCTCTTTATACGATATCTATAAAAAAGAAATTCTTACCAAGGTCTTTGATCTCCAAAAAACTATAGCTCTTATTAATAAATTCTACGGAAAAAATCCCTATAAGAAATTCTATCTGATAAGACTTTGCTATCTTGTCGCTTTTACTGATTCATTGAATAATAATCAAGAATTAAATCGAGTTACCGAACTGGCTCGACAACTTCATGTCGATGTTGAGGAAAAAGATAGAATAAGAAATGAAGTTATGGCTAAACTGAAAAAATAAACAAGAATCAGTACCGGAGCTAAATCCTTTGGGCTGGAGTTTGTATATTTATAATGCTTTTTTTGGCAGGATATTCTCATTGTAGGGGCTGGGCTTGCCCCTGCCTGATAAAGGGCAACCGCAAGGGTTGCCCCTACATTTTGGTCTCCTTTTTAGTCCACCTATTTCAGGACACCTCATTTTCGCCCTCAGCCCTCAGCCGCCATGGATTCCCGTTTTCACGGGAATGAGGGGATGTTTTTGGAACCAGAAAAAGCCACCAAAACCATAATTAATATTCTTTTTAATCCTCTTTTATCTTTTTAAATCTGTGAGATCTGTGAGATCTGTGTGAGATAAACAGAATCAACAGCTTCCATTATGTTTTAGAAAAAAGCC
>PWOA01000099.1 GCA_003564155.1 Candidatus Cloacimonadota bacterium
TAATTATTTCTGCCATCAACATGCTCATAGTAACCGGCTGATATCATATGCTCTAACTCAGCATTCATCATTATCTTCACAATTAACTCAAGCAAATAAAGAAAATCCATCCCTCCTCTGGATCGAATCTGCTTGACACTTTCGTCTACTCCTGATTCATTCAACATCAGTTGAACCATTTTCTACCTCCTTGTTTTTTTTATACTAATAAAAACCGTTAAATAGTCAGGGGAATTTGGTTCAACATTTTTTATAACTTAAGCCTAAATATTTACACCACTTTTTGAGACGTTACCCATATTTCTTATAAGATACCTTTAGGGTGAGTAGGAGTCGAATGGTATCCGACTCCTACTCACCCTAAAGGTAAGCTACAGGATAAAGCCAAAAATAATGTAGTATATCCGCATATTGCAAGTCAAAAATGGTAGGGATAATTACGATTGTATTACAATATACTTCGTAAACTGATAAGCCTATCAGCTTAAAGTATTAATATTTACTTGACAACAAAGAACCTTTTCCCTGACCATCCTATTGTATTATCAGAAAGGAGGTAAGTAAAGGTGAAAACTTTCAAATTAGTTTTTATAGTAGTGTTGACATTATCTTTGATTGTTGTAGTTGTGCAAAACACAGCTCCGGTTTATGCCAGTTTTCTGTGGCTAAAAGTTCAAATGCCAATATTCTTATTATTGTTTTTTACTTTAGCTGGTGGTTTCGTTTTGGGTATAATGGTTAAAATATTTGTTGATAAAACCAATAATGGTAAATCAAATAAAGGAGGGAAAAATGAATAAGAAAGATCTGTATCTACAAAAAATGAAGGCTCAACTAGATGAGCTACAGGCAGATGTGGAAAAAATGAAAGCACAAGCATCATATGCTAGTGCTGACACGAAGTTAAAGATTATTAAACACCTTAACGAGGTGCAAGACAAAATTAAAACAAACAAGAAAAAAGTCGCTAAACTTGCGAAGACAAGTGATGACGCATGGGATACTATCAAAGAAGGATTAGAAACCTCTTGGGATTCTATGAAAAAAGCTGTTAATCAAGCTGCTTCAAAATTTAAGGATTAGATTTTCAAGAAGAATTATCTCTCTGCCGAAACATATACGGCAGAGAGATTTATTTTAAGATTGACTGATAGTACTTATAAGAACTAAAATGTTTCTTATGCAAGCGGTACCTTGAGTCGTCAATATAACAAGTTAACCCTTTTAACTAATTTGGTAAATCCCAAATCATATGAGAAGAATGTTAGGATGTTTTGTTATTTTATTGACTATCCACTTAAACCTATCAGCAAATGAAACAGACAATAACAAAACATCATCCTATGAAGAATTCCATTCTTATACTAATCAATTAGCTGAAAAGTATTGTAGTGTATTTTACCTTTCAGTAGATCATCCGCGAGCGATTGCTCTAACTTTTGATGATGGACCAGATGGGAAGAATACGTCCAAAATACTTGATATACTAAATAATAAAGGTGTCAAAGCAACATTTTTCGTTGTTGGTATGTTCGCTAATATCTACCCTAAAACTATAATGAGAATAGTGGCGGATGGCCATGAAATTGGTAATCATTCGTGGTCACATCAAGATTTCAGAGCAATTGATAATCGTCATATAATTAACAAAGAATTACATCCTACATCAGAATTGATCGAAAAGATAACAGATGTTTATCCCAAAATACTAAGACCTCCCTATGGAGTTATTAGGGAAGATACTATTAAATATTTGGCATCTTCTGGATGGAAAATAATCAATTGGTCGGTAGACTCTTATGATTGGCAACGAGATATTTCGGTTGATGACATCAAAAAACAGGTAACGGAGTATATTCACCCTGGCGGCATAATACTTTTTCACAGTTCTATTTACAAAGATAATACAGTTTTGGCTTTAACTGATATTATTGAGGATCTTATCAACCAAGGATATATATTTTTGACCGTTAGTGAACTCTTGAGTAGTGCTGTGAAAACCTTAGAGAACTAAAAGATAATATTATCAAAAAAACGTGAGTAACAGCCTCCAAGCAGAACAAAAAGTGACTGTTAACCAAGCGATCTTTTCCAACTATCATATTCAATTATTACTCTAATTACCGATAACTTATTTGTCTTCTGCATGTTGTTTATCTCATAAGAACCTTTATATTTAATGGTTTAGATGGATACTATTCTATTGAAATAAACATTAATCCCTAAAAAGGCTGAATATCAATATAAATGATATATCAGCCTCAGATTATAGGTGTGTGCTACTTAATATTGTAGTTATTCAATATCTTCATAAACCCTTCACTACGTGAAGGATGTTTCAACTTTTTGAGTGCTTTATCTTCAATTTGGCGAATTCTTTCTCTGGTAACATTGAAGATATGTCCCACTTCTTCGAGTGTTCTGTGATAACCGTCATCGATTCCAAATCTTAATCTAATAACTTTTTCTTCTCTGGATGTAAGGGTTTGTAGGACTTCATCAACAACACTGCCGAGAATAGATCTTTCAGCCATTCTTTCGGGTGATATTGTATTTTTATCTTCGATGAAATCACTTAGGACACTATCATCTCCCTCGTTACCAATTGGTTTATCAAGTGATACCGGTTCTTTTGATATAGACATAATCCCTTTAATTTTATCAACCGACATATCTAAAGCTTCGGCTAACTCTTCGGGATAAGGCTCACGGCCAAATTTTTGCATTAATTTCCTGCTGGTGCGACTAATCTTATTGATTGTCTCAATCATATGGACAGGTATTCTTATAGTTCTTGCTTGATCTGCAATTGCTCTAGTAATTGCTTGTCTTATCCACCAGGTAGCATAGGTACTGAATTTATATCCTTTTCGATAATCATATTTATCAACAGCTTTCATAAGACCTGTATTTCCTTCTTGTATAAGGTCTAAGAAATCGAGTCCTCTGTTATTATATTTTTTAGCAATGCTGACGACAAGCCTTACGTTAGCTTCGATGAGAGCGTTTTGAGCGGCTTCCTTCATTCTCATACCACGTTCAATCTCATCGTGAATAAAGACCATTTCCTCTGCAGTTAATCTTGTCTCGATTTCTACACGACGAATTTTACGTTTAGCATTTTTGATCTTCCTGACAGTTTCGTTGAAAAGACCTGGATCAATACCGGTTTCTTCTTTGACAATTTTAAGTTCTTTTTCTGAACGGCGAGCCTTTTTGATGATAGCGGCAATATCATCAACGGAATATTTTTTTATGCGGGAAAGATTGTTGATACTCTTTTTGCTGTCCTTAACTCGTCCCACTAAACTTCTCATTCTGTAAATCATACGTTTAATGAGCTTATCATTAAACTGGAGTTGCTGAAAAGTATCTCTTAACTGGCTACGGTATTTGTCCAGAAAAACCTGGGTTTCCGAATTAATTGGTTGGTCGGGGTCAAGATTATCAACGATCTCACCTACTTTTTCAAAGATGGTCTCAGCTTGTTGCAGCATATCATCAAATCTGCCAACAAGCTGTTCTTCTTGTGCTTTTTCTAAGCAGGTACCGTATTCAATTTTAAGGATTTGGTCAATACGGACCCGTTTCTCATTATAACGATGGTAGAAGTTATTAAGTTCTCTTAATGTGCTGCCGGATACAAAGATATTGCGGTTGATCATTTTTTTAGCACTTTCAATCTTTTTAGCCAGTCTTACTTCACCTTCTCTGTCTAATAAGGGTACTCTACCCATCTCTCTAAGATACATTCGAACAGGATCGTCATAATAGCGTTTATTTTTAAACTTTTTTATTTCAACAGATTTTCTGGCAATCACACCCGATTTCATAAATCTTTTCTGAGTTTCATCGATTATTTCTATGCCTGCTTCGTTAATTTCTGTGATTATATCATCGATTCTATCAAGAAATATTGGGCTTACCGGAAGTATGTCATTAACTTGTTTGTATGTTAGGCTTTTATTATCCTTACCTAATTCTAATAATTTGTGGACACATTCTTTATAAGTAAGCATTAAATCTCCTTCTAATATAGTATTTTTTTTAACCGGTTTGATGAGAGCCGTTTCAATTCTTCATTAGCTTTTTCTAATTCCCGTAATCTTTCAGTAAGACTATCCTCGTCATCTTTTATTGGATTTAATTCCTTTTCTATCCTCAACTTTCTCAGCTTGAGGTCATTAATAGCTTCTTCGACAGACATCTCATGATCTGCTTCAAATAAAAGACTACTAATTGTGTTGGCTATTAAATCATCTTTATTCTCCAACGAAGATAAAATGGACATAATTTTCCTTCTGTCTATATAATAACCGTCATTTGTTAAAAGTTCAAAGATTTTTTTATATTTTTCAATAAAAAAGTGATCTGCCGTTATTTCTTCATACATCTTTGTATCTGTAACAGAGCCGTTTATAAGATGACATAAAAAGACCTTTTCTTCGATATATTGATTCCGGGCTTCAGACTCATTGTTCGTTACACCTTTCTGTTCCGGACGGGTAGTTTGTTTACGTTTTATTCTGCCGATCAATGCTTGAGGCGAAACATTAAATAATCCAGCAACATCATTCAAGAATAATTCCACTGTGAGAAGATCGGCAGAATCATTCATTAAATTAATCAAATATTCCAGTTTTTCGGTTTTTGAGTGTCCCAGTATTTCATCGTCATATAAATACTGAGGTAATGACTTGGCGTTATCAATAAGTACTGCTAAGCTATCGATTCCCTGGGATTGAATGTAACTATCAGCATCTTCATCTTGTGGAAGGTCAACAATAAAGGGTGTTTTACCATAAACAATAATCTTCTTTGCTGCTTCTAAAGCGGCTTTTCTTCCGGCTTTATCACCGTCGAATAGGAGGTAATAATTAGATGTGTATCTGGATATTAGCTGTATTTGTTTTTCTGTTAGCGAAGTTCCTAAAGAAGCAACACTATTTATGAAGCCCGACTCGTATAATCTTATAAAATCCAAATAACCTTCCGTTATAATAGCACCGTTTTTCTTCCCTATTTCAGAACGGGTTTGATAAAAACCGTATAATTCGTTCCCTTTGGTATAAATAGGAGTTGTAGGAGAATTGATGTATTTAGCACCTGAAGTATCTTGTGATAAGACACGTGCTCCGAAGGCAACTACCTTACCGGTTGACGAATGAATAGGAAAAATTAATCTGTCGCGGAAAAGATCGTAATGACCATATTTGCTCTTTACTATCAATCCCGATTGAACCATAATATTTTCATTAATATTTTTTTTTAGCAGATAGTTGTGCAGTCCTTTCGTACTGTTAAGAGTGTATCCCAACTGAAACTTATTTGCGGTCTCGATTGAGATATTGCGATTCTTTAGATATGTTATTACCTTTTCACCAAATCTTTCTAAATTACTACAGTAATAGTCTTTAGCTAAATCATAAATGTTTTCAATTAACTGTATACGTGAATTTTTATGTGAATTTTTGTCTTTGGTCTGTTTTAACGTTATTCCTGCATTTTTAGCTAACTTTTCTATTGCTTCGTAAAAAGATATTTTTTCAATATCTTTTACAAAGTTGAGCACATTACCACCCTTACCGCAACCAAAACATTTATAAATCTGTTTTCTTTCACTTACTGTGAAGGAAGGTGTTTTCTCTTCATGAAAAGGACAGCAAGCTTTAAAATTTGTACCACTTTTTCTTAAAGGTACGTATTGCTCGATCGTTGAGACTATGTCATTAGCCTCTACAATCTGCTCAATTAAATTTTGGTTGAACATTGAATATAACCTCTAAGTTAAAACTCTGATACAGAGAGCGTTGTTACAAAAAAGTGTTTTATTAGTAGTGTTTTCATATTTTAAGGATCTATCTAAACTCGACAATTGTTACTCCTTCTCCACCCATTTCAGAAGGAGGAGAATAAAATTCGGAAACATTATTGATTCCTTGGAGATAGCTGCGGACTTTTTTCCTCAGAGCACCTGTTCCTTTACCATGAACTATTCTTAATTTCTTTAAGCCGGCATAGTAACCGTCATCAATAAACCTCTCGATCAATGGCAATGCTTCTTCAAAAGTCATTCCTAAAAGCTTAATCTCGGTTTTTATTTCCGGAGAGTCATAATTAACTTGTCTTTTCTTTTCAGTTTGACGATTGATTACATTACCTTTAGTTACGGCTTTAGAATCTTTATCTCTTACTTTGAAGAGATTACTTTTACCGGTTGTAAAGAAAAAACCATTGATGTCGACAGTTGCTTTATCCTTCTCTATAGAAACGACTGTACCTAATGAGGTAAACTCTTTAACCCAGACTTGCTCTCCTAACTTTAAGTCTTTAACAGGTAAGTACTCTTTATTTGACAAATCATTTTCTTCACGGAAAATATTCTGTTGCTTTTCCGAGATGGTATTAATTACCTTCTTGACCTGTTCTTTCTGCTTTCTTTTATCTTGCTGCTTAACTTTTTGAAGTTCTTGGTTAATCTCTTGTTGAGTTTGAGTAAGATATGCCTTAGCTTCCGTTAAAGCCTTTAAACGAATTTCTTTTTTCTGACTATCAATTTCATTTATTAGAGTTGAGTACTCGTTGGCTTTAATTTCCATGAGCTTTTGTTTAAGCTCAACTTCATATTTTGCCCTGGCTAACTCTTTTTTTTCTTTCGATATTGTTGAAATCAAACTGTTAAGTTCAATGCTCTTTTCGCCTGTGAGTTGCTTTGCCCTGGTTAAGAGTTTTTCTTCTAAACCTAACCTTTCAGCTATTTCTATGGCGAAGCTATTCCCCGGTATACCCACTTCAAAACGATAAGTAGGTCTATGTTGCTCAGGGTCAAACTGCATAGCTGCATTGATGCAGTTATCGGATTGTTCTGCGAATATTTTTAATGGGGTGTAGTGTGTTGTCACTATACCTAAAACATTCAAATCTACAAGCTTTTCTAAAATTGATTGAGCTAAGGCAGCTCCTTGCTCAGGATCGGTTGCTGAGCCAATTTCATCAATCAGAACAAGACTTTTTTCGTTGCCTTGCTGAACCATTTCTTTGATTTTTTCTATATGTGAAGAGAAAGTGCTTAAAGAGTTTTCTATCGACTGATTATCGCTTATATCGGTGAATACATGCGCAAAAAGTCCTATTTCACTATTTGAGTCAGCAGGTATTGGTAGACCGCACAGAGTCATCATAGTTAAAAGCCCTACAGTTTTCAATGTAATCGTTTTACCGCCGGTATTCGGGCCAGAAAGAACGAGTATTTTTTCTTGTTCTCCTAAGTTAAGATTGAATGGGATCACTTCTTCATAAGATTCATAATTGTAGATCAGTAAAGGATGGCGAGCATTTGATAGTTTTATTTTGTATTGTGGAATTAAGACCGGTTTTGATGCTCGTAACTTATTACACATGGTGGAACATGCAAAATAGTAATCCAAATCACAAACTACCTTATTATTCGAGAAGATTACTTCTTTTTCTGCTATAATTGTATCGGTATAATCACAAAAAATCCTATAAATCTCATCATCTTCTTCCCTTTTTAAAGCATGTAGCTCATTATTTTGACCAACTACATCATTTGGCTCAACAAAAATGGTTGCTTTACTACCTGAATAACCATGGACAATCCCTTGCACAGAACTAGTTCCGCCATCTTTTAAGGGTATTACATAACGGCCTTCTCTTTGGGTAATAATCTTATCTTGGATAATGTTATCGAGCCTTTTTTCATTTAGTTTTCTTTCTAAATGTCGTAAAATAGTATTACGGAGTGATGTCTGTCTCCTTCTTACATGTCTTAACAATGGAGATGCATTATCCGAGACCTCACCATCAGGTAAAAAAATCTCTTCAAATCGAGTTTTGATGTCAGTTAAAGGTACTAATTTATTACACAAGACGACAAAATGAGGAGTTTCCTCTAAAAACAATTCTTCCTTAGAGAGGAATCTTATTATCTCCAAACTTTTAGATACAGTCTGGTATACACTTTTAAACTCTTCATAAGAGTATGATCGAAATTGAAACTGATATAGGATTTGTTCTAAATCTTCTATCATTTCGAAGTTAAAGCCGAATCCTTTTTGACAAATTTCTTGGCAGTCACTTATTATTGATAGACTATAATCTATTTCGGTTTTACCAGATAATATCTCTAGTGTTTTTGCACGTTGCTTTGCCTTGTTTGAGAAACAGTAACTGCTCAAAATAGCTTTTATTTTATCAAATTCAAGTTGACCGATATTGTCCATAATTATTATTAAAGGTTATGTGTGAAATTAGATATTGATTACAATTACATTTAAAATCTTAACTTGCTAAAGCAAGAAGTAATTATTAATTTCAATTATCCGCTTACCTTGTCCATTTTTAGGCTCAAAATAGCTAATCATTGAATATGGTTTCAATATGTGACACAGGAACAAGATAATTAAAATACTCTTTGGAAGGTACTTATGACTAACCTGACAGAGATGCAAAAAGTCAGTTGTCTTAGAATGCTGAGTAACCGCTATGATAACTCAGCGGAGAGATTAGTATCAAGCCTGACCGAATTGTCGGGAAATGTTTGTGAAACTCTAATAAGCAGACCTTCAGATATTTTCTGGCCAGAGTTATAAATAATTGATTTATTACGTGTTTCTCCCAAGAATTTTGCTGCAGTAGATATCTCTAAAACTAATACTAAAGCAATTATAAGAGCAAAACCGAATAAAAAACCTAAAATGCCGCCAAATAAACCATCAACCCAGCCTAACATAACAAGCTTCATAAGCTTTTTTATTGTTGAAGAAACCAATCTTGCAAGTAGCATAACTACAATAAATATAATGATGTAGCCAATGATTGTGGCTAAAGTCTCATGTATTCCTATTGTTTCATGAATTCCCGCTCTGATCATTACTCCAAATTGACGTATCAGAAAAAAGATCAATAATATACCAAATAGCTGGGTAAAAGCAAGGACCAGCCCTCTTTTTACTCCCATGAAGAAAAATGCTAACAAGATAATAATTAAAATTATATCAAGATAATGCATAACAACCTCCATCTTCTAATCCGCAACAATAATTTGCAATTATAAATGATTCCATCTATACTAAGAGATAGCAAGCACTTATATTATTAATTATAATGTCAGGTACCAAAGTAAAAAAAGCGTCCTTGACAACTTAACAAGACCTAGGCAGTAGCAAATTAGAAACTACTGCCGGCGCGTAGTATCCATCAATTATACTTAATTTAGATATTCGGTTTTGTGGTATATGCTATGAGAATCTTTTTGCTTTACGAGCAAATTTTAAGGCTTTTCTCATGGCAACATTCTTTTTCCTTTTTTTTGCTTCACTCGGCTTTTCATAAGCCTGATGCTTCTTGATATCCGAAAGGATAGAAGCGCGTTCGCATTTTTTTTTGAATCTTTTGAGCATGATCTCAAAAGGCTCTCCATCGCGTGTGAAAACTATTGGCACTCAGTTCACCTCCATATTATTTACGATCTATACAAACTCTTTAAATATGCATTCCGTGTCAAGAATAAAGATTAATCTTAGGTAGAAATGCTTATTCAAGCATAATGGTAGATTGAAAACTTTAGGAATCGATAAGATAGAACTTGTTTCCGATAAACCTTGATCAACTGATTATATTGGGGGAAATCCATTTTTATTTGCATAAAGAAAGCTATGCTTATTTTCCTTTTGCTACTAATTTTCTTGTTAATTCCAGATTATGTTTGAAAGCTTTGTTATTTGGGTTGAGTTGGTATGCATTATTATAATACTCAAATGCTTTGCGGGGATCTTTCTTTACCCTTAGATAAAATGAACCTAAATTGCTATGTACATAAGAACTTTGTGGGTCATGTTCTTCCGCTTGCAACAAACATTTTAAAGCTTGGTCAAATTCTTTTTTATAGATATGATTTCTGGTTTCATTCAATAATTCTTTTGCCCTGACATAATTTTCTCTTAATTGTGGATCTGACACTCGTTCATAATATTTCCGGTATACTTTATTATTGGGATAAGTGTCCGAAAGCTTTTCTAATAGAGGTTCTGCTTTATGCCATTCTCTTTTTTGCATATAGAGATCGGAAAGAGTAATAACCGCTAAAGCATTGTCAGGTGTTTCTAAAACCGTTGAGATGAGGTATTTCTCAGCTTCATCATTACGTTGCATAGCTATAAAATTTAACGCAAGATTATACAAATTATGAGGACTATTGTCCATTAGTAATGCTTTCTCTAAATAAGGAAAAGCTTTTGTCGGCTTTCCCTTTAATAATAGTCTCTGACCTTTGTTACGATAATAATTTTTCCTGAATATTTCAAGATAATCAAACATACTTTCTTCCCATTATATAATTAATTACTGTTATACGATATTCTCACTATCGAAAAACAGTCAATATTCTCAACTATAATACCTTAATAAATCAGGCCCTTATTTGTCAACTTCTTGTTAGTTGCAATATTTTTTGAGATAAATCCGGATATTTTTTCTGCCTAATGATTATTGTATATCAGTGATATACAATCTACAGATTAGCACAAAACCAAGAGTTTACTACAGCAAATTGACCGAATATCAACAATAATAATATTTATCCTTGACATTACAACAAGTTTAGCTATAGTGGAAATAATAAGTTGAGTTTCACAATGAACATTTTGTGACAGTATAACTAAGTAATCTTATTAACCAAAAAGGAGGAAATATGATTAAACGAAGCAAACTGTTGGGGTTGTTTTTATTACTCTGTTTAGGTGTTTTTATCATGACAGCATGCTCAGATGATGATAATGACAACGACAACGGTCAAACCATATCACCGGGCGATATTCTTAACCCTGAAGATCTGGACCCTAATGAAGTTCATCTCTATATTGCAGTTGCAGATATCCAAGAAGATTTCGGCCCTCACAGATATGACTATTTTGAAGGTTTTATTCATGCTGTAGATCCTGAATTACGTGTTAATGAAATTGATGTGCAGATTAATGGTACCAATGTTGAAGCAATGGGATGGCAAGGTACTTGGTATGTAGACTATGATTTCGAGACCGGAGAAAACTATCTGTTTGAAATTGAAATTAATGACAAAGAGTATTCAGGAACTGTAACAGTCCCTTATCCTGTGTCATCAATATCTTTCCCCGAGGATTACAATCCAGCACAGACTGCTAATGTATCGTGGTCGTTAGATAATAATAATCAAACACAGGTCGCCTATGCTCATTCAGCGTATTTTGAAGATATCCATGACGAAGATTCTTCACATTGGTTTAGAGAAATCAACTCTTCTGACAGAGAGTTTAATTTTCCAGCTAATATTGTGACGAATTTTGGAGAAGGAACTGAATATGAGTTAGGAGTTGTTCAAGTAAATTATCAGTTAGCAAATAACGTAATCTCTGCTGGGATATCCGATAGAAACAGAGAATATGGAGAGCATTGGAGAACTAGAAAAGAGAGAACCAGAGAACTAATAAAGAATTCAATAGAAGCAATTAAGTAAAGTTCAGTTTTTCAAATCTACTTAACAACAAAAACAGGGCAGATAAAGCCCTGTTTTTGTTGCCTATTTTTACGCATCAATATAATAAGAACACCCCTGTTCTTGAAAAGAAAATCCCCCAAGATCAAGCCAAAACATCTTTCCCTGAGACAGTTTATCTAGACTTTCCAGTTTTTGGCAAGAAAAGTTCCAAGGCATCCCAGGTATTGTATGATGCATATTTTGGGACAGTAGGATAACGACAGAATAGCTTTCGGAGATTTGCTGATTTCAATTCCATCATGGTCTGATTAAAAGAGCACCTGTTTGCTGTCTTTTTGTTTCTTCCGCCCTATTTCAATTCCATCATGGTCTGATTAAAAGATAGACCATTTTACAAAGTGATAGGTCATATTACAAAAATTTCAATTCCATCATGGTCTGATTAAAAGGGGATGGATTGAGTGCAGGCTATAAAGCTGATCTGCAGATTTCAATTCCATCATGGTCTGATTAAAAGGACTGGAGCACAGGCTGATGACATATTCACGTTTACATTTCAATTCCATCATGGTCTGATTAAAAGAATTAAACTATAATATAAACAAGCCCCGCTTTTCGATTTCAATTCCATCATGGTCTGTATTTATTACTTCAAAAGTGCCCACTATTTCAATTGAAAAAGTACCAGTTATTTGTCAACAGTTTTGAGCCAATCTTTCGTTTCCTTTAAGCGGTAAGATTTGCCATTCATATTTATAA
>PWOA01000082.1 GCA_003564155.1 Candidatus Cloacimonadota bacterium
AAGTGACAAGAAATTAATAGATAGAAAGAAGCCGGAAATATGGAAAGTATTGGAAGAAGTTATTCAAGACTATCCCATACTTTTAAATAGAGCACCCACGCTTCATAAACTCGGTGTACAGGCATTTTACCCGATTCTTACCGAAAATAAAGCTATCGAAATCCATCCCATGGTCTGTACTCCGTTTAATGCTGATTTTGATGGAGATCAAATGGCAGTTCATGTACCTTTATCCGATGAAGCCAAGATGGAAGTAAGGGTACTGATGATGTCTTCCCGCAATCTCTTATTAGCTGCTAACGGAAAATTAGCAATGGTTGCCAGTCAGGATATTGTCTTAGGATGTTATTATCTGACAATGGAAAAGGATAAGCTTCCCAAAGACCTAACCAGCAAAAGATTCAAATATTTTAAAGATTTTGATGAAGTGCTTCTTGCCTTTGAAAGCTGTGAGACAAAACATAATAACAAAGAAGAAGTCCCCAAAGATGTTAAGGCAGACAGAGTAATTGATCTTCATACTTGGGTTATGGTTAATTATGAAGATGAAAGAATTCTTACTACTGTCGGCCGAGTTCTTTTCAATCAGATAATTCCCGATGAAGTTCCTTTCCAAAACTATACCTTCGATAAAGGTAAATTGAATGATGTGGCTATGCTGATATACGAACATGTCGGTCAATACCGGACTTCCAAGTTTTTAGACGATCTGAAAGATTTAGGGTTTAAGTATGCTACCAAAGCCGGCGTAACCTTTAGTTTCAGTGATATTATAGTACCAAAGAAAAAAGATAGCATCATCTCATCTGCTGAGAAAAAGGTTAACGACGTTATCGAATCATATTATAATGGTGCCATTACTGAGAAAGAAAAGTCTAATCGTGTTGTCGATAGATGGAAAATGGCAACTGAGTTAGTTACCGATGTTCTTATGGAAGAATTAGAAAAAGACCAAGGCGGTTTCAATTCAATCCATATGATGTATTTATCCGGAGCCCGTGGTGGTAAAGACCAGATAAAACAATTAGGTGGAATGAGAGGGTTGATGGATAAGCCTACCAAAGGAGGATCCGTAGTAGCTGAAGTGATTGATACTCCTATTAAATCTAATTTCAAGGAAGGTCTTACGGTTCTGGAATACTTTATATCGACACATGGTGCTCGAAAAGGTTTGGCTGATACCGCATTAAAAACTGCTGATGCAGGATACCTGACCCGGCGGCTGGTTGATGTTGCACAAAATGCTATAATTTATGAAGAAGATTGCGGAACTATTCAGGGACTGGATGTGTCTGCTATCAAAGAAGGCTTAGAAGTGGTAGTCTCTTTGGCTGAAAGAATCCAAGGAAGAACTGCTTTGGAAGATATAGTTGATCCTGTTAACGACAAAGTGTTAGTAGAGGCCAATGAAGAGATAAATAACGATACGGCTCGAATCATTCAAAGACACGGAGTTGCCTCTGTAAAGATAAGATCTGTGGTAACATGTGAGGCCGAAAAAGGTATTTGTGCAAAATGTTACGGTAGGAATTTAGGCACTCAAAAACCGGTCACTATTGGTGAACCGGTAGGAGTTATTGCAGCTCAAAGTATTGGAGAACCCGGAACTCAGCTAACCTTGAGGACTTTCCATATTGGAGGAGCAGCCAGTACCGCTATAGATGAAGCTGAAGTAGCATCTAACTATGACGGCATCGTTAAATTCAAGAGAATGAATACCATTGAAACCAAATCCGGAGAAATAGTCTCTATCAGTAAACAAGGCAGCATACAAATATGCGATGAGAATGACGGAACTGTTTTGGATGATTATAAAGTGGAATATGCCTCTACCATATACGTTAAAGATGGTGACAAAGTAGTTAAAGACTTTAAGCTATTCTCTTGGGATCCTTACAATAATCCTTTATTAGCTACAGCTGAGGGGAAAGTTAAACACGAGAATTTGATAAAAGACACTACTTATAAAGAAGAATTTAATGATATAACCGGAACAAGAGAAACAACAATCATTGAATCCAAAGATAGAAAATTACAGCCTCAGTTAAAACTTATAAAGCCTAATGGCGCGGTAGAAATTATTCCTCTTCAAGCAGGATTAAACTTAGAAGTGGAAGACGATACTTATGTTCATCCGGGTACAATATTGGGTAAAACATCCCGAGTGACCATCAAAATGCGTGATATTACCGGTGGTTTACCCAGAGTAGATGATTTGTTTGAAGCTCGGGTTCCAAAGAACAAGGCTATCATCAGTGAGATTACCGGAACAGTCAGAATTGGTGATTTCACCAAATTCGGCAGGACTATTTATGTGATTGCCGAAACAGGTGAAGAAAAATCATACAACGTTCCTGCCGGTAAAAGGATTATTGTCCATCAGGGCGATTTTATTGAAAATGGCGATCCTCTTTCAGATGGTCCTCTTGACCCAAGGGACATTTTGGCAGCTAAAGGTATTAATGCCGCTCAAATGTTGATTCTAAATGAAGTTCAGGAAATATATCGTAAGCAAGGCGTTCGTATTGATGATAAGCACATTGGTGTTATTATTCGCCAAATGTTCAAAAAGGTCAAAATCGTAGACCCCGGTCATACTTTCTTCCTTGAAGGTGATTTGGTTGATAAAAATGAAGTGCTTGCGGAAAACGAAAGAATAAAATTTGCCGATGGTGTCGGTGCAACTTATGAGCAGGTATTATTAGGAATAACCAAAGCTTCCCTGCATACTGACAGTTGGCTCTCTGCAGCATCATTCCAAGAAACTACTAAAGTCCTCACACAGGCCTCTTGTGAAGGAAAGATAGATAAGTTAGAAGGCCTTAAAGAAAGTATAATACTGGGCCATAGAGTTCCGGTAGGAACAGGAGCTAAACATTACAACAACCTTGTAAACAAAAAGCTGGAGCAAGGTAAAACCGTCGCTCAGATTATCAACGACTTAGTTCACACCAAAAAAGAAGAAAACATTGATGATATACTCAACTTCTAATATCCTACTTCAACACTACACTGTTGTTGGAGTGAGAACAATAAAATAAAATAATGGAGGAAAATAGTGCCCACAATCAATCAATTAGTTCGTAAAGGACGAAAAAAAATAGCTAAGAAAAAA
>PWOA01000007.1 GCA_003564155.1 Candidatus Cloacimonadota bacterium
ACAGTTGAAAACATTTTTCAGAAGTGTTATATTGAGACGATAGAGTCAAGTCTAACTGAAGCAGAAAAAAAAACTTTGCTTTCAAAGCTATCCCCAGAGCAAAAAAGAGTGTTAGAAAGGATTGAGGTGTCCTGAAATAGGTGGACTAAAAGGAGCACTATATGTCCACAAAGAGTTGAGGGGAAAGAATGATTTAGAAAATTAGGAATTAGAATATAGGATGGATATGCGATTTTATGATAAAAAATAATGTTGAGTTCTGCTTTAGTTTCACAGATAAAATATATTAAACCTCCAAACTGGACAAGCCAGAAGCAACCCGTCCTGGCAATTGGCCTAACCGATTTCGTAAGCTGGGCTCATGAATTGCCCTTAGAATCTTCTGCCAAAGTAACACGAAGCAAAACAAGATCGACAAGGAATGCATTAAATCCAACAGTCTAAAGCATTATTATCGTTCAAACGCGCAACTACTCCATAATAATCCTTGCTCGATTAGCTTAATACTTTATTTTGTTTAAAAAGATTGAGAGTACCCAAAAGTAGTAATGCATATTATGGAACTGTTTAGGCTTTATAGATAATAACTCAATCAGAAGACGTATTAAGATAAACCATTTCTGGAGAAGCGTTTCATAATTTTTATAAGAACATTTAATTAGCTATAAGAGACTTAGGACTTGATTATTATATTAATTAGAACCAATCAAACCGATACAAACAATGGCGAATCTGAAACTAAAAAATCGTTTCAAGTTAGCTTTGATACTAAGATTTGTAAACATGCGGTTATAGATTGAAAAAAAACTCAAATGATAATTACTCATCAGGAGACTTTGCTTAATGAATACTAAAAAAGAGACAGTTATTAAAATCAAAGGAATGAATTGCACCAGTTGTTCTGCAAATGTCGGAAGAAGCTTAAAAGCTTTGAATGGAGTATTAAAAGTTAATGTCAATTTTGCTTCAGAAAAGGGATACATAACATACGATGAAAATATAATAAATATTTCCGTATTATATGATACTATAAAAAAACTTGGCTTCGAGCCTATCAAAGAATCTAGTGACATTGAGCAAGTATCATTAAAAATCGGAGGCATGCATTGTGCTTCATGTGCACAAAACATTCAAAAATTGTTAAATAATTTAAAAGGAGTCAAAGAGGCTTCGTTAAATTTCAGCACTGAAATACTCATTCTGCAGTATGATAAATCAGTAATACCTTTAGAAGGCATAATAAAGCGAATATCTAATTTAGGCTATCAAGCCGGCGTCCGCAATAAAACAAATAATTATGAAGAAGACAACAGTATCAAAAATCTGAATTTGATTCGCCACAAAATGTTACGTGCTGTTGCATTATCTAGTTTGATAATGATATTAATGGTTATCAGAATGACGGGTATATATGTTCCGGTTTATCGCTTGATTACCGCTATATTGGCTTTCCCTGTAATTTTCATATTCGGCTTTAGGATTCATAAGTCTAGCTTTAATTCACTTATTAACAAGACGGCGAATATGGATGTTTTGGTAAGTCTTGGGTCCTTATTACCTTATATTGTTGGTTTATTGGGATTTTTCTTTGAAATGCAAACCTTTATTGAGATGGCAGCAACTATAGTGACTTTTCATTTGCTTGGGAAGTATTTAGAAATTAAAGCAAAAGGCAAGGCATCAGATGCTATCAAGAAACTTATACAATTAGGTGCTAAAACTGCTCGTGTATTAAGGGAAGGTAAAGAAATTGAACTACCTGTTAATGAATTAGAAAAGGATGACATATTATTAATTAAAGCAGGAGAAAAAATACCTACAGATGGAATCATATTAGAAGGGCGAACTTCAGTTGATGAATCTATGGTAAGCGGTGAATCCATGCCCGTAAATAAGCAAGAAAACGACGAGATCATTGGGGGAACAATTAACCAGTTTGGTTTTTTGAAGGCCAAAGTAACTAAGATCGGCCAAGAAACGTTTTTATCACAAGTTATTAAATTAGTTGAAGAAGCCCAAGGTTCAAAAATTCCAATTCAAGATTTTGCGGATCGTGTCACAGGCATATTTGTACCCACAATACTTGGACTTACAGCTATGACATTTTTATCATATCTCATCTTCCCTGAATTTCATCGGTCTATTATTTTGTGGGGAGCTAATTACTTACCATGGATAAATCCCGACTTGAGTATTCTATCTCTTGGTTTTCTTTCTTCAATTGCCGTTTTAGTGATATCATGTCCATGTGCTTTAGGATTGGGTACTCCAACTGCTTTAATGGTAGGCGGTGGATTAGGTGCAGAGAACGGTATTTTGATTAAAAATGGAGAAGCTGTACAAACGTTAAAAGAAGTAGATGCTATTGCTTTTGACAAAACCGGAACTATAACTAAAGGGAAACCGGAGGTTACCGACATAATAACAGTAGGAAGCATTACCAAAAGTGAGTTGCTACAGTTATCAGCTTCTTTGGAAAGTATTTCTGAGCATCCTTTAGCAAGGGCAATAATCGCAAAAGCCCAAGAATCACACTTAACTTTAAGTAACGTGACAGAAGCTAAAACCATCCCGGGTAAAGGAATTATGGGAATGTTGGATTCTCATAAAGTTATAATTGGCAATCAACAACTCATGAAAGATCTTGATATTAAAATAAAAAACAAAAAAGATATCGACAACTTAGAAGAAGCTGCTAAAACAGTTCTTATTGTTGCTGTCGATAATCAAATTAATGGATTAATTGCTGTTGCTGATCAATTGAAAGAAGATTCTAAAAGTGCTATCGAGCAGATTAAAAAAATGGGCATAGCAACTATCATGATAACCGGTGATAATAAAAAAACCGCAGAAGCTATTGCCAATATGGTCAATATTGACGAAATAGTATCACAGGTTTTACCGGATGGAAAAGTAGATGCTATTAAAAAACTGCAACGTAGATATTCTAATGTAGCAATGGTAGGTGATGGGATAAACGATGCGCCAGCTCTAAAACAAGCCAATATAGGTATTGCTATAGGAACAGGAACCGATATAGCAATAGAAGCTTCGGATATTACACTTGTAAAAGGTGACTTATCAACAGTTGTAGCCTCAATCAGATTATCAAAACAAATCTTTAGAAAGATTAAAGAGAATTTCTTTTGGGCTTGGTTCTACAATGCAGTTGCAATCCCTATAGCAATGTTAGGACTTCTTCATCCCATGATTGGTGCTGCTGCTATGTCTATTAGTTCTCTTAACGTTGTTTATAATTCTTTAAAACTTAAAAAAGCAGAAATATGATAAGCAGGTTAATACACCATATCTTTCAGTACTCTATTTATTTAAATGTTAACAATATTAGCAAAATCCTTGATTTTGTCATCAAAAAATACAACTTCACTTTTTTTCACTCCAATAAGTCGCAAAATCAGTTTTTCGATAAAACTTATTCTTTTAAAATCATACTCATAACCGAGGTTCTCTTTGGCGATCGCTTTCTGGTAAATTACAGGGGGATATGACTTTTTAAAATAAGATTCAATGACTTTTTCTTTATCAGTTCCGGCACATAAATATAAAACTACTCTTTTTCTATTGAATTTTGAAAGATTATCATTTATGAAACTTTTCATCTCTTTTTGAATTCCTCCGTAATATACAGAACTACCCAATATAACCGTATCATATTTCTCTATATCATGATTACTATTTACGTTTACAATCTTGACCTCACCATTGATTAAGTTCTGTAACTTTTTTGCAACTTTATTTACACTCCCATACTTCGTTGAATAAACAATAATAGTTGTCATATAAAAATCTCCTCTTATTTTAGTCAATATTACCAAATACTGCCATGAGAAAGAGTATGAAATAGAGAAGTAAAAAAAGTCAAGTAAAAGAACATGTAAAAAACAGAAGAATAAATTTAATCTCAGTATTCCCTAAGATTGAGTAACACTTATTTTAGATATAGCTAATATAAGGATATAGTAAACACATAGAATATTTCTTCTCAATATAAAATTTTAAGCTTTTGTTTACCATTGAAAAATTGATAATAAAACTTAGCAACTATCTTCAGTTATGAATATCGGGAGAAATTGGTTGACAACCTTCTGTAGTGTAGGTAATTGTGATCTCAATTATATTCAGGGAGTTAACCCCCTAACAGAAAAAGCTTGGAGGTTTGTTTTGAAACTAACAAATAAGTACGATCAGTTTAACAAATACATTAAAGTATTAATAATGTCACTTGCAGTTATATCTTTCGTAAGTATGGACGGCTTAGATCATTTAGACCAAAATGTGAGAACAGCAGAAAATTTTAATCTTGAGCAACAGAGAATGCTGTTAAATTCTTTAGACCCGGTTGATTTAAATAGTGTACCGGAGAGTGCTTATCATAAAGGGAGAATTGTTATAAAACTAAGTTCTCAAGCAGGCGAAGTTGTAAAAGATATTCTTCACAGAGCTGCTAATGATTACGTTATCACTAACCATTCTGAATTAGACTTATTGAATGTTAAATACTCAGTTAGAGAATACCGACCTATATTACATGGACACTATGATATTTCTGCCGATTTCATCAAAAACCGTCATAAGCATCAGGAATGGGGTTTTCACTTATGGTTCAAGCTACAGTTAGATAAAAACGCCAATATTATAGACGCTGTACGTGATTATCAATCTCTCGAAGCAGTTGATATTGCCGAACCGGTTTACATAAAAAAAATGATAGAACCGTTAGATAAGATACCGATATTTAATCAAAATCCACCAACCAGATGGAGACCTAATGATACTCATTATAATGTACAATGGGCCTTAAGAAACACCGGTCAATCGATTCAAGACTTTATAGGAGTTGCCGGATCCGATATAAAAGCAGAAGGAGCTTGGACTCTCGAAAAAGGTCATAGTGATATCATTGTCGCAATATTTGATGATGGCATGGATTATGAACATGAAGATCTCGAAGATAATGTTTGGCCTGGTATTGGCCCTCAAGGATCCAACACTCCAACAAACAACCATGGTACTCATGTGGCAGGCATTATAGCTGCAATATCTAACAATAATCAAGGTATAGCAGGTATTGCAGGTGGTTCAGGAACTGGTAATGGAGTTAAGTTAATGGCTTGTAACATATTTAATACGGAAGATACTTATACACAGAGAAAGGTTTTTGCAGCTGATAGTAATGCGGTAATATCACAAAACAGTTGGACATATACCCAAGCCAACGTATATAATACTAATGATTTAGAGGCTATTTCATATTTCAATGTTAATGCAGGAGGAGACGTATTAGATGGAGGGATAACTATCTTTGCTGCCGGCAATAGTAATAGCAGTAATAATTGGTATCCAGGATATTATGGTGGTACAATAGCAGTAGCATCAACTTTTAACCAAGACAGAAAATCCGGATTCTCCAATTATGGCCGTTGGATCGACATTTCTGCACCTGGCTCTCTAATTGCCAGTACCATTTCCGATGACGGCTATTCCTATCTGAGCGGAACATCTATGGCTTGTCCTCATGTTTCAGGTGTAGCTGCACTGGTGGTATCATATGCACACAGGAATGATATATCACTTACTAATAGTCGATTAAGAGATATTTTACTCAATACAACAGATAACATTGACCACATAAATACTAACCACCAAGGCCAGTTAGGAACGGGAAGACTCAATGCACATGCAGCTTTGATGGAGCTTGTAATCCCTAACCCTCAACATTTTAGTGCTGAAGCAGATAGTAAGACCGAAGTTGATCTTCATTGGCAACAAAACGAATATGAAGATGACGTAATGATAATTTGGTCTAGTGAACCTGAACTAGGTCATCCTGAACAAGGAACTTTCTACGATTTAAGTCATAATATACCAGGTGGTGGAGTTGTTTTATATAAGGGTGCAGATACAACGTTCGTTCATCAAGAACTGGAATCGGGAAGAACTTATTATTACAAAGCTATCTCTTATAATGAAGATTATGACTACTCTTATGGCTTAGCATACCACGTTACTACTATCCCACCGGTATTTGAAGTACCGTTCTATGAAGATTTTGACGAAGATGATCGGCTGCCGGTAGCTTGGGATGTAATAGATAATATCGGTTTAGGTCAAGTTTGGAAAATTGGATCTATTAATGAAGGACTACAAGAAACAACCGGTAACTATGTCTATACCTATAGAGACGAACATGGTGATAATCGCATGCAAAATACCGATCTGATCTCCCCTAATATAAAATTATTAGGCAAAGATAATGTAACACTGAAATTTAATCACTATTTTTTAAGTTCTTTTAACTCATACGCTTATTTGCTCTACAGGCTTGATGGAGGGAGTTGGTATCCTTTAGACCGCTGGATAACTACTACAAATAACCCTCAAACATATGAAACGATGATATCTGATCTCGAAGAGTATTCCAATATTAGTTTCAAGTGGACTTTTTTCAGCATAAACGCCAATTTTTGGTGTATTGATGATATTGAGGTTTTTAAAACCATTTATCTGCCTCCAGTAAATATTGAAGTTTATGCAAAAAACAACGCGGCAATTATTGAATGGGAACCTCCCTCAGAGGATAAACCAAAAGGATATAATGTATTTAGAAACTCAAAATTGGTTAATGATAAACCTTTAACAAACTTTTTTTATGAAGACAATAATATTGACTTCGGCAAACAATATGATTATTACTTGACTTCAGTGTATGAAGAAAGCGAATCTTTACCGTCAGAAACAGTTAGTATAACCTTAAAATACCCAGATGAGACAGACAAAAAATCCCCTCCTCGTAATTTGACGTATTTTGCAGAAGGTTCGAACGTTCATTTGACTTGGCACAGACCTCATAATTTCGCTCAAGATGATTTTACAAGTTACCGAATTTACCGGAATGATCTTGCTGTTAATATTGAAACAATTTTAGACACAACATATATTGATACAGATTTATATCCGGATAACGACTATGATTTTTATATAACAGCTGTTTTTGATGAGATTGAATCTAAGCCGTCAAATGTTGTAACTGTAGAATTGGTAAATATTGAAAATGTGGATCTTCCATCTGTCACGGGATTGAAACCTAATTACCCCAACCCGTTCAATCCGGAAACAACAATAAAGTTTACTCTTGCTAGTCCCGGTTTTGTTATTATTGATATTTATAACACCAGAGGACAACTAATAACAACTCTAATTGATAAGCATTTAGAATCAGGAATACACACTATTAATTGGAACGGTAAAGACTTTAATAATAATCAGGTAGGTAGTGGTATCTATTTTTATAGAATGAAAAAAGGGAGTTATACTTCAACCAATAAAATGATTATGCTGAAATAATCCAAATATGTCAATACCTTGAATTCGTTATTTATTTCCAATCAAATACATTCAACACACAAGTGGTATTTATTATCTATTATGAATAATTTTAACCCAAATTACAGTGTTCCTATTGTAACCGGTTTCTTCTTATGGCTATTATTCTCCCCGGTTTGTATTCAAGCTACAACTAATAACTTAGGAATCGCTGAACATAGAATCAATCATCTTAACGGTAATTTCGATAAACAAATAACTAATTCCTACCGACAACAGTTTTTTTCAACTACTATAAAGCTATCTGATGTTGATGAATGGTATTATGAATATGCCATATCGGAAGCAAAAGAGAATAATTGGACTAAAGTCAGTGCAATTACACAAGAGATACATACTACAGATTCAATTTCACTTTATATTAAATCTTTATTTGAGTTGGATAAGTATGATGAACTATTACAATTCGTTGATAAAATACCTGAACACAAAATGAAACAATTGTTTGACGGAATAATTGAGTATTATGTTTTATCAGCGCTAGAATTAGCTCAATATGACCATATATTAGTTCTTTTAGAGTCACAAAGAGATTTAGATAGACAACTCACTAATTACTGGTATAAACGTATTTTATATACACTCATAAAAAATCATGATTATAAAGCAATTATAACGTTAATTGATGTTTTCCCTGACGATATATATTTAGAAGGAGAACAAAACTATATCTTAGGGGTTGTTAATTACCATAAAGGTAGTTACTCAACAGCCCGCGATTTATTACATAACATCCCTAAAGAGGCGTTATTTTACAATCTTGCCCACAATTACCTCTCATTAATATATTATTACAGTGAAGATTTAGAAAGCATTCCGAACGATTTACAGAGTTTAAGTGAAGAAGTAAAGTTTAATTACGCACTTACTTTGTTAAAATTAGGGAAACTGGACGATGCGAGTTCAATTGCTTTAAAATTAGAGCAAGCTGAAAGTAAGAATCTTATTAATCTCTTAATTGCTTGGGAAATGAAACATTACAGAACTGCATACTCGTTATTAAACGATTTCTATAGCTTTAGCCCTACAGGACATAAACTTACGACTTTAATAATGGCTGAAACATACTTATTTCTAGATAATTATCGTGAAGCAGAATGGCTTTTTAAACATTATACAAGTTTCGAAAATGCGGACATAAAATATGCTAATCACGCCTTAGGATATTGCTTCAATAGTTTTTATCGGTTTGATAATGCTGTTTATTTTTGGAATCAAAACTTAGATACCCATAAATCTCATTATGATTCATTAGCAGCTTATAATTTGTCATTGCTTTATGCCAAAACAGAACGCTATAGTTCAGCTAATGATTATTTTAATTATTTTAATGATAAGTATGGTCTTAAAACCAATGACAAAGTGTTCATTGAGTCATATTTAACTACTTTATTAGAACAACAATTATTTCTTGTCTTCAAAGATAAGTTTAATAAACTACAATCTATACTACCGGATAAATTAAAGTTACAAGGGATGCTCACATTAGGAGATTATTTTAACAATTTACAACAATATCAAAAAGCTGTTAACTACTATCAAGAAGCTTTACATATTGAACATGATGATAATTTACTCTTAAAAATTGAACGACTACGTTTCAGTATGGGAGAATATAAAGATTCTGAGGACTTTATTATCTCGCTGATAGATAAATATCCTAATAGTAGCTTCAATAAACAGCTATCCTTAGATCTGACTAAGTACTATATCAGTCAAAACAAACTTCAACAAGCGGGAAATTTAATCGATTCTTTGCTTGTTATCCAAGAATATCCGGATTTGATGGTTGTTGATGAAAATTCTGCTTATACAGACTCACTGGTTTATTATAAAGCTTTAGTACAAAAAGAAGCGGGTAACTTAACCGATGCCAAACATCTTTTTATTGAACTCCACCGTAATCTAAGAACAGATAATTTACGGTTGTCTATTGTTCAGCATTTAGACAATATTTTTTCCAGAACAGGGGCTCAAAAAGCAATCACTTTTTTAAATGAGCTAATTGAAGATGAATCTAGAACCCATATTCACAAAGATTACCTTATTCTATTGGCACAAGTCTATGAAAATCAATCTTTATATGGAGAAGCAAATAAGATTTATCAACTACTCCTTGAAGAGGATGAAAATTATGATTATTATTATTACTTAGCAATAAATGAAATACGCCAACGAAATTACAATAAAACTCTTAACTATATAGAAGCATTTAAAGATAAGACAGAAAGTGTAAATGAAGACATTCAATTTCTATCATATTTAGCATATTATTCCTTAGATGAGAAGGAAAAAGCTGTTGACATACTGCTGGATCTTTATTACGATTATCCTGATTCTCCCAAACGGTTCGAATTTTTGAAAAACATTATTGAATTTTTCATCGAAAACGACTATGATCTTTTCGCTTGGTACTTTCTTTATCACTATTACCCTCAGGCTACTAATCCCGAAAAATGGATTCTCGACCGCTATAATGAGCAACTTGAGCCTAAAACAGCTGAAGACAGTCTCAAAGTAGAAGAAGTTAATAACTTTCGTAAAACACTGTCTAAATACTTCATTTACCCCATAAAGGAAAACAATGAAAATTGATTATCATATTCACAGTGAATTCAGCGCAGACAGTAAAGCGAACATGAATGAACTGATCGAAAAAGCAATTGATAAAGAATATGATCAAATAGCTTTTTCAGAGCATTTTGACTTAGTCCCATCCGAAATAGCAGTCTATGGTGTACCTTCTTATTCTCAGTTTTCTCAAGCTATAAATAAGATGAGAATTAAGTACCCAAACATCAGTATACTCAAAGGAGTTGAACTTGGCGAATATCATAGATGTTATAACATCGTTGATTCGGTTCTAATAAAAGATCCACCCGAAGTTAAGATAGCTGCAATACATGTTATACCTATTGAGCATAAACTTTTATCAGAATATCGGGGTACAGATACTTCCTCTTCTCAACAATTATCTGAAAATAATCTCTTAAATGTACAAGAAATGAATATTTCATTACCAATTAAAGAAGTGATTGACGAACCCATCATCAAAGCATATTATCTAGAGAATTTGAAACTAGTAAAACATGGTTGTTTTGACATACTCGCTCACTTAGGCGTGTATAAACGCTATCTTCAAGAACAGCCCGATGAATCAATAGTCCAAGAATATGTTGAAGAGATATTCGAGCTTTTAATCAAAAATAACATTGCTTTGGAGGTCAATCTTTCCGGATTAAGGAAACCTATTAAAAGCTTGGTACCTGATATTAACCAACTTATTTTATACTATAAAATGGGAGGAGAATTAATTACGATTGGCTCTGATACACATCATATTAACGACTTAGATCAAGATTATGACAAAGCAAGACAGATTCTCAGACACATTGGATTCCGATATTTATTCCGAAAAATAAAGAACGGATGGGAAAAACATCCCAGTTAACACTGCTTATGGCTTCTCCCTTTAACATCTGCCATCGGTATATATCCAGCTTTTATTGAAGTAACATCTTTCATACATAAATTGATAAACCAACGTATTATTGGGCTATATTATCAATTCACGCAACATAAAAAAATTTGCATACAGGTATATAAGATATAGATTATAATATATTAGTACTAAAAGGAGTATGGATATGGTTGAGGTAAATCTTAAATGGAAAGAAGGATTATTGTTTCTTGCTGAACAAGATAATCAAAAATATTATTTAGGTGCAGGAGATGAAACTGGAGTTTCAAATAAAGGAATTATGCCAAAAACTATGTTACTTTCCGCTTTAGCTGGATGTTCCGGTATGGATGTAGTTTCTTTATTAAAGAAGATGAGAGTTTCCGGATATGAGTTACAAATCAATGTTTCAGCAAGCAGTATAGAAGAGCATCCTCAGGTTTTCAAAGATATTAAGATGACTTTTCAATTTGAAGGGAAAGAACTACCAATCGATAAAATTAGAAAATCTATTGATTTATCGGTAAATAGATATTGCCCTGTTCATGCAATGTTATCTAAAGCAGTACCGATAAATACCGAAATAATCATTGATGGAGAAAAGGTTGAATTATGAAATCAACAATAACAATAATTTTAATACTGTGTGCTGTTTTCACGTTACAGGCAAATGATGAGACAGTTTATGTCACAGATTTTACACTGCCTGATTTGGCAGGGAATATGGTTACCCTCAGCGAATTTGAAGGATTGATAGTCCTTGATTTTTGGGCTTCTTGGTGTCCACCCTGTCGAGATGAAGTTCCTGTTTTACAAAGGTTATATGACGAATATAAAGAGCAAGGGCTACATATTATCGGAATAAGCAATGAAGATGTGATCACGCAAAAGAGATTCAAAGAAGACATGGTTGAACAAGATGTTGCTATGGATTACACTCTATTAGTTGATATCGATCGCACCGTCTTCGGTGATTACAAGATTCAGGGAATACCTACAACAATCTTCATAAGAGACGATTTATCTAAAATTTATAAAGAAATCGGTTTTACAATCGAATATGAAGATAAGTTCAGAGAGATTATTAAAAATAATCTTCCTGATTAAACCACTAATCATTAACTATATTATAAACCGAGTCCTGACCACTAAACTTAATCTTTCAAATTCCAATTATTTTGCTAAGTGGTCAGGAATTTTTAGTTAAATAGCTCATTAACCGGTATAATTGATTTTTGATTATTCATTATCTTTATTATCGTTTATTGGTAATGACTTACCTTCGAAGAGATTACCTATAAAGTTTCCGATAGACGAGACTACAAAGCTTAGCATAATAGATAATGCTATCATCTTAATAACGGATAATGAACCATCTTTTTTCTTTAAACACCTCATAATTATTCATACCTCCCTATCAAATATTTACAACATTTTAAGTACTATTTCTTTAAATCCGATAATCGTTTATTGTCAAGTAATACATATAAATAATGTTTTGATCAATAATAACCGGTAATTCCGTGCAAAAAAATGAGAGACATTGTGATTAGTTAATTTACATGAATATCTGATGTTAAGAGAACGTTGTTTAAGAACCAAGAATTTATTTTTTTATTTACAAATGACACATGCCCTGTGATCTTGTTCATTGAAATTAGTATAGGTCTATAAATAAGATTTTGTAGTTTTAGCTAATCTCAATAATTATTATTGGTCGATCAATAGATGGAGTTTTTTTTATGAAAATGGAAGAATTAAATTACTACTACAATAAGTTTAAGTTTGGTGAAGATGTCTTCCACAATTTAATGCAAAAACAGATCAAAGAAATCCTTTTAGTATCAACTTTTTACGATGCTTTTATTTTCGAACAAGATGGACGCTTAACGGAACAGATTTTTGGAGAATATAGGCAACTAAATCTAAGTATCACTCCCAAAATAACAAGCATTCCATCAGGGAAAAAAGCAATTGAAAAAATCGAAGAGACAGATTTTGATTTAGTAATACTTATGATGAGGATCGGTGAAGTTGGTCCATTTGAACTGAGTAAGATCATAAAAGAGAGAAAACCAAACTTACCGGTTTTATTATTACTTAATATCCAATCTGACTTAGCCATCATAGAATCTCATCGTGATGAAATGAGTTTTATAGATGATGTGTATTTATGGAATGGTGATACCAAACTTTTTTTAGCGATGGTAAAAAGTGTTGAAGATAATTTAAACGTTGCCCACGACACAGAAATTGGCTTGACTAGGGTTATTTTACTGGTAGAAGACTCAGTTCACTATTACTCAATCTTTCTTCCTCTTTTATATTCTGTTATCATGAAACAGACCCAACGGCTTATAAAAGAAGAACTAACTGACATCAACAAGAGATTGAGGATGAGAGCTCGGCCCAAAGTATTACTTGTTCATAGTTACGAAGAAGCTCTTGAATTATACATTAAGTATCGCGAATATGTAGTTTGTATTATTTCTGATGTAAAATATTCTCGTAATAATAAACTTGATGAAAACGCAGGTTTTCATCTCATCAAAAAAATATCTGCCGATAACCGAGATATTCCAATTATTCTACAATCTTCCGACACATCAAATAAAGTAAAGGCGAACAAATTTGGAGCTTTTTTTATCGATAAAAACTCTAAGAAACTTCTCCATACGTTACGAGAATTTATTGTAAAGAATTTAGGTTTCGGAGATTTTGTTTTTTTTAATAAAAATCATGAAGAAGAGGCAAGAGTTAAGTCACTTAAAGATTTTGAGTTAGTTCTTTCTAAAATATCTGATGAATCATTGATGATTCATAGTGATAGTAATGATTTCTCGAATTGGTTAATAGCTCATGGAGAAGTAATCTTAGCAAAAAAAATTCGTCCCATGAAGATTTCCGATTTTGTATCTGTTGATGAGTTGAGAAGTTTTTTACTTAAGATTTTTAAGGATGTCAGAAAAGAAAAGACCCGAGGTAAGATAATTAACTTTGATTCCGGTAGATTGACCGAGATGAATCAAATCATTAGAATGGGAGAAGGTTCATTAGGAGGGAAAGGCCGCGGATTAGCTTTTCTTAATGCTCTTTTAGTCACTATGGATTTTGAAAAGAAATTCGCAAACATTAATATATCATTACCCAGCACATCTATAATAGGCACTAATGAGTTTGATATTTTTACGGATAATCTGCCTATAGATAGTAGTATTAATCAACTTACCGACGGCAATATTGACGAGTTTTTTTTAAATGGTAAATTATCCCATCAATTAGAAAAACAATTAAAAATCTATATTGAAAAGATCAAATACCCAATAGCCGTTCGTTCTTCAGGTCTGCTTGAAGATTCTCAATCCCAACCGTTTGCCGGCATTTACAGAACAATTATGCTTCCCAATAATCATCCGGATGACAATATAAGACTCAAACAACTTATGGATGCGATCAAACTTGTTTTTGCTTCTGTATTCTTAAAGAGTGCACGTTCTTATATAGAAAGTCTGAATTATAAAGCTGAAGAAGAAAAAATGGCTGTAATCATTCAAGAAATTGCAGGGAATAAACATAGTGAAAATCACTACTATCCCCATATTTCTGGCTCTGCACAATCATATAACTTCTACCCAACATCTTACGTCGAGAACAATGATGGAATTGCATCAATAGCTTTAGGTCTGGGTAAATCAGTAGTAGAAGGTAAACAAAATTATAGATTCTGTCCTAAGTATCCTAATTTAGAAACCTTAGAACCGAAAGATAGAATAAAAAATTCTCAAAAGGAATTCTATGCCCTCAATATGAAACAATCTGACTTTGATTTACGTCAAGGTGAAGAAATAACTCTATCTAAATTGGATCTAAAGATTGCAGAAAAAGAAGGATCCTTGAATAACCTCGTTTCAGTATGGGATTTGGAAAACAACCGTTTCGCCGACACTCTGGATGCTGAGGGAATAAGAGTTCTTACATTCCCCGGAATTCTTAAATACGATCTCTTTCCTCTTGCAGAAATATTACAGCAAATATTAGATATTGGTGAAGTCGCATTGGGGAGTCCTGTGGAAATCGAATTCGCATTGAACTTGGAAAGCAATTCTGAAAAAAATGTTCTGCCCACATTTTATATTTTGCAGATAAGACCTCTCTCCATTGCAACAGAAACCTTTACGATTGACAAAGATAGAATTGATAAAAACAAACTTCTACTCTATACAGAAAAAGCTATGGGCAATGGAGTAATTGATCAAATTCATGATATTGTCTTTTTAGATTATAACCGATTCGACAAGACTGCAACTATTATAATGCAAGAAGAACTGGAAAAGATCAACGAAAGAATGAAAAAGGAAAAGAGGGAATATATTCTAATTGGACCGGGAAGGTGGGGCACGAGAGATCGCTTTTTAGGTATACCGGTTAGATGGGCACAGATTAATAAGGCTAAAGTGATAGTAGAAGTAGGACTTGAAGATTTTATGATAGAACCTTCTCAAGGTACCCACTTTTTCCATAACATCGTAGCAATGCAAGTAGGCTATTTTTCTATTCCCTACTCTTCGCAATCAGATTTCATAGATTGGAAATGGTTATTTGAACAGCAAGAAGTCGCCAAGTATGATTATTTTGTGCATCTGAGAGTGGAAAAACCTCTTTTTGTAAAGATGGATGGGAAAAAAGGTATAGCAGTAATTGAAAAATAGATAATAATATTGAAAATATAATTAGAATCATCTGAGCATGATGCTTATATAAGTGTATATGAAATAATTAATTGGGTCTCATTAAAACATGAAAAAGGCGATCAAAGATTTAGAGTATTACTATAACAAGTTTAAATTTGGTGAAGATATTTTTCATCACCTTATGCAGCATCGAATTAGGAATATCTTATTGGTTTCAACATTCTATGATGCATTTATTTTAGAACAAGATGGTAACCTATCTGAAGAATTGTATGGAGAGTATAAACAACTTGATTTATCGAACTATCCATATATCTTAACCGTGCCAACCGGAGAGCAAGCAGTAAAATTACTTGGTGAGAAAAATTTCGATTTAGTAATTACTTTAGAGAACATAGGGAAATTAACTTCTCTCGATCTGGCAAAATTTGTAAAAAACACTCAACCGGACTTACCTATTGTCTTACTGTTAAATAAAACATCTAATCCCACTAATTATGAAAACAACTATGAGATGTATAAACTCTTCGATGGCGTTTTCTGTTGGGAAGGAGACAGTAAAATATTCCTTACAATGATTAAGACAATTGAGGATCGTAAAAATATCGAATATGATACAAAAAACGGACTCGTCAGAGTTATAATGCTTTACGAAAACTCAATACGTTACTACTCAAAATTTCTCACCAAGATATATTATGAATTAGTTCGACAAACACAAAGATTGATTGAAGAAGATTACAGCGAAGTCAGTAAAAGGTTAAGAATGAGGGCAAGAACTAAAGTCATATTAACCAATAATTTAAATGATGCATGGAAGTTTTACAAGGAGTATAGGGAATACATTAGCTGTATCATATCAACAACCGAAATACGCGATAGAAATGAGCTGCCAAAGTGGGGTGCTTTAGAACAAGATTGCCCCGCTGAAGTCAATGATTGCTTTGAGTTTTATGTAAAAATTAGAGAAAGAGACCATCAAACTACACTCATGTTACATAGCTCTGATATGTCTGACATTAAGAAAGCATCACTTTTTGATTGTTATTTCCTATTCGATGATTCACCTACATTTTGGAGAGACTTTAAAACATTTCTTCACACCAGCCAAGGATTTGGAGATTTTATTTTCCGGGACGAAAAAGGAAGGATCATCGACTCGGCAAGTACCATGAAAGAGTTTGAGGAAAAATTAACAACCATCAATGCAGATTCGTTGAAATACCATGGGGAAAAGAATCACTTTTCTACTTGGTTGATTGCTCATGGTGAATTTCAAGTTGCTCATGTTTTAGCCCCAAAAAGAATTGAACACTTTGATGATATCGAAATGGTTAGAGAATACCTGATAGCAGTCTTCAAGTACGTCAGGGAACAAAAAAATAGAGGCAAAATTGTTTATTTCAACCAAGAAAGTTTAACTAATTCAAAGCAAATTGTTCGTATGGGTGAAGGATCATTAGGTGGAAAAGGACGTGGTCTTGCATTCCTAAATGCACTTTTAGAAACAATGGAATTAGATGACATTTTCCCCGAAATTTCAATAAAATTACCTTGCACAGCTGTAATTGGAACTGAAGAATTTGATTATTTCATTGAAGACAACAATCTCAATCTGGATTATTCTCGATTAACCGATAAAGAAATTGATAACTTGTTTATAGACGGTGAACTGTCGAATAACTTGAAAGCAAAACTGCAAATTTATATACGTACTATGAGAAAACCAATAGCTGTACGATCTTCAGGATTATTGGAAGATTCTCAGTCACAACCTTTTGCAGGTGTTTATAGAACCTTTATGCTCCCAAATTCTCATCCTGAAGAAAAAGTGAGACTAAAAAGACTGGAGAAGGCAATAAAATTGGTTTTTGCTTCTATTTATCTTAAAGATACTCGTAATTATATTGAAGGTATCAACTATAAAATTGAGGAAGAAAAAATGGCTGTCATTCTGCAAGAAATCATAGGCAAGAAATTTGATAACATTTACTATCCTCAAATATCAGGTGTAGCTCAGTCTTATAATTACTATCCTACCTCATATATTAAACATAAAGATGGAATAGCTTCGTTGGCAGTTGGATTGGGCAAGTCAGTCGTTGATAGAGAAAAATCCCTCAGCTTTTGTCCAACTTATCCCAAAATAGATTTTATGGAACCTTTCAAAATCGTAGAAAACAGCCAGAAACATCTATATGTGACAAACTTAAATCACGACAATGTCGACTTAGAAAAGGGAGAGGATGTGACTTTAATCAAAAAAAAGATCACTACTGCCGACAAAGAAGGTCCTCTACTTCCTTTAACATCTATATGGGATTATGAGAACAATCGATTTCTGGAAGGAGTCTACCAAACCGGACCACGTGTAGTAACATTTCGGTCAATAACCCACTACAATCAATATCCGATATCAGACATACTTAAAGTTATCTTAGATATTGGTGAAAAATCTATGGGAGTACCGGTAGAAATTGAATTCGCCATAACTCTTCCGGGCATATCGAAAACAGTATCTCAACCAAGCAAGAATGAGGATCAAAAAGCAAATTTCAGTTTACTGCAAATCAGACCATTAAACGTGTACAGAGAAAATTTGGACATTAACCTCAATTTAGTTGACAAAAACAGACTTATATTGTTTACAAATCATGCTTTAGGTAACGGATATATAGACACAATTTGTGACATAATTTATCTGAATCCCGATAGATTTAACAATAATAAAACAGTTTTAATGCGCGATGAAATTGATTATTTGAACAGTTTAATGAAAAAAGAAGACAGACATTATATTTTGATCGGTCCGGGACGCTGGGGATCTAGTGACCACCATCTCGGTATTCCTGTTAAATGGGCTCAGATCAATCGGGCAAAGGTAATCGTTGAAGTAGGGTTGAAAAATTTTATCGTTGAAGCATCTCAAGGCAGTCACTTTTTCCAAAATGTCTTCGCTATGAATGTAGGCTATTTAACCGTTCCCTATAATACGGAACAAGATTTCATCGATTGGAACTGGTTGAAGAAACAGAATATTTCTACAAAAACAGATCATTTTATCCATCTAAGAAGTAAAAAACCTTATTTAGTAACAATTGATGGGAAGAAAGGAGCAGCTACTATCGATAAATAAGAGTAATCGGAACACTTGAATTTTACATGTGAATATATTAATCATGTTTATCTATATTCGCTAAGATTAATAATAATTTGACCAAACCATCTTATTGACAGAGAGAATAATAAATAATATTTTCCAAGGAGAGAATATCGAATAATTTTAATAATATACTAATTAACTTAGTATAAATAACCGTAAGAAACGGAGGTATCGTATAATGAATTTACAGGAATTTATGCAGAAAGTTAAGGCAAGAAATGCCAATGAACCGGAATTTCTTCAATCTGTTGAAGAAGTTATTGAATCAGTTTGGCCAGTTTACGTGGCCAATCCACAATTTAAACAAGCTAATATCTTAGAACGCATTGTGGAACCGGAACGAATAATTATGTTTCGTGTCCCTTGGGTATCAGATAATGGAGAAGTCAATGTTAATCGTGGCTTCCGTATTGAGTTTAACTCAGCTATCGGTCCTTATAAGGGCGGTCTAAGATTTCATCCAAGCGTAAACCTATCAATTCTCAAGTTTTTAGGCTTTGAACAAATCTTCAAGAACGCACTAACAACACTTCCAATAGGAGGTGGTAAAGGTGGTTCGGATTTTAACCCTCGAGAAAAATCCGATGGAGAAGTGATGAGGTTTTGTCAATCGTTTATGCTGGAACTATTTCGTCACTTAGGACCCAATACTGATGTTCCAGCTGGCGATATCGGAGTCGGTAAACGTGAGATTGGGTATATGTTTGGTATGTATAAGAAAATCAAAAATGAGTTTACCGGCGTATTTACCGGCAAATCACTTAATTGGGGAGGTAGTTTAATCAGACCTGAAGCTACTGGCTATGGAACAGTATATTTCGCCCAAGATATGTTAGCTACAAGAAATATGGATTTGGAGGGAAAAACTGTGGTTGTTTCAGGATCTGGTAATGTGTCCCAATATGCTATCCAAAAAGTTAATGAATTTGGTGGATTAGTTACTACAATCTCAGATTCTGACGGTTTCATTCATGATCCCGAAGGCATAAAAGGAGAAAAATTGGAATACTTAATGGATCTGAAAAATGTTCGTCGTGGAAGAGTCAAAGAATATGGAGAAGAGTTTGGGGCAAAATTCTATCAAGGACATCGTCCTTGGAGCATTAAATGTGACGTAGCACTTCCGTGTGCAACTCAGAATGAAATTAATGCCAAAGAAGCCGCCTCGTTGGTCAATAATGGTTGTATTTGCGTCTCTGAAGGAGCAAATATGCCCACAGTACCCGAAGGAGTAAAGCTCTTTCTTGATAATAAAATCCTCTATGGTCCGGGTAAAGCGGCAAATGCCGGAGGAGTTGCAACTTCAGCTTTAGAAATGACTCAGAATAGTATGAGATTAAGCTGGTCCCGGGAAGAAGTTGACGAAAAATTAAGGACGATAATGAGTTCAATTCACCAGCAATGTGTTCAATATGGAACTGAAGATAATTTCATCAATTACGTTAAAGGAGCTAATATAGCCGGTTTCATGAAAGTTGCTAATGCAATGATTGATCACGGAATAGTTTAAAATTAGAATTGGTTAGGATAGGGTTGTTCCTATCCTAACCTAATTATGTTAACGATTATCGTGTGGAGGGAAAATGGTTAAAAGAATATGTGAAATATCAAACCGTATACTACGCTGTGCTAGTTCAGGTCTAACCAGACTCGATTTTATCAGAAATGTAGCTGCCACATTTCTTGATTTTAGCAGTGCGAATAATATAATCATTTTATTAGGTGATCCTGACCGGCTTAATAGCTTTGAATTTAAGCTCCCTGATGATTTTACAATCAAACCAATTCTCCATTCTAATTTTCCTGTTGAGTATTTCTCCGACAGCATGATTATCAAAGATTATGTTGATGATTTTAGTAGTTGGGTTGAGGAATTTTTCAACTGCTATATACTTAAGTCAAAAAAGAATTCACCATTAATCAAGCTCCAAACAATTCAAACTGACGATGCAGTATGCTTTTATAATCTAAATATCGATAATCAATATAGATCATACTATATAATCCCTTTTGTTTTCGATGAACAAAATTATGCTTTCCTTATAATAAAAGCCACCGAATCATTAGCTTTTACTAAAGCCGATCTTAGTTTCTTTAGTAAATTGGTTCAAGTCTTGTCTGATGGTTTTTCACATCAATTCGCTCAAGATGCATTAAAAGAACGTGTCAAAGAACTTACCTGTCTCTATCAAATAACTCAAATAGCAAACCGACCAAACTATACAATCTCTCAAATTATGCAACGAATCGTCGAAATTATTCCTTATGCTATGCAGTATCCGGAAATAGCTTATGCGAAAATTTTTATAGACGATGATTATTATCATAGCAGAAATTTCCAAGAAAGTAAAATCAGACTCTCTTCAGTCATATCTTCAAAATATGAACAACGAGGTATATTAGAAGTTTTCTATACTGAAAAAGAACTACCTAAATATTGTAAAATATTTCTGCCTGAAGAAGAAAATCTTATTGAAACAATATCCAAACAATTAGCTCTGATAATCGAAAGAAAACAGATTGAAATTATTAATAATAAACTCCAAGAACAGTTACGACATGCAGATAGACTGGCTACAATAGGCCAACTTTCAGCCGGTATTGCTCATGAAATGAATGAACCATTAGGAACTATTCTTGGTTTCGCTCAACTTATTGAACAAAATGTTGATACATCCTCAGAAACGTTTAGTGATATTCGCCGGATTGTCAATGCAGCACTTCATGGTAGAGAGGTAGTTAGAAAACTGTTACTGTTCTCACGACAAATGCCTCCTAAAAAAGGGAAAATTGACATCAATCATATTATCGAAAACGGATTATACTTTCTTGAAAGCCGCTCTGCAAAATCCGGAATTGAAATTATTAGAAAACTTGATCCGAATTTACCAAACATTGACGCAGACACCAATCAAATACATCAAGTTTTAGTTAACCTTATAGTAAATGCTATCCATTCTATGCCTGAAGGTGGACTGTTGACTCTATCTACAAAAATTAACAACGATGGTACTATATCGATTTTTGTTAAGGATACCGGAATAGGAATTCCTGAAGAAATTCAACAAAAGATATTTATTCCTTTTTTTACCACCAAAGATATTGACCAAGGTACTGGTTTAGGTCTACCGGTAGTTCATGGCATAGTAACATCTCATCATGGAAGAATCATTGTAAAAAGCAAAGTCAACGCAGGGAGTATATTCGAGGTACGTCTTCCATATACACAATCCCAATCATGATAATGAACAGATAGATTACGTTCATGGTAACAGTAATACAAGACATTTTGATAACCATATAACTGATTCAACTAATATATCGTAACTAACACCAAATAGAATCTAGAATGTTTGAAAAACACAAATGAAGGAATAATATGAAAAATAACGACATAAATATCTTAGTGGTTGATGACTCGCCGGATGCTGTAGAAATGCTGACCAGAAAATTAAAAAATAAAGGATTCAATCTCTTTCAAGCATCAAATGTAAATATGGCACTAAATATACTTGAGAATAATAATTTACATTTGGTGATAACTGATTTTAAAATGCCAAAAATTAGTGGATTGGAACTAATAAAACACATTAGATCTAACTATAAACAAATCATTGTCATAATGATTACCGGATATCCAACAATTGATGGAGCAGTTGAAGCAGTTAAAATGGGTGCTGAAGAATACTTGACTAAACCATTTACCGATAAAGAGTTATTTCAAGCTGTTGATAGTGCTGTGAATAAAATAAATACAACTATAATCAGTTCCTCAATAAACAAAATTCCTAATACTTATGGGATCATTGGAGGCTCCTAACCAATGAAAGAAGTTTTTCGCTCTATTGAAAAATCTATAGCTATCTCCGCGACGGTGCTTATTTCCGGTGAAAGTGGAACTGGAAAAGAATTGTTAGCTCGAGCAATACATTATAACAGTTCACGAGTTGCAGCTCCGTTTGTTCCCGTAAATTGCGGAGCAATACCTGAGAATCTCTTAGAAAGTGAACTCTTTGGATTTGTAAAAGGATCATTTACAGGTGCAGCTGAGACCAGAGCTGGCTACTTCATTGTAGCTGATGGCGGCACAATATTTCTTGATGAAATTGGAGAGACATCTCTGTCAATGCAAGTCAAGCTACTTCGCGTACTTCAGGATAGACAGATTTATATGGTTGGTGCTAAAACACCAAGAAATGTTGATATCCGGATCATAACCGCTACTAATAAATCTCTGCAAAACCTTATTAGCCAAGGTCATTTCCGCGAAGATCTTTTCTACCGTCTGAATGTCATTAATATTCATGTACCACCACTAAGAGAAAGAGATCAAGATATTGCAATATTAAGCAACTATTTTTTGGGAAAATATGCTAAAGAATTTGGGAAACAGACCCCGTCGTTGACCGATAATGCTTTAACTGCAATAAAAAGATATCCCTGGCCCGGAAATGTTAGAGAGTTGGAAAATACCATGCAAAGGCTTGTAATTATGCATGACCAGACAATTATCGATGCTCCCGACTTACCCGAATCTATGCGTTTCTGCTTACAAAAAGATCAAGGATTAAAACGATCTTTACATGAAGTAGAAACAGAACACATAAGAAATGTACTAAATGCTGTTCAGGGTAATAAAACAAAAGCTGCTCAAATTCTCGGTATCGACAGAAAAACCATACGCAAAAAATTAGATGAATTATAATTTAGGGAGAGCAAACCCTAACAGTACACATTGGAGATATTTATAAAGATTCGCCTAAATTTCTAAGTAAACAGATGCTTAGTTAAAGACAAAAATAATAGTCTAAAGCTCAACTGATATGAATATCCTAAGTAGCGAGATTGTCCAAAAAAATGATCTTACACCCTACTATTATGATTAGCTAATCAATCCGGATGAGAAATGATACAACTCTCAAAAAAAGCTGGATGTATCCATTAGATCGTCAACATTAATTGGTAAATCTCCCTGCATAGATGCATAGAATCCTGATAAATACAAGCATATTCATAATTCCGAGTAGAGATTATTTTGGGGATAGAGGTATAAGTGCAAGTAATAGTTGATAAAAACCTCTCATATCATTCCACCAATTAAGTTTTGGAAATCTTCTCGACCATCAAATCAATAATCAATTTGGGTGATTAAGTCCCATCGAGTAATTATTCCTCAGTGAATATCGTTTAGACAGTCGTCAATTTCGAATTAATTACTTCACGCTACTATCCCTTAAAGATAACCATTACAATGTTTTACGATAGCAATAACAACTAGTTACCTCTCCAATTATTCAATGGCACAACTATTGCTCATATATATAGTAAATAAGTTGATTTGAGGAAAAAGGAGGATATCATGATAACGAAACAAAGCTTGAAACAAGACATTGATAAACTAGCAAAAAAAGAGATTGAACTGGAAATTAGATCCAGAAATAATCAAAGAAAGGGTTTGTGTAAAAATTGCGTCAGAGCTGAGAATTGCAGCTTAAGTCATAATACGAATAGTATTATTTGGGATTGTGATGATTTTACTAACAGCCAAGAAGTTTTTCAGGAAATACAGACAAAAAACACAGAGAACGAGACTGAATACAGCAAAAGTTCAACTGCTAATCCCGGGTTGTGTTCCTACTGTGTTTATAAAGATAACTGTAGTTTAAAATCTATTGAAGGTGGTGTTTGGCATTGTGCTGAATACGCATAATTATTAAAGAAAACATACGATACGATACGATACCTCTGGAAGGGGGCTGAGTATAATCAGTTCCCTTCCTTTTATGTATGCCATGCTTAATCTATAGGCTTAAAGCCCAGAACAGGCAATGGCAGTGAGAACTGTTAACCGAAAAGCAAGGGTGTCCATCGTGAGATGGAATCTGAAAGATGTTTCAGGTAAACTATGGAACTGACAACAGGAATCGGATATAAGACGTAATATGGAGATAAAGACAGGTAAATATTATCAGCCTCAGATAAACCTTTCTGGAGAAGGGGGTATTGATACCTTACCAGTAAACGGGGCAGACGTATTCTGTCCACGTATCGGTAAGGTTTGTCTGTCAGTGGTTTTCAGCGTGTGATAAAGAAGGACGAGCCTTGACGCAAGTCTTTATGACAGTGATAGCTTCTGTTTCCAATCTTGTTGTTTCATTGAAGCAGGTAGTTAGAAATGGATTAATCAACTACCGTTAAAATTTTAAAGAAACCGCCCTGTACTCGATTTTTTGAGTAAAATCTTATCAATTTTTTCATCAGTTGAAAGTCAGATTCTTAATATTTATCAGATACCAATACTGTCACAACAATGATAATGGATCTATATCAATGTCTACCTTAATAGAGTTTTTCCACTTATTGAGTCGGGTTATGCGATTCACGACATTTAACAGAGTATTAATTTTAGCAACTTTAATTATTATGTGATATCGATATTTATTGTTTATCTTATGAATAGGGGTTGGGATCGGACCTAATAACAGCAGATCTTGGCTGCTACCAGTTTTATTTGATTGATCACCGTGACTTTTTTTTAACTCTTTAATCAAGGGAACAATCTTATTAATTTCATTTTTCAAGTATTGTTCGTCTTTATGCGAATATACAATTCTTGCTAAACGAGAGAATGGAGGGTAAAAGGAATTTTTTCTAAGCGGCATTTCATATTTACAAAATTTAGTGAAATTTTGTTCTTGTGCGCTTTTTACTGCATAATGTTCAGGATTATATGTTTGGATGATCACTTCACCGGGTAAGTCACCTCTTCCGGAGCGTCCGGCGACTTGAGTCAACAGTTGAAATGTCCTTTCGGATGCTCGAAAATCAGGTACATTAAGGCTGTTATCTGCAGCAACAACCCCTACTAGAGTGACTTTAGCAAAATCTAAACCTTTAGCAATCATTTGAGTGCCAAAAAGAATATCAACAACTCCACTATTCATTCTTTCAAACATCGACAGATAACTATCCTTCTTAACAACCGTATCAGTATCCATACGAAGAATTTTTGCAGAGGGGTATTGTATTAACAATTCTTTTTCAAGCTGTTGAGTACCGGGTGTTCCGTAAGATAATAAATAACTACCGCAAATCGTACATTTTTGTTCCATTTCTTTAATATATCCACAGTAATGACACATCAATACATCTGATTTGCTGTGAAAAATAAGACTAACATCACATTTAGGGCACTTGGAAACTTTCCCGCAATTCATACAAAGAAGATAACTAGCATAACCTCGACGGTTAAGTAACAAGAGAGTCTGTTCTTTTTGTTGTAGTCTTTCTTTAATCTTCTCCTTAAGGATTTTCGATATTATTCTGTTGGATTCGTTTTCGTTTTTCATGTCTACTATTATCACTTCAGGCCGTTTAATATTTAAAGGCCTGTTATCGAGTTTTAGAAGTTGATATTTACCTGATTCTACATTTTGCAAGGATTCTAAGGAAGGGGTGGCACTTCCTAATAAAACTATGGAGTTATTTATTTTCCCTCTTAAAACAGCTATGTCTCTAGCATTATAACGGGGAGCTTTATCCTGTTTATAACTTGTTTCATGTTCTTCATCAACTATAATGATACCAATTTTATCTAAGGGTGCAAAAATAGCGCTCCGGGCACCAATTACAATTTTACGTTCACCCCTTCTAATTCGTTTCCACTCTTCCCAACGTTGTCGTTCATTTTTACGGCTGTGAAGTATAGCAATTATATCACCGAAAGCGTTATAAAACCACTGCTCCATTTGGGGGGTTAGAGCTATTTCAGGCACTAACACCAAGGCATTTTTGTTGATCGAAAGACATTCACGTATTAGTCTAATATATATTTCTGTCTTACCGCTACCGGTAATCCCATGAAGAAGGAATGGTTTATATTCTCCTGTTAATAAGCTGTTTTTGATAGTTGAAAAAACTTCTTGTTGTTCATCGGTTAATGATATTTTTTTATTATTGCATTGAACCTGGTTGTTGCTAATCTTTTCTTTGACTACTCTTGCTTCTACATTGATTAGACCTTTATTTTTTAAAGCTTTTACAATTGAATAACTAATTGTTTCAGCAATCAATGATAAGGGGATGTCTTGTTGAAAACCTTTAATCAATTTATATGCTTCATCCTGTTTCGACGTTAGTTTAGGGATATCTTGTACCGATTTTTCTGCTGAGATATAATTAGCGTATTTAGGTCTGATTTTGGGATCACAAAGACGTTTGACTTCAATAAGGTTCAGCTCTTCCAAATGTTCAAAATATTTGTAAATCGGTAAGTTAGGATACTTTTTTTTAAAATCTTTCAAGTTAGTCCACTTTTCATAACTCAAATAATTTAATATCTCAATTTCAATATCATTTAATGAATCGTTAAGTTCATCAGCACACTCTTTTCTCTTTACTTCCAACGCTATTTGAGGTTGTATGGCAGTCGGCAGCATCGCCAATAAAACAATTCCCCGGCTACAAAAGTAATAGTTACTCATCCAATCGGCTATCGTCCGTAAATCCTCAGCAAGTAAAGACCGGTCATCTATTATCTCAATGATATTTTTGTATCTAATATCCGGGTTAATATTTGGTGATGATAATCTTGACCATACGAAACCGGAAATAAGTTTATTGTTAAAATCTACCAAAACACGGCTACCTGGCATAATATTCCGGTCACATTTATAAGTAAAAAGCTTATCTATTCTAACTGGAATAGCTATTTCGTAATAATTCATTCTACCTCTGATGATTATTTATTTATAGTATTCATTGATTATGTCCTCGTATATCGGTCAATCAATTTACTTGTTTTATCCTCAAGAATAATATCAAGATTATATCACAGTATAAGCCGATGAAAGAAAATATGTTTATTAGCACTAGATAAGTCCATAAAGCTAATATTGAGTGATACAGATGCTTCTTATCTTTACTAGTATATGTTAAAACTTTATGACTGCAAATATGAGATAATAATGCTTTGACATATAATCACATATTTAGGGTTATTATTTCTAGTTAAAGTGATAACCGATTATTGAATCCGTTCTCAGCAAAACATTGACAATAAGAAACAATATAGATTTATGGAACATAAATATGGATAAAGGATATTGATATATGAGATATAAACTAATAATTATAGCTTTCATTATAAACTTATTGATTATAACAGACTTAAGAGCTAATTCCATTTTCTCTTTCAAGGGCTTCCCTATCCAGGATTACAATACAGATGTTTTGAGTTTGAGTATGGGTGGAGCCGGTATTGGAGATACATTTAGAAGAAATACGAGTTTTATCAATCCTTCCTTAAGTACGACATTAAACCAAGTATATTTCTCAACGGGTATTAGCACAGGTTATTATTATTACCATGATAGTAGTTATAAATTCAGAGATGATGGCATTTATTTCCCTTATTTTAATATAACAATACCGCTATCAAACCATAGAATCGGATTTAACTATAGCTCGTATCTCTCCGGCAATATTGATACTTACCTAAAAGACAAAAAATGGGAAGAAGCAGACTTATCTTTTTCAGAAATAAATCGAGTTAGATCTTACATATACAAAGGGTCATTGTTTTGGAGTTATAAACATGAACTTGTAAATTTGGGTCTCTCTTTTGATTATTTATTAGGCCATCAATTCCATTCATGGAAACAAGAATATGTCGGAGCAGGTTTTTTCATCGACCCTTGGTATGAAGTGAACCGTAATTATAGTAATTATGGATACAGTGTTGGTCTTAACAGGAGTTTTGGTGAAGTTTCTTTGGGAGCTTTATACTCCAGTCCTACCAATCTTGAAGGTGATCAAGAGGTTGTTACCAGGCATAAGGTTTTTGATATAGAACAAGCAAAATTTGAGACACCACATCATCTCGGTTTAGGTTTAGCATGGCGTCTTAATTATAATTACCGTATCGCCTCCGACTTCCATTATGAATTATGGTCACAGACAAAATCTTATGAAGACTCTGACAATACTTATAAATTTTCACTAGGGCTTGCATACGAACCTCATTGGAGTTACGAAAAATGGCACCGAAGAATTCCTCTAAGAATTGGTGGATATTATAGGACATTACCTTTCAAAGTGAATGACAAAAATCTCGATGAAATTGCTGCTTCGTTCGGATTTACCGTCCCTTTACAAACTCCTAATAGTCAACTTGATTTTGCTATCCAATACGTTGTTCGTGGTGATGTAGACCTTCATGACTATTCTGATGAAAGCCTGATTCTGAGTATAGGGTTTTCCGGATTTGATTTCTTCTCTAGTAGAAAGAAAAAAATCGATGACAGAGATATTCCAGAAGCCGAATTTGAAAGTTTTAGAGATTAATAGTCATTATGTTCTACTGGCAAGTAGCTCCCCGTAAAGGAGAATCAATATCTGAACACCTCGACAAATCGCGAGAGTACCTTGATGATAATAATTACGGTAATGGCAATCATGAATCCTTCTTCGGCTATAAAATACCAAATAAAAAACTGATTAAAGATGTTCTTAAAGCTGCAACTAGAATTGTAAAAGCTGTAAAAAACAATGAGAAAATTGTTATTTTCGGGCATGATGATGTTGATGGTATAACTTCAACCTACATACTTTTTGACTTTCTAGACAAAATAGGTTCCTATTCTCACTATTACTATATACCAAATCGCCTTACAGATAGTCATGGTATTAGTGAGTCTTTTATCAACTGTGTTAATGAAAATAATTTTTCGCTAGTTATAACTGTTGACATCGGGGTCACATCGATTGAAGGTGTTAATAAACTCAATGATATGGGATGTGAAGTAATCATTACCGATCATCATTTGATAAGTTCTTCAAACTTACCTAATGCTTACGCTATTGTCAATCCCAAAAGAGATGATTGTCAATATCCTGATAAAACGTTAACCGGTGTGGGCATAGTATATTTCTTAGTAAGCATTATATCCGAGTTATTGGGTATCACTGTTCCTGATAAATATATTTTTTGGACAGCAACCGGTACGATCGCTGACAAAGGATCAATGGTAGGTATAAATAGAATAATCTGTAAAGTCGTATTTGATAATTGGCAAAAAATGATTGATCGGCCTCTATCTCTTTGGTCCAATTGTATTTCTAAAAAATGTACTACCTATTTTGATAAGAATCATTACATCTATAATATGGCTAAGCTTTTAAGCTGTGGTAGAGATATTAATGGAGAGAACAAAGCACTCTATTTTCTACTTGCTCCGGACTATAAACAACGTGAGGTAGTAACAGAATTGTTCAAACGTAGAAGTGAATACGAATCTAGTCTAACCAACGTGCGAAAATTATTAGAAAGTATATCCCCTGAGAACAAAGATCTGTTTTATATTTATATTGACGAAAAGGATGAGATACCTCTTATTCATTCAGGCTGGGCAGTTAATTACATGTGTTATCTTTTCAAAATTCCGGTTATTTATATTAAGATTAAAGGTTCTCTGGTTTTAGGTGAATGTAAATGTATAAAACCGTTTAATTTCGTTGATGCTTTAGATTATTGTAAAGAAACATTATGTCAATTTGGAGGTCATAATTGTGCAGCCGGTTTTATTTCTTCTGTTGATATGTTGTCTTCATTTAGGAATTTATTCGCTCAATATGCAGAGACTCAAAAAGATGTTATTCTCAACGGGAAGAAGATTCCGATTGATCTGGAGGTCAACAAAGAAGATATTCCTTCACTAAAGAATCTCATAATGAATTATAGCCCTTTCGGTGAAGACGCACCAATACCTACATTCTTAGTGAAAAATATTAAAATACACCAAACTATGCCAGACGCCGTAAATTTCAGTCTAAAAGAGTACCTGCCCGGAGAAAATTATGATGTTGTTTTCACTTATCGGTGTAACGGTAAAATGGCAATTATTGATACTAAAAAATCAAGTATAAGTTAAGTTTCTTAAGGAGATATACTCAAAACTATTTTGAGCGATACGATAAACAATGATAAATTACTAATTAAGGCGGTAAAACATATGAAAGTAATTTGGAATAAATGTGATATTTGTGGGGTTTGTGCTTCTGTATGCCCCGTAGATGCAGTAACTATTTCAGAACATAAAGTCGAAATTAATAACATGAAATGTATTGATTGTAATAAGTGTCTCATAGTATGTCCCGCTATGGCAATCGTTAGAGGATTTGAAAATAATTCTCCAAAAGAAGATGAAACGACTATTGACCTAACTCTTTTGCCTAATATCGAAAAAGAATATGACGTTATCGTCGTCGGCGCTGGACCGGGAGGTAGCGTAACTGCCAGGTTTTCAGCCGAAAATAACCTTTCGACTTTAATTTTAGAAAGAGACAGAGAAGCCGGAATACCGGTCAGATGTGCAGAGGGTATTTCCGGAGGAGGGTTAGATGCTTTTATTAACATCGATGAGAGATTTATTTCATCAAGGATAAGAAAAGCCAGGCTATATACCCCAGACGGCAATCATTTAGATATGCGATCTAAAGTCGAAGGTTATGTATTAGAAAGGCGAGTCTTCGATTCTGCTCTTTGTGATATAGCTTGCCAAAAAGGAGCAGAGATGCTTACAAAGGCCGATGTCACAGGAATTAAAAAAACATCTGATGGTAAGATGAAAGTTTTTTTTACCTACAAAGGTCTACAGAGGTACGTGACCTGCAAAATAGTCATAGGAGCCGATGGAGTCGAATCCCGAGTAGGTAGATGGGCAGGTATAGACACTACTCTTAAACTTAATGATATATCATCAAGTACTCAATATAGAATTAATAATATTCAGTTAGATAGTGAAATGATATCATTTTATTTTGGCAATAAAATTGCTCCTGGAGGTTACGTTTGGGTATTCCACAAATCAAGTAATTCTGCTAATGTCGGTATCGGTATTACCGGTAATTTTGCCCAAAACAAACCTGCTCAAGATTATCTGGATGAATTCATTAAAATACATTTTCCCGAAGCATCCATAAGTTATACTGTATATAGTGGAGTTCCCATTGCAAACACATTAGATAAAATTGTTGCGGACAATGTTATGCTTGTCGGAGATGCTGCCAGACAAGTAAACCCTGTAACCGGTGGTGGAATAAAGCAGGCAATGGTAGCTGGGAAAATCGCAGGTGAAGTTGCAGCGGAAGCTATTCTTAAGAATGACTATAGCACTAAAATTCTCAAGAAATATTCTCAGGAATGGGAACGCGTTTTGGGCTCAAAACATAGATTCATGTATAAGATTAAAGAAAAAGTTCTAAATGCTCCGGATGAAAGGTTAAATAAGATATCTAATATATGTAAAGGGCTGCCGGCTGAAGATATCTCTCTAACATATTTGTTTAAAGCCGTTGTCAAAGGTGATCCGAAACTGGTAGCTGAGATGGCAACAGCATTTGTTTTGAGTAAGATAAGTATCTAAATATATTAACTGAATAAAGCAAGTTATGTCTTGATGGAATATCGGAAATTATGCAACATAAAGCTCCAAAAAAAATAACACCTATCCTGAGTAAACATGAGACAAAAGAGATTTATCGAAAGTCTGTCCACGTTGCATCTATAATACTGCCTCTTTCGTATCGTTATATTTTTAATTATGATAAATCACTAACTGTTACTGTATTGCTTCCATTAGCTTTAATTGCAGTTATTATTGAGTTGTTTCGATTAGAACACAAAACTGCCAAAAAAATATTTTATCGTATATTTGGTATTATGCTTCGTAAGCATGAGGTAGCAAACCTGACTGGCGCTTCATATCTATTGACTTCCAGTGTTTTTACTATAACTCTTTTCCCGCATGACATTGCTTTCATTTCTCTTAGTTTTTTAGCTTTAGGGGATACTTTTGCCGCCGTAGCCGGTATTCGTTTCGGCAAACGGAAATTAAAAAATAATTATAAGAGTTTTGAAGGTAGTCTTGCCTGTTTTGTTTCTTGTTTCATTTTTGCCCTGATATATTCTATCCATCCCACTATGGCATTCGTTGGTGCTATAGCAGCTACATTTGCAGAACTATCTAAAATACCAATAGATGATAACATTAAATTGCCGATTTTTACCGCTATAATAATGTCATTAGCTTCTATCATCATTCCTGTTAATTTTTAAAAGTTCAAATGATCTATTATGATTTGAGGAGGATTAATTGAAAATATCGTTCATCGTACCTGTTTATAATGAAGAACAAAGCTTGCAGCAACTCTATAGTGAAATAAAAAAAGAGTTAGATATTTACAACCATGAAATAATTTTTATCGATGATGGTAGCACCGATAATAGTTTTGAGGTTTTATCTTATTTAGCGCATCAAGATAAAACTGTAAAAATTGTTAAATTAAGAACCAATTTTGGTAAATCTGCAGCATTACAAACAGGTTTTGAAAAAGTTACCGGGAACTATGTTTTTACTATTGACAGCGACTTGCAAGATTCACCAGAAGAAATTCCATTATTTATAAAAAAAATTGAAGAAGGTTATGATCTTGTTTCCGGATGGAAAAAGAAACGTAAAGATCCTTTTATCAGAAGAATATCTTCTTACCTGTATAATCTAACTACTTCTGTTCTTTTTGGTATTCGTCTCCATGATTATAATTGCGGTTTTAAATTATATAGATCTCAAGTTATAACTGAATTCGATATTTATGGAGAACTTCACCGTTATATTCCGGTTTTAGCTGCTGCAAAAGGTTTTAAAATCACAGAAATTCCGGTTAAACATAGAGCCCGTAAACATGGTAAAACAAAATTTGGTAGAGAAAGATATCTAAGAGGATTTTTTGATCTCTTGACCGTTAAATTAATTACTAACTATATTAGAAGTCCCTTATACTTATTTGGTGGTTTAGGAATGGTATTCTCGTCATCAGGTTTTATTATTGGTTTATATCTTACCGTTCTAAAGTTTTTTTATGGTATACCACTCAGCGACCGTCCTTTATTATTTATGAGTATTTTATTGATTGTTGTAGGTTTACAATTTTTTTCTATTGGTTTAATAGGTGAATTACTGGTTAATCAAACCCGAAGACTTAACAGGTTAACGAGTATATCTATTGAAAAAGAGATAAATTTTTAGATTATCGCTTAAAGTAAGCAATAATAATTCATTTTATTTTTCTACTAACACTATTTCAGCAATGGGAATCATTAAAAGACAAAGTATAACTGGTACCGTCTATTTGTATTTAGGTGTTGTACTCGGTTTTATTACTACCGGTATCTTATTCCCAATAGTGTTTACCACTGAACAAGTAGGATTATTAAGATTGCTCTTGTCTGTTGCAATCTTAATTTCACAATTTGCTAGCCTTGGCTTTTATTCACCGACAATTAGGCTGTTCCCATATTTTCGAGATAAAGAAAAAGGTCATAATGGATTCCTATGCTTATCGTTATTGATAAGTTTAGCCGGTTATATTTTCTTTATTGCTGCATTGGTAATATTAAAACCGTGGATAGTTGCAGCTTATCAAGATAAATCTGCATTATTTGTTGATTACTTTTATTATCTTATACCCTTGATATTTTTCACACTATTGTTTAATACCCTGGAAACATACTATAAAGTACTTTATAATGCAGTCAAAGGAACATTACTAAAGGATGTATGGCAGAGAATATTTATTCTTATCTGCGTGACTAGCTATTTCCTGGAACTGATTGACTTTGATATGTTAGTCAGATTATATGTTATTTCTATCGGACTACCTCCCATATTATTGATTATAGCTCTCATAAAAGAAGGTCAGTTCAATTTAAAGTGGGGGAATAAATTCATTACGAAAAGCCTAGCTAAAAATATTATCAATATGAGTATGTACGGAATAATAAGCGGCTTTTCCGGTATCTTAATTGTTAATATAGATCTGCTAATGATTAATCATTTCCTAGGTCTGAGTTTTACAGGAATTTACGCTATCACTATGTATTTCGGTACGTTAGCAAATATCCCCGCTCGTTCCATCAGAAATATTTCTACAATAGTCATTTCAGACGCTTGGAAATCGGAAAACATATCAACTATTAATGATATCTATAGGAGAAGTAGTTTAATCTTGACTGTTATAGGCTCATTAATTATTTGTGGCCTTTGGGCAAATATTGACAATGTGTTTAAAATAATTGGCCCTGAGTATGAGGCAGGACGCTATGTGATTTTATTTATTGGTATTGCAAACCTGTTTGATATGGCAACTGGAGTTGGTAAAAACATAATTCATACCTCCCCTTATTATCGTTACTTAACATGGTTTATTGTCTTATTTTTTGTAATTATTGTGGTTACTAATTTGATTCTAATACCTGCCTGGGGAATAATTGGTGCAGCGATTGCATCTGCAGTATCTAAATTAATTTACAACATCCTGATCTGGGCATTTCTTTGGACGAAGTTCAATTTTCAACCTTTTAACTATAAATATTTACTTATTGTAGCCATTACTGTCGGAACTTACTTGTTGTCAACTTCGTTAAACACTATATCTCCAATGTATTTAGACTTGACTATTCGTAGTTTAATGGTTACTGTTACATACTTAGCCATTATCTACTTTCTCCGGATATCACCGGATATCAATAATACAATAAAAACGATAATATATAAGTCATAAGCTTATTTTTCGAGGGTATATTTAATTGAAAAGTATAAAAGACAAACAATCTTTAATAAACAAAACCCACTACTATGGTAAATACGTCAATCTACAAGGGTTTATTTCTTATTTCTATCAGATAGAATTGATTTTAGATCTTATGCCAGGAAGAATACTTGAAATTGGTTGTGGCAATAAATTAGTGAGCAATTATATTCGACAAAGTGGATTAAATATAACCACATGTGATTTCAATAAACATCTAGAACCCGATTATACTGCCGACATCAGAAACCTGCCATTTAGTGATAGTTCCTTTGATTTGATAACTGCTTATGAAGTTTTGGAACATATCCCTTGGGAAGATACGGAAAGAGCAATGACAGAGCTAAAAAGAGTTACAAAAAAATATGTTATCATCTCTTTACCATATCCATCTTTTTTCAAACTTGAAATCGTGGTTAATAACACAACTATTTCAAAGGTTGTAAAACGAAAAATGACAAGCATTTTACTAAGAATACCACCATTCTTTAAGAAACATAAATTTAATGGATACCATTATTGGGAAGTCGGTAAAAAAGGGTATTCTGTTAAAACAGTTTGTAATATGCTAAGTAAACATTTCTATATTAAAATGAAACTGCGACCAACCCTGAATCCATACCATATTTTTTTTGTTCTTGAGAAAAGATAATTGCTGATACTAATTCGAGGAGAAATTAAGTAGATCATTTTTATTACTTATCCGTTGAACTTCTATAAACTCGAAATCCAATAAACGAAGATCCTCGATTAATATCACTAAAACTTGTATATTCTATCGCACAATAATTATGGTCAAAATACCAAGCACCACCACGCGTATAACGACCTGGTTTACCTTCGGGTGTACAAATCCATTCCCATAAATTACCGCTCATATCATAAATACCAAGTTCATTAGGATGTTTTGTTCCGACAGTATGGGTTCGATTATCAGAATTGATATTATACCAAGCATATTCTGATAATTCTATTTCATAGTCAGTACCGGCATACTTGTAATTATAAGTATCACTTTCTTGTGCAAGTATCCCTCCTCTAGCAGCAAACTCCCATTCAAAATTCGTAGGAAGTCGAAAACCATCAGCTTCATAATCTCGACGAATATTACTGCTATTATCCCAACCAACATCCCAACCATCTGGCCAAACATCTGGATTTGATCCATGATTACCATGTTCATCAATATAAATATAATATGGTTTTAGGTTACCTTCAATGCTCAAACGGTTACAATACTCTATTGCATTATACCAACTAACTTGCTCTACCGGGAGGTGAGGCCTATATGGTATAATATTAAGAAAATATGAAGGATTATTGTTCATTATCCTTGCATACTCTTCCTGAGTTACAAGGTTCTGACCTATATAAAACGAGGATACATTAAATCCAGAGTGTAATTCTCCCCCTTCTACAAATATCATACTACCAGGTGATGTGCCTTCACCCAGACTTATTTTCAATGATTCATCATCTATTCTTGATTGAAAAGGTTTAGAAAATAAAATATACATGATAAAAAGCAATGCAATCAAACCTATCAGAGATGTTGTTAAAACTATCTTTCTCATCTTAATCCTTGAGATCTCCTTACTTCAACAATTTTTAAATATATACCTGTGTGAAGTCAGCTTTATGTCAAGAGAAACTAATTTATTCGGTTTTTTCCTAAGGATATCAAAATCACTTAAACCGGCATCTCCGCTCAATCATCTTTTAGTACGCTAATTCGCTATATAACCTTATTTCAACGTTGAGAACTTTTCAAATATACCATTGTTTGTCCGAATGTATATCACGATAGCCTCTCAAATATTAACATCCACTCAAAAAATACTCCTAGTCAACTATTATTTAATAAACGTTGCTCTTCCTGTGGCAACTAGTCTCTCATTAAAATGCAGA
>PWOA01000084.1 GCA_003564155.1 Candidatus Cloacimonadota bacterium
GTAATAACTTGCCCCGTAGAAACATTGGAACCCAACCCTACTTTATTTTAGATGGAGGCGATGAAAAGTTAGGGAAAAGTAAAAGCTGGCAGGTAAATGCATCAGGTTTTGAAGACAAGATTGATGGAAAGAGACATTGGGATGTTTATTGGCAGGAACTGAGATAATTATTCCCGAGAGTAGATAAATGTTACTGGCAAAAACTGACGGAACAGCATTACAAGAACATATACGAAACTGTTTAACAGTTTGTAAGGAGTTAAGCAAAGCAATACCGGAGTTATCTAAGGTTAGTAACTTAGGTGACTTCGGCAAATTGCTAACTATTGCTGTACTTTTTCATGATTTTGGAAAAATACATCCCGAATTTCAGAAAATTCTCAGAAAAGAGAAAAACAAATGGTCTAATCAAAGACACGAAGTCTATTCTGTATGCTATAGTAACAAGCTCGATTTAGATCCGAAAAACCTCGAATTGATCCAGAAGGTAATACTGGCTCATCATAAGTCTTTTAACGAATTAAAGAAGAGACATAAGAATACAGAGGAACTCGAATTTGAAAAAGCACTTATGGACGACGAGTGTCGTTACCATCCTGAAGACATATACGAAAATCTCAGGAGAATCTCAAAAAAAGATATTACCGCTATATTAGAGTTTATTTCGCATAAGCTAATAAATAATGGAATAAATATACCTATGAAAAGAATTGTTTATCAGCAGATACAGCATCCTGTAGAGCAATATGCTAAAAAACCTTGCAGCTATAACATAAGCTCCATTGAGTATCTACAAAACCTATTATTACTGGGAGCCATGAAAATGTGTGACCATTACGGCTCGGCTAAAATCAAGTCTCTCCCGTTACTACAGAAGAGGCATTTTAGCTTCCTAAAGGATATTAGAAGTCCGTATAAACATCAGAAAAATTGTTGGGATACTGATGAAAATGTTCTTCTGATAGCACCAACAGGGTCGGGCAAAACCGAAAGTGCCATAGGCTGGGTATATAGACAGACTGAATCATCAAGTGGAAGAGTATTTTATATACTCCCATATACAGCTTCCATAAATGCTATGCATAAAAGGCTATGTAGATGTATGGAAAGACAGGAAAATGCAGAAAAAGCCCGGTTTATTGGCTTGCAGCACGGTAACCTGCAGCACTATCTTTATAGCTTATTGAATCATCAGGCTGAAGGATTGGAAATCATATATGAAAAACTTAATCTGTATAATAAACTGATTTACCCTCTGCAAATAGTAACACCTTTTCAGATTCTTAAACACTTTTTCGGTGTAAAAGGATTTGAGATAGGTATTGTCAATTTAGCCGGAGCAAAACTAATCTTCGATGAAATTCATGCTTATGATACTGTTACATTTGCTCAGATTGTGGTGATGCTGAACTTTCTAGTCAAGAGAATGAAATGCCGGATATTTATTATGACGGCAACATTACCAACTTTTATGATCGAAGAGCTTAGAAGAACTCTGGGTAATACCACCAAGATTAAAGCACAAGGAAAAGTGTTGAAGAGTATGAGAAGGCATATAATCAATGTCTATGATGGAGATGTTTCTCAGGCTATTAATGAGTTAAGCCCTCTATTTGAAGGCAAACGGGTTATTATCGTTTGTAATACGGTAAAAAAAGCTCAGGAATGTTATAGATTAATAAGAGAAAGATACTCTGAATTAAAATGTTGTTTACTTCACGGCAGATTTACCGGTTCCGATAGAATGAATAAAGAAAAGGATGTATTTGACGAAACTACCCGCTTTTTAATAGGTACTCAGGCTATAGAAGTAAGCCTTGATATTGATTATGATTTTATGATAACAGAAGGTGCACCTCTGGATGCTTTATTACAGAGGTTTGGCAGAGTAAATAGAAATGTTGAAAAAGAACCGTGTAATATTTTCGTCTGTTCAGTAAGCTCCGGTGTTAATAACATAATATATTCAAAAGAAACATCTGCTAAAACATTAGAAGTGTTAAAGAGAGTCCACCTTCTTGATGAATCAATGATTCAAGATATGTTAGATGAAGTCTATCCTTGTTGGACTGATAAAGAGCTAAAGGAGTTTCAAGATACAAAGATACTTTTTGAAGCTTCGCTGAGCAATTTACAACCCTATCAAGAGCATAAAGAAAATGAAGAAGATTTCTATAAAATGTTTACCAATATCAAGGTATTACCTGCCAGGTTCTACAATGAATATGAGAGCAGGTATACCGAAGGTGACATTATTGGCGCTGATTCGTTGATGGTTGGTTTACATCAATCAACCTATAGATGGCTAAGGAAAAATGAATGGATATCAATTGAAAGATTTGCCTACCTGAAAGATGACAAGGCAGTTACTGAGAGCGTTCTGGTTGCAAAATGTAAGTATAACAGTGAGATCGGACTAAATACAGATGAATATGAAGAGATTGAAAACATTAATGGTATTCTTTGATAAGGTAAACTATGAACGAAGTCGAGATCATTGCTACACAGATTAACTATTATTTTGTTTGTAAAAGAGAACTTTGGCTTTTCTCTCATCAGATAAATATGGAACATACATCTGAAATGGTGGAGATTGGGAAGATGATTCACGAAAACTCTTATGCCAGAGAAAAGAAAGAGATTGCCATTGGACCGATAAAGATCGACTTTATCGGCTCTGATGGTGTAGTCAGAGAGATAAAGAAGTCGGCTAAGATGGAGAAGGCACATATCTGGCAGTTGAAATACTATCTCTATTATCTGAAATTAAAAGGGGTTGAAGGTATTTCCGGTGAGCTTGTCTATCCGAAGATGAGACAGAAAAATAAAGTTTCTCTTACAGAGGAAGATGAAAAGAAATTGGATAAAATACTTGCCGACATTCAATCTCTGATCTCACAAGAAGAAATTCCCCCGGTTATCAATAAAGGTATCTGTAAGAGTTGCAGTTACTATGAGTTATGCTATGTCTGAGATAGTATTTGTTAGTAATCTAATCAGTTTTATGAATCGCAATCAGAGCAAGATGCTCTGAACACA
>PWOA01000098.1 GCA_003564155.1 Candidatus Cloacimonadota bacterium
ATGATACATTGAGGTTAGGAGTTCAAACCGTAAAGGTCTTATGAAGTTAATAGATTAACATTACTCCCAAAAAAATGCTGATTATTTGCTCAAATACCTAAAGATAAAAATCCTATTACATCATTTGTGTTTTTCAAATCTATCTCGTGATATTATGGTATAATACTCTCCACTATCCTTTTTGGGAACATTCCTTTTAGGAATAGCTAAAATTTTCACAACAGTCCGATAATCGTAAATTGAAAAAGTTATGATGTCATCTTCGTTTACCATGTTGCTTGCTTTTGCAGGTTGATCATTTATTAAAACCATTCCTTTATCACAAAGAGTCTTAGCGATATTACGACTTTTAACAAAACATAACTTATTCAATATCATGTCAATCCTCATTTTACATCTCCTAATAATGAATTGCTTCTCGTTAATATTGGTGAACTATTGACTATTTCAAGGTCCAAAAGACGATATCGTATCTTGCACTGTTAACGTTAAATATATTTGGCACATAAAAATAATCTGAAAAAAATACATTTACGCCTATTTCTGCTTTGAATCTGTTAGAACCGGGTTTGATACTGGGAAACATAAAAAAACCATTGTTATCACTCAAAGTTGTTTCTCCATTTTTCAAAATAACTTTGACATTATTCAATTTATCACCGTTCCCATCTTTAACATAGCCGAAAATATAGTTTTTACTAATTGGTTTTACTCTATCAGAGTCAGGACTGAAGCTAGGAATGGTCATCAAAGAATTTTTCAATTTATAATCCATCAACTTATGTAACCCATAAAAAGAAAACAATGATAATCCTAAATAATCGTTCCTTCTAATTATATCTATTTTTGAGACTACATCCTTCGAGAAGTATCTTCTTTCTGCTTCGTCCCATGCTCTCAAGCCAACAATGATTCTATCGTTCCAGTTTTTGAAATTTTTCAGCTCATTTTCAACAATATGGTCTTCTAATCCATAGGTCATACTATAAGCGTAGTCAATTATCTGTTCATCAAGCCAGTTTGTCCAGTTTTGTGAGTACCTGTTTTTTGCCCTGTCTAAATCGCTTACAGTTGCTGCAGAAACAATTATTTGTGGATCTAGAGATTTAACTTCAGCATAACAGCGACGAACAAAACGTGTTATTTGCTTTTGTTTCCAAATTTTAATACCAACATTATGAGTCATTTCATAATACTGTTCTTTAGCAAGCTCAGCATAACCATATTGACTATCAGGATATCTGATATAGTCTAAATGTATTCCTGCGATATTATAATTTATAACAATATCTTTAAATACATCAATCAAATAGTCTTGAACTTCCGGAATTCCTGGATCTAAATAAGCTCCTTCATGACTATTAATCGACATCTGATTTCCAAAAATATCCCTTGTGATCCAATGAGGATGAGTAAAGTATACATGCTTTAGAGATAAGTTATCTATAATTCGAGGTGTAACTACAAATACTGTTACCCATGCATGAATTTCAATATTTGTACCTCGCGTTCTGTTTATTATATAGGCTAAAGGATCAAAAATATCATCTGCTAATATATAGCTTCTTGGTTCGGGGTTAAAGAAAGTGTCGTAGATCCTATTTGGCTGATATAGAGCATCCCCACGATATCTTGCATGAACCAATAGTTGCGAGATGTTATTTTCTTGAGCAAATTCTACGACTCTATCAATTTTATCAGGACAATTTAGGTCCCAAGCAGTAACCCATAACGATTTAATCTCAGCACTTAAAGAAATCCAATTACATATTACAAGCACCAGTGTAACAATTAATAATCTGAACTGATAGGTCGGAATATTTCTTATCAATGACTTAATTTTTTTCTGATGAATTATCAATCTTAACTTCCTCTACTATACATTGGCAAGTTCCGTCTATGAAAATAATCTCTACGCGATCTTTCAGATTTAAAGAGTATACTGACTTCACAGTATTTCTATCCTTTCGTATAAGAGCATAACCTTTTTGCATTGCTATTTGAGGAGAAAGTGACATTAGCTGTTCTTTATAACTTTCTAATAACAGTTTCTTTTTATCTATGCATTTCTGAACGCTGTTAATAATCCTGTTTTCACAATTATCTAAGGTTAGTCTTTTGGCATATACTGTTCCCAACGAATATTTATTAATCGCCCGTAAAAAATGTTGAGTCATTTTGTCTAGTTCCTGTCTAAGCTTCTTGGTAAAATCCAAGTGATAATTAAAAGACGCTATAGCTTCATCAAGCCTTTGCTGGTGTTTATATAAAACATTTCTGGGATGCCATTGATAAAGAATTTTTGTGTTATATGAAATCTTGTCTCGGTAATAAAATAAATACTTTTCTGTTTGATTGCACAAATATTTTTGGTGAGCTCTTATCTTATCTGCTAGATCCTCTTTATTAGGAACAACAATTTCGGCAGCTGCAGAAGGAGTTGGTGCTCTTACATCAGCTACAAAGTCAGATATCGTAAAATCTATCTCATGTCCAACTGCTGATATTATTGGTATTTTAGACGAAAAGATTGCTCTGGCTAATCTTTCGTCATTAAAGCAAAAAAGATCTTCTTGAGAACCTCCACCGCGACCAATAATAATTAGATCAACAGGAAAGAATTTGTTAAAGTATTCGATACCGGTTATCAAGTCTCCAATCGCACTGTCACCTTGTACAGCTGCAGGGAATAGGTACATTTTATGCGGATAACGTCTCGTGACAACATTTATTATATCTTGAATAGCTGCTCCGGTCGGAGATGTTATGACACCAACTTTCTCAGGATATAAAGGGAGTGCTTTTTTATGTATCTTTGAAAAAAGTCCTTCTTCTTCTAACTTTTTTTTTAAAGCCAAATACTTAACCTGAAGCTCTCCTATGCCTGCAGGCAACATGTTTCTCACTATTAATTGATAAGTTCCAGTCTTTTCGTATACATCAATTTTCCCAAAAGATATAACTTTCTCGCCATTCTTAGGTTTATAAGTTAACATTCTATTATATTGACGAAAACAAGCACATCTAATAACACTACTATTATCTTTTAGAGAAAAATAAATATGTCCGGATGAATGTGCTACATAATTCGAAACTTCTCCCTCTATCCACAAAAAAGGAAGATTTGCGTCTATTATATTCTTTACTAAATTACTAACTTCAGTGACTGAAAATATTTCTTCTCTGTTTATCTCCATTTTTCAACCTTAAACTAATATTAAAAACTACTAAGCGTTAGATACACCTACAGGGGCTAAGTATACAACCATTTCTTCAATACCGTCAAGAGATAATAAGTTATCAATCTTATCTTGATCATAAGCCGCAATACCACAAGTTCCAAGTCCTAAAGATTCTGTAGCAATATAAAGATTTTGACATACATGACCAACATCCAATAGTATTAACTTAGAAGCTTCGGAACCATAACGCCATTCTGTTTTATAGGGTATTGCACTCCAAACAAAGACTGCGTTTGCTTCAGCTATAAATTGTTGTCCTTTGACTGCTTCAGTTAATCTTTCTTCAGAAAGCGTAAGTTGATTGAGACGAACTAATTGATGATCTAGAGGTTGGTATCGATAAATACCTTTTGCTAAACCCTTAATTCTATTTGATAAAATATAGGTCTCTAACGGATGCCTTGCTCCAGCTGATGGTACAGTACGAATAGTAACTTGATAATCTTCTCCTTTCTTAAATTTTCTTTGTACTCCTTGAGTTAGAAAAAGTAAATACGATAATTCAAACAAAGACATATTCCCTTTCGATAATTTGCGACGGCTACGACGTCCCATCAAGCAATCAAAAACATTGTTATTTTTTATCACACCTCTATCTATTTCGGGCAACGTGATTAAAGTTTCTTCACTCAATACTTCTTTCTGTAAACATGGTACTGCTATCCCTTTTGCCTGATCAGTAATAGTGTTTTGTAAATTCACAAAATCTGATTTTAGAATCGATCTTTTTTTTTCCATCTTATCCATAATTTATTACCTCCATGTTTTGCGTTAATTGACATGTACTAGCACTATTGCTGTCAATAAAAAAGAAATATTTTTGAAATCGAAAACGAGATAATTTTTTGGGACTGAGAACATAAACTAACTAAGCTCATGGATATAAATTGAGCATATTATTGGAATCATAGAGTTTCTCAGCATTACTCCATTGCAGATAAATACGTTTTTTAAGGTTGATATCAGGAAGTAAAAAACTTTAACTAACTCAGCTATGATGTTTTATCAGCGGTGGTTTTTTACAAATTTTTCTGGACTTTGTTGATAATAGTTGTATCTTGTCTTTAGTGATTGTATTGTATAATGATAAAAAATAATCAATCGGCAGTCAATCTATTGATAATTATTTATAGACATTTATCTTGAAATATTATGTCTTGAGATAGTTAGTATTTATGTGATCTTTTACCGATATATATCGTAAATTTTTAAAGAGGAGTATTATAAGAATATTTAAGTAAATGGACTTCCAGACAACCCCAATTCCCATTACACAAACTTTAATAATAGATAAGCTATATAAAATTATAAACATAACTTAATCAATTAAGGAGGAATTATTATGAGTAGTTATCACGAACCTGTAGAGGAGTTAAAGAGTAAAGATCGTGACTTTTCAAGGGCATTGAATAGTTTAAAAGAAGAAATTGAAGCTGTAGATTGGTATCACCAACGTGTTGTGACAACAACCGATGAGGAGTTAAAAAAAATCGTTGCTCACAACAGGGATGAAGAAATTGAGCATGCAGTAATGATGATTGAATGGTTAAGAAGGAATATGCCGGGATGGGACAAAGAACTGCGGACATATCTTTTTACTGATACACCGGTAACCGAGTTGGAAGATAGTGACGAGGACAGGCCAAATAATAAGTCCGATTTAAATATTAGAAAACTAAAATAAGGAGAGTAAATTATGGATTTTTTAAGAAGACACTTAGCACCTATACATGAAAACGCGTGGGACGAAATTGACGACCAAGCAAAAATATCGCTTAAACAATTCCTTTCTGCCCGAGGAGTAGTAGATCTCTCCGGTCCATTTGGTTTGGATTTTGAATCTGTGTCGACTGGCAGAATGAAAATGGAAAAAGACTCAAGTAATATTAATTATGGAATTCGTGAATCATTACCGGTTCTGGAACCCAGAGTTAGTTTTAAGCTTAATATCTGGGAACTTGATGATATTGCTCGTGGAGCAAAAGACCCAGATCTAGAGAGTTTAGAAAATGCAGCACAAAAGATAGCTTTCTTTGAAGAAAATATAATATATAATGGGTTGAAAAAATCCGGTATAAAAGGATTGCTAGAAACAGAAAATTCTCCGCAAATCTTACCAAAAGACACCTCCAAATGGACAGACAAAATTATTCAAGCTATATATAAATTTAAAGAACTGGCTATTGAAGGCCCTTATGCTTTAGTACTTTCACCTGATTTATGGCAAGAATTTAGCTATTTGACTAGTTGTGGCTGCTCTAAGAGAGAGCAACTAGAAAAATTACTTCAAGGACCAGTAGTTTTATCTCATTTTCTCAAATCCGGACTTCTGGTTTCTCTTAGAGGCGGAGATTTTGAACTATCTTTAGGACAGGATTTTTGTGTCGGATATGAAAATTCAACAAATAAAGAAGTGTCTCTCTATCTGACAGAAAGTTTCACTTTCCAGGTATTTGAACCTAACGCTGTGATACCAATAACTGCGTAAACCTTTAACCGTTGCGAACAGGGAATAAATTCCCTGTTCGCAAATTAATAAATAATTAAAGATATTCAACTATGATTTTAGGACTCTTATTCTTAATAGTTACAGGCAACCTTCAATCTTTATCATTCTTAAATTCATCTATTATATTGGTAACATCTATAGCTATGGGATTTTACTGGGATAGTAAACGGGAAAACTTTTTTTGGCGTGGTTTTATTACCAGCATAACGCTTGGTCCGGTAATAGCTTTTATAATAGGATACTTGATTGATAGAGTATCCTTTAGAATTGATGGTCACAAAAAACCAGGCAGTTATACAGAGTTGATGCTTGCTGCAGAAAGTGCAAAACCTGACATTATCAATAATATTATCCTGGGAGGAGCGAAGGTAAACAAAAAAACAGTCACTACAAAACGAAACGCTTTGATGATAGCTGCTGAGTCAAACAAGTATTATCAAGTTTGTGAGTTATTAATAAAAGCAGGAACAAATATCGACGAAAAAGATAAGGACGGTATGACTGCTCTGATGTGGGCAGCAAAGAGTAATAATAATCATAAAGTTTGTCGGATATTGATTGATGCAGGAGCCAATGTCAATGAACAAAATAACGATGGTGTTACCGCCCTAATGTTCGCCGCAAAATTTAATCCTAATCCTAAAGTTATTAAGACACTTCTTCAAAGTGGAGCAAACCCTAGAATTTTGGACAAAAATGATAGCTCTGTTTTTGATCATGCATATCAATTACCTAACAAACAATTCATAGACTCCGAGGTATATGAACAATTAAGAAGAGTAACTTTAGCTACGCCAAAGATTAGTTAATTTATAATCTGCAAAGGATACGCATATGAAGCACCTTGAGAGAAGAATTATTCATATTGATATGGATGCTTTTTTCGCTGCTGTAGAGCAACGTGATTATCCTCAATATCGCGGTAAGCCAGTAATTATCGGAGGATCTCCTCAAAGCAGAGGAGTTGTTTCAACCTGCTCTTATGAAGCTCGAAAATTCGGTATCCACTCTGCCATGCCAAGTTATCTGGCTCATAAATTATGCCCTCAAGGTATATTTCTATCAGGTAGGTATAATGTTTACATGGAAATTAGCAAACAACTCATGGATATACTTTTAGAGATAACTCCACAAGTTGAAAGACTCTCTCTTGACGAGGCATTTTTAGATGTTACTGAAATAACAAATGGCCTTAATGACACTGTAAAAATTGCACAGAATATAAGATCAAGAATAAAAAATGAGTTACACCTTACAGCCTCCGCTGGTGTATCTTATAATAAATTCCTCGCAAAACTTGCTTCTGATATGGAAAAACCTGATGGACTTACAATTATCACCAAAAGACAAGCTCCAAAACTTCTTGAAGAACTCGAAATAAGAAAGTTTTATGGAATTGGAAATGTAACTGAGCAAAAAATGTTCAAATTAGGTATTAATAACGGGAAGGATCTAAAAGGAAGATCTTTATCAGAACTAACTAAACACTTCGGTCAAGCTGGTAAATTTTTTCATGATATAATACGAGGAATTGATAATAGACCTGTAAATACCAGTTATCAGAGGAAATCCTTAGGCAAAGAAAGAACCTTGGCAAATGATACATTTGATATATGGGAGATGAATAAAGTTTTGGAAGGATTAGCAATTGAAATAGCTGCAGAATTAAAGAGGAACAATTTACAAGGGAAAACAATTACATTAAAAATTAAGTACAGCGATTTTATGCTGAACACAAGAAGTTTATCGGTCAATAATTATATAAATGAAGAAGAGCAAATCATAATTGCAGCAAAAAAACTTTTGGAAACAAACTACAAAAGGGATAAAGGGGTAAGGCTTTTAGGAATTTTCATTAGTCATCTTAACAATGAGAAAAATCTCAGTCCACAGCAATTCTTAGATTTTTACCTGCAGCATGAAGGTAAATAGTGTGCCATAAAATCATAACTGTACGCTTTTAGATGTAATAGGTAACTATAAGAATAAATTAGTTGTCAATTAGAGAGTTGCTCTATACTTCTACTTTTTCAAAAGGTTCAATATGAACTGATATCACATTATTTTCCCCAAACTTACATTTTATCATTTTTTCGATATTTGTTGCTATGTCATGAGCTTGAATTACATTCAAATAACGGTTAACTTCGATGTGAACATCTAAACCAAAGTAGTTGCCAATCTTCCTTGTTCTTAGCTTATGGAATCCTATCACACCCTCCACAGAGTTTATTGTATTAATAATATCTTTTTCCTTCTCTTGTCCTATTGATGTTTCTACCATTTCCCGGATGTTTTTGACGATCATACTCGCTCCAAACCATATGATAAACAAAGAGACTAAAACTGCAGCAATTGGATCCAGTATAATTAAATTACTCCCATAAATTACTGCAAAACCTACACCCAATAAAGTTGCCAATGAAGACAATGAATCGCTTCGATGATGCCAAGCATTAGCTAAGAGAGCTTCATTGTTTGTTTTCTCTCCTATACTCTTATTAATTCGAAAGAGGATTTCTTTACTAATAATTGAAAAAACAGCGGCTACTAAGGCTATCCAGTTGGGCCTCGTCAATACATCTTGACCTAAAATATGTGAAATAATCAAAGAACTACTGTTTGCTAAAATCACAAATCCGGTGACAATAATTATTAAACTGACAGTTATTGTGAGTAGAGTTTCAATTTTACCATGTCCGTAATTATGGGTTTTATCCGGTGGCCTATCTACATATCTAAAACCAAATAGTAATAAAGTATCTGATAAAGTATCTGATAGAGAATGGATACCATCTGCAATCATAGCACTACTTCTTCCAAATATACCTGCAAATATTTTTAAGATTACTAGCAATAAGTTAACTAATAAACCATTTATAGTAACTCTAACAGCTTGTTTGATACGCTCAGATTTTTGTCTCTCTTTGTTAAAGAACATTTTATCGGATGATTTCATATAGATTCACTCTGTTATAATAATTAATTCAAATTATCTCGGTAATATTTACTTACTGATTGACAGGGCGTCATCTGCTTCTCTAGAAAAGACTACTTAACACATTATTGTTTTTGGAGATATAATCATTTAGTTATTGAATACCATTTAAAAAGGGGTTTATAAATTAGCAATATTACTACCTAAGAATAATGACTTTACAAATTTCTTCCGATCTTTTACCTGTTGAAGCATGTCGCGCTTGAATTTTATACAAATATGTATTATTAGCTAATCTTGAACCATCTTGATCTCTTCCATCCCAATAAACTTGATTAAAGCCAGGTATCCCATTGCTTCTTAGTGTCCGTATTTTTCTGCCTCTAATTGTGTAAATAGCGATAGTTATATCAGCTGTCTCATTGAGTTTGAAAGTGAAATACCCTGTATCGCTTATTGGATTAGGATAAGGCAGTAAATCACTGATTATTACATCTTCAGCACGACTAACCTTAAAAGCAACCTCAGCTACTGATGGGTTATTGAAATTATCAAACACAATCAAATGCAGACGATGAGAACCTTCCTCTAATTCTGATAATTGCCAAGTAAGCAAACCGCTTTTATGAGAATTAACATCGTATACAAAGCCGTCGGTCACATCAATCGGTGTTGAATATTCATCCATCATTAACAAAATATTATGTCCTAATTCACCTAAAATATTGATTCCGCTTTCATCTGTTATACTGGCAAAAAGTGTAGGGTTAGGTCCAACAATATCACCATCACGAAAGTTTTCAGTTTCCAACCAAATAGATATCTCGGGAGGGATGGTATCTGTAACTGCGTCTTTGTAGGCAATGTTGGTCAGCTTTTTGGGATAATAATAGCTAACATAATCTTGCCTCTCATTTTTATCGAAATAGTAAGCTATAATACGTCCTTCATTACCGCTTTTAATATCGCCCGGAATAATAAATGATGCTTCATAATCACCGTTAACTACTTCACTTTTACCTCGAAAATATATATTACCCCATTTTGTATAATGAATAACCGTATCGGAAGCTTGTACTCTATATGATAAAGGATATTCCGAACTATACGATAATACATCGGTAATATCTTGACCTATATTAGATATTGGCTTATTATCTCTTTTCATGTTAAACATATTTCGTTGTTTCATTTGTAAATAGTTGCTTTCTGTAAATCTAATATCCGAGCCTTTTCGTCTATATTCTATATTATCATTTGTCCAAGTTTGATTGGTATTAAACGTTCCTTCAATATTTACTTTCTGATAAGCAAAGAGACTATCGGCATTTTGTGCTAATTGAATATTCCTTGAACGGAGAGGTGGATTTATTCGTAATAATGGGTCACCTAAGTAAGAATATCGTCTATTGTTAAATGATTGATTGTGGTATCTGTGTTTTGCATTAACCAAAGATATTCCAGGTGCTTGATAATCATTAATTACTGATGTTAAAAAAGATTCCATTAGACTGGCGTTTGGAGTAGGTGAACTCAGCCCAGTTGCGGCTAAGGATGCAATCGATCCGCCATAAGGATAGGCAAGTAATCTTTCACTTAAACTATTATAAGCAAAATAATCATACTTACCTACATCACAAGATGCTGCTATAAAAAGAGGTAACTTATCAATGTTGTTCAATGAATTAATATCGGTAGCTCTAAAATAACTTTCATGACCCATTAAATCATAACTCCCATGACCAATATAATACCATACTAAACGCCCTTCATTAACACGATCTATAATATCTTCTCGAGCTGTTGGTTTATTACCAAAAGCATCAAAGGGATATTCTATGCCAAATAGTTTATCTGTTATAACTGCCGGTGGAAGCATCCTGGAAACACTTTGAGCTTGGATAGAATGTATAGCTTCATTGGCATGGCTGGTAGTAAATTCATCATCTGCAACTATTAGTGTTGTATTCCGCCATAAACCGAATGTAGGTTCCTGACGGTAATTATGAATTTTTTCAATGATAATATCCATTTCTCTAACATTTTGACCGGTTATCCTTCCTATAGCAACATCTGGCAGGTCATTGCCTGTTAAATCAACAAAGAAATCATCACTGGTGTTAGAGCCTTTATGAAAAATCATTATTTTGTTCTTTTGTGATGCTTGACCTGAAAAATTTCTCCAATCTATTGTACCGGAACCGAGTAGGGTTATACTTGAAAGAGAAGAATATTCGTTAGATGGATAATTATAAAAAGCGTGTTTAATAAATAGACGAATTGCATTAGGATCCGGCATACCGCTATTGAACTGATTAAAGATATCTTGTTGGTCAACAATCAGGGTACTCAAATTCTCTTCTGCTTGATAAAGAGAGGCAAGCTGTTCTGCATAATTATAAAAAGCCGTTGGTGTTATTATTATCGAGTCGATAGGACGGTTGATTTCAGCTATCTCCCGAGGTATGATTTGGGCAAAGTTAACAACATTATAGTATTCGCCGTCTTTAACAATTGCATAACGAGATTTTCCTCGCCCAATTATCTCGAAATCATGGGCGGAATCGTCTTCTGCCGGACTAATTGGGAGAATACTTGTCTGATGAGTTTCTCTTATTTCGTAAGCTCTTAAATTATCCAGAGATCCTTCAATCCGGTAAAGAACCGACTTACTATAATCATCTCCATCAGACCTAAAATAAAGCGGTGTGTCCTCTTTAACAAGATATCGATAATAATCGATATTAAAATAATCAAAGAAAATCGTTCTCGAAGCTGTCCTATAAATCGTCATCACTGCATTATTACTACCGTTTTGTAAAAAGTGCCCGGAATCACTGAACGTCCTATAGTTTGATCCCTGCCAATTAACACGGCTTAATGCAATATTGTTATTAAGCGCCATTGAAAGACTGTAAGTTACGCTTGAAGGTGTTCTAGCTTCGCCCTGAACTGAAAGTGTAATAGTTTGTGGTCTGGTGGTATCCACATGATTAACTGTAAAGTTATAGTTATGATTTGTAGTAGATAAACCGGTAAGCATAGAATGAAACCAAGTAAAACCGAAGTGTTCTCTACGTACATTTTCGCTTTCGTAATGAAATATCTCAGGACAAGAGTTCCTAATAACCTGATATGTATGATATTCTTGGGTTCTCATTCTCAAAGGTGGATTGGGAAAACCTCCTCCATATGTCAGCCAATATACGCCATTACCTGAATATGGATTAAAATAATGATCCACTGTTCCCGAAATCACATGATTTTTTTCAATACCGTCCCTATTCTCGCCATAGAATATAATACTTCCTTTTTCTCCGAAAATCCCGGATTCTTCTCCAAAAACTAACAGTGGAACTTCTCTAAAAGGATTTCCTTTCTCACTTTCAGCATCAGTTAAGAGTGAACCTCCATTAGTGAATATCCTTAACTCATCAGGATCTATATCATTTAAGGGTAGTATAGAAAGATCATCTGCAGTCAGCTTGTACATCCCATTTTGGGGGATTTCAAAGCGGTACCAAAAATCCGATTTGCTAAAGGGAGCATACTCAACTTGTATTTGTTTCAATATTTGCCAGTTACGGGCATCATCATAGTTTACAATGTTATAAGACAAATCTACTGAATCCCTAATCGGATTACGCTTCGCAGTATCACCTGAAATGGAGATCACTATGATCATGGATTCAACTACCTGTAATTCTGATCCGGAATAATTATATAATACCGGATGTATAGTTATGGGAACGACATAATTATATCTGAAAAGCTGACGTTCACCTTTTCTAATAAAAGAAGAAGATCTGGTTTTGTAGAGTTGTTCATTTATTACCCAATCGTATTCACTTAGATCAGTTCCTCTATCTACCTTAGGTGTTGGTAGAATAGGTTGAGACAAAGAATGTTTTTTGATTTCAGTTTGAGTTGTATTTACAGATATACCACCACTTGAAGGTACTCCAATATAATATGTTATCTCAGGTAATGATGGCGCTCCCTGTTTATCACTATATCCTAAGCCATGTGTATCTATATATGTAAAATCATTAGTTTGAGATATTGCATAATCACCTATCGAAAACTCTAATATAACTTGTTCTGGTGATTGTGACAGTACTTCTAGATTTGAATATAGATAATTAATACACCATACTAGTATAAATATCGTGAATATACGTTTCACAGTAACTCCTTTAATTATATCGCATTACAAACATGTTGTATTATTAAATATTTGATTGTTCAAATTGTCAATACAATTATTACTTATCTTAGTTTACAGTATTGTATGTTACAGATAATTATTTGTCTCGGGGATTGGATATCTTCACGTTAAGAGATCTCGTCTAACATATACATCTAATTGCTTTATATTTTCAAGTATCGAGACAGGCAGAGTATATTCATCAGTTATTTGCCTCACTATTTATGACAAAATTTATTGCGTTCCAGTTCTCTTTTGTCGAGTTTCTCGGATAATCTCACCTAATTTTATGTCAAATGATAATGAAACTTGGAAAACATCAATATAACCTAACACATCTCTTGCTAAACCCACTGAAAAATCTACCTTAGGAGTATAATAGGTAATGCCTCCGGTAAGTATTAGTTGATCAGTCTTTTCAACTTCTAAATAATCATAATCAAGGTCAAATTCAAAAGGGTCTTCTTCTTCTCCAATCCTTGGTAAACTCTTAATAGTATCATGCTTACCGGAATATATACCCGGCACTTTCATTATGCCCGCTCGTAAAGAGTAATCTTCCGATTTCCTTTCTATACCGGCTTTCAAGGTTAATCTATCATCAAACTCTTCAAATTGCGCACTTGTTTGTTCATATTCCGCTGCTAGGGCAAGTTTTGTGTCAGCTCCGAAATTAAATGATACCCCCGCATCTAGAACCCCTGGCAGAACAACATCTTCATAAATATGATAAACGGGTGCCGATGCGACACGGTCACGGTTGCTTACTTCAAAAGTATGTTCAGTTGGAAACTTATAACTCAAACCGAATGAATATCTGTCATTGCAGTATAATATGCCCGGCTGTAAGCGAAAGATTGTTTCGCCAAAAGTAACTCTGTCAAAAGTGTATTCAATCCGTAAATCGCTGAAGTAATAATGATTGAGAATTGCATTCAATCCGAGATTAATATTTCCCAAGTGACCGGTACCTGTTAGGATCCCTTGATAATTAATCATCGTTGGAAATCTATCAATATAAACTCCAGTTTTAAGCATTCTCCCAAATATATTATAACGTACTGTCTGGGGTATTGAAAAACTTGCACCCAATGAAATATTAGGAGATACAGAGTGCCCAATACCCACTGTTATTGCCGGAATACCTGCTTCCAAATTCTGTCTTTCATCTGCTTTATCAGGGTTCTCAATATTAATAAACTTATTCATCTCTTTAACTTCATTCTTGGCATTTCCTTCAAAATATACATTGATGTCCCCACCTGCGAATGATGCGGGGTTAGTTAGAGCATATTCAATACCACCTTTTAATGATACCGACACATTACCCATGCCTAAAGCTCGTGTATTGAGAAAATTTCTCGTATAATTATCGTAGAAAGAAGCTAAATAATCCGGAGCTATAAGAATTTTTTCATCATTATAATTTGAAGTTCCACTTAAAAGGTTCATTATAAGGAATAAGCTACATATAAAAGCTGTCCTTATTATCATTTTCCCTCCTTACGAACGTTTAAATTTAATACAATAAAACAAGAATCATCCAATTATAATACATTACTAACAAAATATTGTCTGTTCTCTTTCTGCTCCAACAGATATTATTGTAACAGGTACTCTAATAAGTTCTACAATCTTTTGGATATATTTCTTTGCATTCTCCGGCAAGTTATCATAATCGCGTACACTGGTAATATCGTCTTCCCAACCATCGATTTCAATATATAATGGTGTTGCCGAATTTAATGATTCTAAATCTGCAGGGAAAGTTTCAAGACATTCTCCATTGATTGAATATGCATAACAAATCTTCAGTTTATCAAACCCTTGTAAAACATCCAACAAAGTTAAAGCTATTTCATCAAAACCATTTAACATAACAGAATAACGTGCTGCAACTGCATCAAACCATCCACATCTTCTTGGTCTTCCTGTAGATGAACCATACTCATTTCCTTTGACCCTTATCTGATCACCAGTTGCGTCGGTTAGTTCAGTTACCAACGGACCGTTACCAACCCTTGTAATATAGCTTTTAAAAACTCCTATCATTTTTTTTATCTTCCGGGGAGAAAAACCACAACCTGTTGATATAGCTCCAATTACAGTATTAGAAGAAGTTACATAAGGATATGATCCATAATCAAGATCTAACAAAGTACCTTGAGCTCCTTCAAAGAGGATCTTTTTCCTTTCCTTATAATACCAGTCTAATAAATATGGAACCTGCCCATAGTATTGTGCAAAATATTTCTCCATTACAGTAAGCCTATCTGTTAATTTATTTAATTCATTGTCTGATATAGGAATCCTATGGGAACTATAAATGTTAGATATTTTTTTTATTAAAATAGATCTATCATTCAGATCACATATCTTTAGCCCTATGCGAGCAGTTTTATCAGAATAGCAGGGCCCTATACCCCTTCCGGTAGTTCCTATTTTTTGTTTCCCACTGATCTCTTCATTTAAAATATCTAAGGTTTTATGAATTGGCAGGACTATATGTGCACGTGGATCGATAATGAGTCTATCCCTGAAAGAAATTCCGTTTTGCTTCAAGTCTTCCATTTCTTTATACAGTGAAAAGGGATCTATAACCACACCATTACCAATAATACATGTAGTTTGTTCATTAAAGATTCCTGCAGGAACTAAATGCAGGATGAATTTTTTGCCTTCTTTTCGTATTGTATGACCGGCATTATTCCCTCCCTGAAACCTAACGACTACATCTACATCACCTGCTAAAACATCTACTATCTTTGCTTTAGCCTCATCTCCAAAAAAGCCGCCTAAAACTGCTAAAGTATCCATATTGTATCTTTTCCTCCATGTTATGGCAACACTATATTTCTCTTTCGAGAAATGTCAACAAAAATAGCTGTATTACACATTTATTAAGCTTAAAGTTTTCTTTGTTTAGATTACGTATAACACACATTGAGACGTTATCAAGATGACAAGTAATTATATTTTTTACTGTTAAGATAAAAAATTCATTGACGTTGAACTGCATTTAAAATATACAAACATTTTGGAGGTACACAGATGAAGAAATATAGAATTTTAATTGGAAAACCGGGGTTAGACGGTCATGACCGAGGTGCAAAATTCATTGCAAGAGCACTAAGAGACAACGGAATGGAAGTTATTTATACCGGTATTAGACAAACTCCTGAACAAATAGTAGCTGCAGCCATTCAAGAAGATGTCGATGCCATTGGTTTAAGTTTACTTTCAGGTGCTCACAATATACTTTTTTCAAAAGTTGCTGACTTGTTAAAAGAAAAAAAAATTGATTCGATTGTTCTTTTTGGCGGAGGAGTAATACCTGAAGAAGATATTGAATATTTAAAAACCAAAGGCTTCAGAGCTATTTTTACACCAGGTACTCCCACATCAGAAGTTGTAAAATTCCTACAAAAAGAATTAGAAATTATTGAATAGTTAAACTTACCACATATTCATGGATCATCAACTTAGCTTTGACAACAACGGTCTTTTTTGGTTTTTTGGTAATAAAGAATATAACTTAGAGGATATCCTTTCTCAAAAATGCTTCTATTTAGAGAATAGAGTGATACCAACCTCTAAGTTGCTGTTATGTGAACAAGTTCATCAGGATGGAATTATTATTACCGATCAAATCATATCTAACTGCGCTGATCTCGCTCAACCCATCCATATACCAAATACCGATTCTTTGATAACAAGTAAAAAAAACTGGTTCCTATGTATCTTAACAGCTGATTGCATAACTGTATTGATTTATGATAAAATCAAAAAAATCGTTGCTGCTGTCCATTCCGGTAGAAAAGGCACTCAACTGAATATAGTTGGTAAAACTCTGGATTTATTATTTACACATTTTAATTCACGACCACAAGATATTAGCTTAATATTAGGTCCGGGAATCTCAGCACTACATTACAAAGTGTCTGCTGAAATATTTGAAAAATTTGTTCAAAATACTGCTATCGAGCAAAAATATCCCTATCTAGACTTACGCAAAGTAATACAAATACAGATAGAACAAAAAGGTATTACAGATGTTATAGACAATGATATCTGCACATATGAACATCCATACTTTTATTCCTATCGTAAGAACAAAACATCTCAACGTCAACTGTCGTTGATAGGATTATATTAAAATGAAAGAACGCTATTTTTACAACGACAATAAATCTATTATATTAACAGTTGACAACGAAGGTACTCAAGCCTATCTTAAACTATCGGAAAACTGTCTCTTTACCGATGAAAAAGAAATTGATAGTTTGATAACGAATGCAGGTATTAAATATGGTTTCGAGAATGCGAAAAAACACCAAAAACAAAATAATCTTCGCAAAGAATTAGGGAAACCTTTCTTAATAGCACAACAAACTCCACCGAAAATACCAGACTATAAATATAATTTTTCAATAAATCACAACAACCTGTTACCATCGGATTATAAGCATGAATCGAACTTCGCCAATATTGTTAACAGAGTTATCGTTAATTCCGGCACGGAATTAGCAACCTTAACCATTACAAATGAAGGTGAAGCAGGAACAGATATATTTGGCAGTACTATCCACCCTCCCTCTACAGAAAGTGAACTTGGAAACATTCTTTGCGGTTCTGGCGTTGATTTTCATGATAATCAATTTATTTCTAATCAAAGTGGATTCCCTCTCATCGACTCAGATGGGAAACTATCGATTTGTTCCCTTCTCACTTTAGAAACTGATATCGTCATAGATAACAACTATTATACTACACCATGCAGTCTTTATATCGAGGGTAATATATGTGGACCCGGATATTTAGAGGTTGAAGGGAATTTGGCTGTTACAGGCAAGATTTCAAATGTTAAAATATTTTGCTCTGGTAAAACCCTTGTTAAAGGACAAGTCACAAAAACTATCCTAATAGCTGATAAAACAATTGGAATATCAGAAGCCACCGATTCAAAGATTATTGCAGGGAACAATCTTAAAATTGAAGGACAAGTAGAAAAATGTCTCCTCGTCGCTGAAAACTCGGTTATTGGTAATAATCAGGACAATAACTGTAGAGATTGCTCTATTTATGCATCTCAGTCTATTTCCGTAGGATCTTTTATTTTGACTCAAAAAAGAAAAGAAGAACTAGCTATCTGTTACTCTCCATATTATCGAGAACTGTTGTCCTATTGGCATAACACATCACTTAACGGTAAGACAATAAATGTCAACATACCAAAGATAGATGAAAAACTATTACTTGCAGAACAAAATTTTATGGACAATTTTTCCAAACAAAACAAAGATCAAGACTCCGAAAACAACCCAATTCGTGATTATTCGGATAACTCTATATTAATTAATGGCAAGCTTTCATCAGGTGCCATGGTTCGAATATATCACTATTTTTTAAAAATTGACGAAGATACAGAAAGGATTGTATTCAACATTATCGATAACAGTATCAATTTCAGCAGAACAGTATATTAGTTCTTACTTATTAACTTCTCTGCACTGCTTAAATCTTCTTTAGTATCAATACCGAATCCCTTATAATGTGTTCTGACCATCTTGATTCTAAATCCATTTTCCAGCCAGCGAAGTTGTTCTAATTTTTCAACATTTTCTAATACTCCAAGAGGAAGATTATCATAAACTGCTAGGACATTTTTGTGGAATGCATATACACCAACATGTTTATAGTAAGTTACACCTTCAATTCCATCACGATTATATGGTATTGGGGCTCTTGAAAAATAAAGTGCATAATTGTTGGGGTCAACAACAACTTTAACAACATTTGGATTAACTACCTCAGCTTTATCATTAACATTTGTCATAAGTGAAGCAATATTAACATCTTCATCATCAAAGGCACTTATTAAACTCAATAATTCTTCACGTCCGATAAAAGGTTCATCTCCTTGTACGTTAACAACTAAATCCGTATCAATATCTTTTACTGCTTTAATTACACGGTCAGTACCACTTGGACAGTCTTCTGAGGTCATTACAGCCTTTCCATCTATACTATGAATAGTTTTCATTATTAGAATTGAATCAGTTGCAACAACAACATCTTGGAATAAACCTGTTTCTAATACAGCTTGATAAACACGACATATTAGGGGGACTCCACCTAAAAGAAGTAACGGTTTTTTAGGTAACCTTGTAGAGGAATACCTAGCAGGTATAACAGCTATTACTCTTTTTGCCAAAATTAACCTCCAACTATAACGAAGTAACGCAATATTTTTATAGCTTTTTAAGCTAAACAATTATGTCAAGATTTCACTCAATTATCTTGACTAGTTCATAATTTAATACTCTTATTCCGGTTTGTCTGTTCCTGATAAAAAGATTTCATCTTCCAGCATCGTAAGGTAATAAATCGCAATAAAATATATTTGAGCTTTTTTTATTGACTGTCGAGCTCTTAGAATATCGTATGAAAAAAAAATATAAGGAGAATGTGATGAATTGGAGAAATAAGTGTACACGGAATACTCTAATGATGAAAAGTTCAATGATCAGGAATTTAGTTGAGATGACCAAATCTGTTCCCGGCTTAATATCTTTTGCCGGCGGATTTCCCTCTCCCTCAACATTTCCTGTTGCACAGTTAGCCGATTTATACCGTGAGGTACTTCACGAAGATGGGAAAAATATTTTACAATATGGATCTACCGGCGGTGAACAGGAGTTGAAGCAAGCAATCATAGACCAAGAAGAACTCGACATTACTACTGATGAGGTTATGATATGTTCCGGAGCAACTAACGGTATATACACTGCTATCAGATCATTTATCGAATCAGGAGATTTTATTATATCCGAAAGTCCAAGCTTTTTAGGATCTCTGGTTGCTTTTGAGGCTGTTGGAGCTAACATTTTACCGGTCACAATGCGATCAGACGGATTAGATATAGAACAATTAAAAACTTATATCAAACAAAATAAATCAGAGAAAATCAAATTTATCTATACAATTCCCGACTTTCAAAACCCTACTGGCATTACTATGAGTAATGAAAAAAGAGAAATGATGATTAAAATAGCTATCGAAAATGATATACTGATTTTAGAAGATGATCCTTACAGTAAACTGAGATTTTACGGTACAGCCAAGAATAGCCTCTTCAGGATTGCAAGGGAAAAATTTAACAATAAATCCGTAGTAATAAGTATCCGTTCCTTTTCAAAGCTTCTTGGACCGGGTCTTAGAATTGCTTATACCCTTGCCGATAAAAATATCATATCCTTAATGAACTCTTGGGCACAAAAAATAAACGTTACAACTGACCGTGTAACCCAGCGTGTAGTGTCTCGTTATTTAGAAAAGGGATTATTAACTGACCAAATAAAACATATAAAAGAAACTTACAAACCTTTATGTGACCAAATGGTATCTTCTCTTGATAAGTACATGCCTGAGAACGTAAAGTGGACTAAACCGGAAGGGGGTATGTTCCTATGGTTGAATTTGCCGGAATCTGTTAATACCGATAATCAATTCAAGAAAGCATTAAACCATAAGGTGGCGTTCATCCCCGGCAGCAAATTTTATTCTCAAGGTAGTGAAAAATACAATGGTCTGAGACTTAACTTCTCCTTTCCCACAGCTGAACAAATAGATGAAGGAATTAAACGAATAGCTGATACACTTTCATAGAGGAATATACTCACAACTGAAAAGTTAATCAAGGAGTTGATAATTGCTAAGTCCTATAGAACTTATAATAAAAAAAAGAACCGGGAAAGAACTGTCTAGCTATGAACTTGACTTCTTAGTTAACAGCTACATCGACAATAAGTTGCCAGATTACCAAATGGCTGCTTTCCTAATGGCAGTTTTTTTTCAAGGTATGAATGATAGAGAAATACAATATCTTACCGAAGCATACATCCAATCAGGCAATAAGTATTTTTTCGATAAACAAACTGTTGATAAACACTCTACTGGCGGTATAGGAGATAAAGTATCTCTTATGCTGGCTCCAATAGTAGCTGAATGCGGAGCTTATATACCTATGATATCTGGTAGAGGTTTAGGTCATACCGGCGGCACTTTAGACAAATTGGAGTCCATAAAAGGATTTAAAACCGACCTATCTCAAGAAGAATTCAGGAATACTGTTGAAACAGTAGGGTTTTCAATTATCAGCCAATCTAATGAATTAGTCCCAGCTGATAAAAAGATATATGCTCTTAGGGATGTCTCTGGTACTGTTGAAAGTTTACCTTTGATTACAGCGAGTATTTTAAGTAAAAAAATCGCCGAAGGTGCGAAAAATCTGGTGATAGATTTAAAAGTTGGAACCGGTGCTTTTATCTCGAACATAGATCAAGGTAATGAGTTAGGAAGATTACTTAAGTCTACAAGTGAAGCTTTAGGACAAAAAACTGAGATTGTACTTTCCAACATGAATTCTCCACTGGGTTATTATGTTGGTAATGGAGTTGAAGTTTATGAAGCTATTCAATACCTCAAAGGTAAAAAAATCCCTGATCTTGATGAATTAACAAAACATCTTGCAGTAAAGATGCTTATATTAAGTAAAAACTTTGATTCGGAACAGGAAGCTAAAAGAAATATCGATAAAGCCATCACCTCGGGTAAAGCGTTAGAAAGATTTGCACGCTTCATAAAAGCGCAAGGTGGTGATGATAAAGTTTGTGAAAAACCACAATTACTACCACAAGCAAAATATATTCTCCCCATTAAAGCCAAAGAAACAGGATGGGTAAGAAGTATTGATGGTCGTAATATAGGTTATTCTTTGATGCATATTGATTCTGGGAGAAAGAATCTTGATTCAATAATTGATCACTCAACAGGTATTAAAATCAAGCCAAAAGTAGGAGATTACATCAATAAGAATGATATCATCGGTAAAGTTTTTTGCAATAATAAAGAGAAGGGGACTCAAACAGCGAATATTGTCACTTCATCATATTTTATAAGTGAAAACAAAGTTTCTTTAGAAAAGATTATTTTAAAAAATCATCGAGGTGAACATGAAAACAACAACTTTAATCAATAAGGAAGATAAATTAGTCGTATTGACTGGAGCGGGGATAAGCGCTGAATCAGGTATTAAAACGTTTCGTGATAGTGACGGTCTGTGGGAAAACCATTCTATCGAAGACGTAGCTACTCCTAGTGCTTTCACCCGTGACCCAAGCTTGGTTTGGGATTTCTACGCAGCACGATATAACCAGATTCTTGAGGTGAAACCGAATCCCGGACACTATGCACTGAAACAATTAGAAGATCATTTAGGTGATAATTTTTTGCTAATTACTCAAAATATCGATGGGTTACATCGTCTAGCGGGATCAAAAAACGTCTTGGAAATGCATGGCTCAATTGATAAATGTTACTGTAATAAATGTGAAAAGACTATTTCAACAGCAGATGTTATCGCTCATCGACCTGCATCTAATTCTAAGACCGAACGTTATCCCTCAATATTAAAGAATAAACATCAATGGTTTAAATGCTCAAAGTGTTCAGGCTTAAACCGGCCGGATATTATCTGGTTTGGTGAGATACCTTATCATCTTGATGAAATAATAGCTAGATTACGAGAATGCACGATATTCCTTGTTGCTGGAACCAGTGGTGTTGTCTATCCAGCAGCTCAGTTTCTTCTTATGGCTAAACAACATGGAGCAAAAACTATCGGTATTAACCTCGACGCTCCAATGAATGTTGACTTCATTGAAGAATTCCACCAAGGTAAATCTGGTGACATTCTACCATCCTTAGTTAAAAAGTGGATAGAATAACTATTAATTGCAGTTACTATTAAAGCCCTTGACAAAAAACTGTATTAAATGATACCTTCTATTTGATTTATTTATCTTTAAAATTAGGTACTTAGTTGGTTATAACTTTTTCTGAGCACCTAACCAAAACTAAGTAAGTACGTAAGTTTTTCATAGTTCCTAAACGAAAGGAGAACATTATGGATGATCAAGTTGAAAACAAGCAACAAGAAAAACAGCAAGAGCCGGAGCAACAAGAAAACAGAAATGTTGAACCTCACAGAGCTACCATGATTTTAGTGTTCGGCATTATTGGCATAGTACTTTGTGGAATCTTTGCAATCCTAGCGTGGGTCTTAGGTAATCAAGACCTTGCTAAAATGAATTCTGGGTTCATGGATATTAGTGGTAAAGATACTACAAATATCGGTAGAATTTTAGGTATAGTTGGCGTTTGTTTATGGGCTGCAGGTATCATTTTTTGGTTTATTATGGCTATGGGAATGGCTGGAGGAACTGCTTATTGAAATATTCGATATTGTCTTAATTCAAAGAAAGTTTGAGCAAAGGAGAACATTATATTAAGCAAAGATGCTGCAAGGTTCCAGATTTTTTTGACTGAATGTAATTACCTCTTCTTATGGTACACATCTTAATCATAAGAGGAGGTAATGATTATCATTCATTCAGGTATCGTTAACTATTTCTTTATTGGTGCTTATAGCAATAATCTGGATTTTAATCAATGAATAATGAATATGGATCATCACTTTTTGAACAATAGACAGCATACAAACAATTTCATGGAACCACATCGCGGTACTATGATCTTAGTATTTGGTATTATAGGTTTAGTATTTTGTGCCTTATTTTCCATCTTAGCTTGGGTGTTGGGAAATCAAGATCTCAGGAAAATCGACAAGGGATTTATGGATCCCCAAGGAAGAGAAACAACCAATATTGGTATGATTCTGGGCATAATAGGAGTTTGTATATGGGCTTTAGGTGTTTTTGCATGGGTGATAATGATGTTTTTCAACATTTTGTTGCCTTTGTGAATGTTACAGATACTACTTTACGAAATGACAATGTTTTCGTACATTAAATAATGGAATTAATATTCGTTAGAAATAACAATAGATTCCCGGGCGGCAAACTGCCGATTATCATACTAATATTTGGAATCATAGCTCTTTATATACTTCACAGCTTAAATATTTACTACATAGACTTATGTTTTTTTAGAAGATTAACGGGGCTTAGTTGTCCAACTTGTGGATTATCAAGATCTATGCTGAGTTTATCTCGAGGACATCTTATTGAAGCTATTAGTTATAATCCTTTTATGTTGGTTTTAACAGTTGTTATTTTTATTTATCTCGCTACAGAAATACTTTTTAAGATCTCAATATCCATTAAAGCCACAAAAAAGCAATATAGAGTGATATCGATAACCCTGACACTATTATTTTTAGTAAACTGGGCATTTATATTAATGTCATCGAATTAAAACTAAATGACGTAGTAGCTAAATGGATTATATAGTATAATGCCACACCTTATCCCTCTTAGGAAAGGAGAAAAAACGTTATGCAATAGAACGTCATCAGGTCAGATGTCGTCCGCAAACATCTGAATAACAACTTATAACAATTAACTAACCATTAGGGAATCCGGCACGACTGATTTTTTGACATTACCAATAGCTTACTTTTAGGGAGAGTAGGAGTCGGATACCATTCGACTCCTACTCTCCCTAAAGGTATCTTACTAGGGAAAGTTGCAAAATAAAAGTTTAGAGATGTCCTGGGACTTTACTTTACAAGAGCTGGAATGTCTTGTTACAGTATATTTGGTCATATTTGAGATTAGTAACTCACATGATTAACCTTTATTCGGTACTTAATCCCCTTTACTTGAGTATGCTTTATGCTTTTTCTATCTTGATCATATTAATTTCATTAGTAACTAAGATAGGGCTTCCCGTAACAAAAACTATCAGTTCTTCTTTATTAATGAGTTTTTTCCCCAAAGCATAGGCTTTTGCCTGTGATAAAATCTTATCTGTAACATCAAAGGAATCTATCAACACACCTTCCACGCCCCAAGTCATACACAGAATGGGCATAGTAGTTTTATTGGGGGTGAAAGCAAGTATGGGAGTTTTGGTCCTGTATTTTGACAAAAAGCGGGCAGTTCTTCCTGTTTTTGTCATTGCAATTATTATAGCGGCTTTTATATCCTGAGCTATTCGACAAGCAGCTTTTGAGAGGTCTATCGCTAACTGTGTATTGACTATTATGGTTTGATCATCTAACAGATTTAGTCTCAAGTAATCTGTGTTTTCCGCTCTCAGAAGTATAGAATGCATTATCTTAACGGCAGTTATGGGATATGAGCCGATGGATGTTTCTCCGCTGAGCATAACGGTATCCGTGCCATCAAAAACAGCATTTGCAACATCACTGGCCTCTGCTCTTGTACAGCGGGGATGGTTGATCATAGATTCCAGCATCTGGGTTGCAGTAATAACGGGCTTATTATAGACAAGGCACTTGCGGATGATTTCTTTTTGCAGGATAGGCACTTCGTATGCGTTCATCTCTACCCCCAAATCTCCTCTGGCAATCATAATTATCTCCGATTTCTCTATTATCCGGTCTATATCTTCAATTGCCTGTGGTTTTTCTATCTTTGCAATAATGGGGGCATTATAGTCTTTTTCGGCCATATACTGTCTTAGTTCAATAATATCTTCGCTGTTGCGAACAAAAGAAAGAGCAATGTAATCCAGTTTGTTTTCAATAGCAAAATCAAGATCTTTTTTATCTTTATCGGTCAATGAAGGCACGCTGAGGATTGAATCGGGGAAATTAACTCCTTTATTAGAACGTACGGTACCTCCTTCTATCACTTTACAAAGGATTCCGGACTCATTTTTATCTACAATTATCAGATCTATTAAGCCGTCATCGATAAGTACACTATCGCCGGCATTAACGTCTTGATTCAGCTTATCATAATTTACGGACAAGCTTTGGTAATCAAATGAAACCCGGTTAAGGCCGGACACCAATACAACATGATCATCTTCCTTTAATAACACTTCGTTATCAAGTTTACCGATTCGTATCTTGGGGCCGCAAAGATCACCAATTATGGGAACAGTCTTTCCCAATGATGCAGCAGCTTCCCTGATGTTGATGATTAGGTTGTGATGTTCTTTATGATTGCCGTGCGAAAAGTTGATGCGGGCAATATTCATTCCGTTTTCTACCAAACAGACTATATCATCTTTTCTCTTCGTAGATGGTCCGATAGTGCATATAACTTTTGTTTTACGTCTATCTTTCATACTTCTCCTTACATATTCATGTTTTCAGGCCATTAGTTAATTATTCTTTCCCTTTTTTAAATACAATTAACCTGTTAAATATCTTATATGAAAAAAAACCGAACTTTTCCGCAACATATCTTATGGTTTCAGGCTGATAGATAAAGACGTGGGTAACATCATTTTTATAATACCAGTTCTTAAAATCAACCTCCGGTCTATACAGGTGTGTCATACATATCAGTTCCCCATTTAGTTTCAACATATTATATAATCTTTCAAACTCAATGTAAGGCCGGTGGAAATGTTCGATGACTTCACAGCAGACTATATAGTCGTATTGATTTCCCAACACTCTCTTGTCGTCGGCAAATATAGGATCATATTGCTTGATAACATATCCTTTATCTCTTAACATTTTAGAAATAACGGGTCCGGTACCTGAACCGTAATCCAGCCCTAAGTGCCCTGTAGAATAAATATCAGTAACATGACGAGTAATGGGTGAAACGAATTTTTGGTACCTTCTGTCGTTGACATCATTATAATGCTCTTCATAACGTTCCTTTTCAGTTTCATAATCAACATAATAGTCTTGGTTGCGAAATATAGCCCGGCAATTTGTGCATAATACAAATTCTTCTTGGTGAAAATAGCGGCTTTCACTTTTACATAAGGGACATTCCATATTTTCTGTAATATTCCTTTTCTTATTTAATTGCATGATCAATAGATTATTTTCGCTGTATATACGGCTAAAGATTTACGACATAACTGTTATGTAGTTATTATTATTATCCTTACTCAAACCGGATTTTTCTTCATTCCTCCGTTGAGCCTCTTATTGCACCTTATTCAATTGAGGCGAATTGAGATTTAATTTTACTGTTTCTAATAGTTGCCTGTAAACTTCGTAAGCTTCTTCGTAAAATGATCGGCTAATTTAAACCATACACAAGATGAATTAATATCCCTGATTTTATTTTCATATTATAATCTTTTCTTGGTAATAATTTCTTGAGACGAAGCGGATCGAACATTTCTTCTCAGAACTCGCATCTACTAACATTATTACTTAGCAGTAGTTATTTCAACCATGAATATTGTCAAATCTTTCTAGAATTTTTTCTGACTAACCCCCAATAATTTTATGCCCAATTATACTAGATTATACACAATTGCGTTTTTTATCTTCAACTCTTTTTAGTAGATCAGAAGAAGAGTCTTTTTAATCTGATAAAATTCTAAGCACAAGACATTTATTAAACGGAATAAGTTATCTGTCCATGTCGAATCAGCTGTTATACTTATATATCTCAAAACCGCAAAAAAAAGCTTCTTCTGTTTAACAAGGACTACTTCAAAAAGATATGAAACCTTTGTTGACTTATATCTCAGGATTATTATCTGTCTTAACAGAGAAAACGAACTGGAGATAGCAATGCACTGGAATAAAAAGTATTCCCAACTCACTCAAAAAATGAAAAGCTCTATGATTATGGATTTGATTGAAAAGACACAAGGTATTCCCGGCTTTATTTCTTTTGCTGGGGGTTCTCCTTCAGCAGAAACATTCCCCAAAAAGCACTTAGGACAGTTATTTAAGCAAGTCATCGAAGAAAAGGGAGACGATATTCTTCAATACGGATCTTCCGGTGGAGATAAAGAATTAAAACAAGCTATCATAAAAGAAGAAGGTTTAAGTGTTGGATTGGATGAAATGCAGATATGCTCGGGTGCAGCAAACGGGATTTATAATGCTATGAGGACATTAATAGATCCGGGAGATATAATTATCGTAGAATCTCCCACTTTCCTGGGATCATTAGTTACCTTTGAAGCTGCCGGAGCTAAAATTTTACCTGTAGCTATGCAAGCTGATGGAATGGATTTAGATCAATTAAATGATCTTATCCGTAAACATGGCAGCAAAAAAATAAAATTTATCTACACCATACCGGATTTTCAGAACCCAACCGGATTGACTATGAGTTTGGAGAAAAGAGAAGAATTAGTAGAGATTGCCCTAAAAAATGAAATATTTATCCTCGAAGACGACCCCTATAGTAAACTAAGATTAGCAGGGACACCAATCGACAGTATCTTTGAGATTGCCGGGAAAAAATATCACAGTCAAATGTTGGTCATTGCTATCCGTTCTTTTTCTAAACTGTTAGGACCGGGCTTGAGGATAGCATATGCTTTGGCGGATAAAAAGATAATCAATTATATGGACTCCTGGCTGCAGAAAGTTAATAATACCACAGAAAGAGTTTCCCAACAAGCAGTAGCTGCTTTTTTAGATAAAGGATTATTATCATCCCATAAAATGCTGATCACAGAAACTTACCGTCCACTGCTAAAACAAATAATTACTTCTTTACAAGCTCATATGCCTTATGATATTAAGTGGGTCAATCCTCAAGGTGGTATGTTTTTGTGGTTAGAACTTCCCGAAGATTTAAATACTGATGAGTTATTTGACAAAGCAGTTGAACAAAAAGTAGCCTTTCTCCCGGGAAGTAAGTTTTATCCTACCGGCTATGAAAAACATAACGGATTAAGATTAAACTTCACCTTCCCCACAAAAGAACAAATAGATGAAGGCATAAAAAGACTTTCTAAGGCAGTAAAAATCTTAATGAGTTCTCCTAACTCCGGCTTCCACTTTCTTGATTAAACCATGCTCTGCTCTTTTTTAGTCTGCAAAACTATCAAAACAATGAATTAGTAAGGGGTCAATCCTTTCTAAGACAGTATCCAGTTTATACCAAATTTTGAGCGACCACCTGAATGCTGATTCGATGACATCAAATCTTATAGCAAGAAAAATAATCGAGGAGCGAAAACATATCTTATAAACGGCTTCTTTTTAAATTCATCACTTTAATCAATCACAGATTTCGATATGATGTAAAGACTTTTAGTCTATGCTGGTAAATCAGTTACAGATATATTAACAAAAATATAGACAACAATAGATGTACTGATTTCATGCTATCAGTTTAATAGAAAAAGGTGATAATTATATGCATAACAAAATATTTCCAATAGCTAAAACATTTGCTTTGCTAAAACCATTTATCAATACATCGAAAGCACCGGTTGTAGAATTTATAGCCCTTCAAGACAAGGATCCTTTTAAGATTCTAATAGCTACAATACTTAGTTCGCGCACTAATGATACTACAACTACCAAAGTAATTCAAAGATTATTTAAGGTTGTTAAGAACATTAGTTCATTAGAGACGGTGCCTCATGATGAACTGGAAAAATTGATCTTTCCTGTCGGTTTTTACAAACAGAAAGCAATACAGCTAAAGAAACTCCCCCTTGTTCTGAAAAATAATTTCAACGGTATTATACCCGATGAGATTGATCAATTAATTAAATTACCCGGTGTTGGAAGAAAAACTGCTAATTTAGTAAGATGGGCAGCTTTTGGTAAACCCGCTATTTGTGTAGACGTGCACGTTCACAGAATTTGTAATCGTTGGGGTTATGTAAAAACAAAAGACCCTGAAGAAACCGAGATGCTCCTAAGGGAAATACTGCCAAGACAGTATTGGCCCTTTATCAACCACTATTTGGTATCTTTAGGCCAGACAATTTGTAAACCCAGAAACCCAAAATGCAAGACATGCCCATTGATTGACATCTGTGCAAAAATAAAAGTAAATCATTGAAACTATTCAAAAACATTTTGTACACCCATAATAACATTTATAATTGAGCTTACAGAATCTAAAGAACTAAAGTAGATAGTTAGATTGGTACTTAAGCTTGAAAACTCTTGACAGATAGCTATAAGTCAAATCTTTAAAATAAACGTCTTACCGTGTTTAGTAATGATTAAATATACTAATTTAGGAGAGTATATGAATATTAGGTTTTTCTTTAGAGATATAATCTCATTAATAGTTTTCTCATTCATTACCAGTAATTTAAATATAGATAAGTGGTTGGTTTCTTATGAATAAAAAGAATATTGACATTATAGATATCTTGATCGTCTTAGCAAAAAAAAGAAAGTTCATTATTATAACAACCTTTATTGTAACCGTTGCTGTAATATTTTATAGTTTAGTAGCAACTAAATATTGGAAATCATCTGTTACATTCTTAACAATCAGCCAAACACAAATGCCAACATCTGTCGTTCCTCAAGCACTAATGGGGGGAATGGGTGCTTCTATGCTCGGTCTTGAACCTGGAGGGGATGCATTGAGTTTTCTAAAAATCATTCAAAGTCGTACATTCTCAGAGAATATCATCAGGAAATATGATTTGATAGATTATTTTGACATAACAGATGCTGACACTTTAGTAGTTATGGAACAAGCTGTCAAACAGTTGCAGGATGATGTTTTGGACGTGGATTTAGACCTGGAAACAGGCATGATATCAATTGCAATTGAGACAAAAAACCGATATCTTTCAAGCAGTATAGCCAATAGTTACTATCAGTTACTTGAAAAGTACTTTATCGAAACAAAAATGTCTAAAGGACGCCAAAGACGTCTTTTCTTAGAAGATCGAGTTGCGGATTTCGAAAAATCTTTTGCAAAACTAACTAAAGAATTTGAAGAATTCCAAGAAAAATACAATATTATTGATATAGATTCTCAGAAAGAAAACATTGTAGCTCTATATGCAGAAATAGTTGCTGAGAAAATTGAAGTTGAAATCGAACTGGAATATAGTAAGAGATTTTTATATGATGATGTTCACCAAATAAGATCTTTACAAGATAAAGTTGGCGTATTGAACAAAGCAATTACCGACATTGAGTCCAGCGAATCAGAGCGCAAACCCAAGTATATCATTAATTTAGACGATATGCCAAGTCTCAATAACCGCTTTTTACAATTATCTCTCAATCTGGAAATCCAACGAAATGTTATTGAATTTCTATACCCACAATATGAAAGAGCAAGATTAGATGAGCTGAGTGACATTTCTACATTTGAGTTAGTTGATGAGGCAATACCGTCAGGCAAGCGTAGTAAACCTCAAAGAGGAAAGATGGTTGTTATTGGTTTTATTTTATCTTTATTTCTTTCTTCTCTCATAGCTTATACGCATGAGATTTTTACAACTACAGATAGAAAGGATAAGATACAGCAACTTTTCAAGGAGCTAGGACTGAAATCTAAAAGTTGAATCGTTTATGAGTTTTTTAATATAACGAATTCTCGATATGAGCAAATTCATTTCTTCCAGTATTTGGAATTTTATTGCTAATTTCTTTATTAGAGTTATCGGCATAACAACATTCCCTTTTCTCGTCCGTTTTTATTTGAGAGAAGATATTGCAGTATTTAAGTCTTTTCAAGCTTATGTTCTAATGTTAATGGCAATTATTCCTATTGGAACTAATATCCTTTACCTATCCGTTCCTCAAGATGATCGTGAACAAAGGTGGAATTTATTTTTTTTTACCTCACTATTTGTATCAGCGTTGTTTGCACTAACCTTGTTTTTATTTTCTGAAATACCGGCATTTTTTGTTGAAGATGGTAATAATATCCGGATAAATTTTTTCATGACCTTGGTTCCTCTAGTGGAAGGCTGCAAAATCATCTTAATTACTAAGCTGAGCTCTATTATGGATTTTAAAAGCATCTCCATTGCCCTAATCATCAAACAACTTTTTTTGTACACCAGTATCATCTTTTTTGCCTATATAAACCCGGTTTTAATTATACTGATAATAACTGTCATAATATCTGAAGTAATCGAGCTACTTTTGTTATTCTCAAAATGTCATAATCAAAAAATTAAACTTACTCCGGACTTTTATAACTATACAGTCATAAATAATTATGGTAAACGATGGAACCTATTAGCATTATTTAAAAAGTCATTACGATTAGATAAAATAGCTGTAAAATATATAACCTTTAGTGGATTGGAACAAATATTCATTGCTTTTGCTACCCAGTTTCCTACGATTATGGTAGTTATTGTTCTTGGGAAATCACTTGCTCCTGAATTTCAACTACCTTTTACAGCTGTCACAATTCCTGTAAGTCTGGTGATGCGCTCTATTGCCAGAGTATCTTTCCCACATTTCTCTAACCTTCGGGAAGATGAAAAAATTATCAGCTCACTCTTTTCAATTCTTTTCCCAATTACCTTTATTCTATTCCCAATAATGGTAGCTATTCATTTCTTTGCTGCTGAGATATCATTTTTATTTTTAGATAGCAATTGGTCTAATGCCGTTTTTGCTTTACAAGTATTCCCCATTTTAATGCTTGTGTATATGCTTAACATGCCCTCTTCTTACATATCTAGTATTAAAGGTAAACCTTATATAAACTTGATTTACGGCATATTTTTGTTCTCAGCGAGAATCTTAGGGATCTATTTCGGTTACAAATTTGGTGGATTCACAGGTACTGTTTTACTGTTTTCGTTAGGAGATTTTATCGTAAGATTTATCAGACTTCAGGTTGATATAAAATTGCTTTCTTTATCAATGAAAAAATTCTATTATTGTATTAAATATAATCTTGTTTCGATGTTAGTTCTAGTCTCATTAATGTGGGTCGGGCATATAACATTGAGTAGAATGGTTTCAGGCATTTCTGATTATCAGAGTAAAATAATCAGTTATCTTATTGCATTTATCGTTGCTATGAGTTTAAACTATACGTGGGAAAAAGAAAGACTACATAATGTTTTAGCGAGAATTATTAGCGAACTGAAGAGCAGAACATGAATATTGTCGTTATCCTATCACTAATAGCAACAGACGTGCAAGTAATTATTAAGACAAAAGTTAATCAATATTTTATATTTTAAACTAGGAAGAATATGTTTTTAAAGTCAGGAAATTACACACTTAAGGCATTGACCCTTTTAGCAACTTTATCTGTTTTAGCTATAACATTGTTTTTTCTCCATAAGCCTTTACTTTCGCTAACTATCGTTTTTTACATTTTTCTACTTCATTGCCTTATTGTCAATAATAAAACGGGTGTTATTTTTTTAGCCCTGAGTTTCCCTTTAGTTCGTAATAGTTTTGCTGCTGTCACTGGTAATTTTTTGCCGGTTCTGTTTTATGCAGTCTTCATATCCGGTTTAATTATTCTTATGTATGGTAATCTTTTAGGTAATAAGATTAGATACCCCCAGCTTATGATGGACAAGTATTTATTAGCTCTGGTTCTATATAGTGCCTTTTCAATATTATTTATATCTTCAGAAAAAGCTTATGGTATTGAGAAATTAAAATATCTTCTAATGAATGTTGTCCTGTTTTATCTGACAATTCTAGTAATTAAAAAAGAGTCTGACTTGGAGCAAGTTCTTAAAGCAATCTTTTTCTTTGGAATCTTTATTACATTTTTTTCTATAATAAGCTTACTGGACATGGAGCCTTTTTTTGGTAATGAGTTAGCGGGGAGATTTACTTCTTTAGGTATGAATCCTATATGGTTAGCTCGATATTTTTCCTATGCTATTATCATTGAAATATATTATATTTTCAAATTCATTCCTAATTGGGACAGACATTTGGGCAAGATCAGCTTATTAACCCTTCTAATTTTATTGCAGTTGTTTTTATCTTTTTTAACCGGTTCAAGAGGACCAATAGCTGCAATGTTAATGGCTTTGATGATCCCAGTTCTTATTTATTGGGGTGTTAATTTTAAATTAAGTTATATTATCACTTTAGTCGGTCTTATATTTATCGTATTTGCGGTTATTATGAGATTTGTTCCTTCATATATAGCTCAAAGATTGCTGACTCAAGATATCGGTGGACAGAATACCACTATGATAAGATTATTAATCAATTTTGAAGCCATACTTATGTTCCGGCAAAATATTATTACTGGTATTGGCTTTGGAGGATTCAATATGATTTACTTAAAATACCCCCATAACATTATAACCGAAATTATGTCTGAATTAGGTATTCCCGGGTTGTTATTACTCATAGCTATAATGTTCTTAGCCATCAAATATTTCATTGCTATTGTCGGAGATATAAGTAGACTTAAGGTAAATTTCATATTGGTTTTGTTGTTGGCATCTTTTGCCAATGCTAACCTTAGTGGCCATATTGGCAGCAATTTCTTTTTCTTTTTCTCCTTAGCATTATTATATGCAGCACGACAAGTAACAATATATAATAAAGATACATATGATGATGAATAAAACACACAAGATACTTATCATCGCATTCTCATTCTACCCTCACAAATCTGTCGCTGCGTTAAGGATGACACGTTTTGCCAAATATCTGCCGGAATATAATATCATACCTTATATAATAACCGCTAAACAGAAAGATAAGTCGATTTTAACTACAATAAATTCTGAGCGAAACTTCAAAATACCTTCAAGCAATATAAAATATATAAAATCTCCTTTCAGAATCTACTTTGATTCTCCCGTCAGCGCTGTTAAATTTAATAAAAGACTTAACCCTTTCTCATATTATTTTAATTATTTATTACGTCTTTTAAAGGATGTACTATTATCGCCAGACAAACACATTCTCTGGAGCCTAAAAATCATTCCGTATGCCTACAAGTTAATTAAAAAACAAGGTATAAATACTGTGATAATCACTGCAGATCCATTCTCCCTTTTCATAACCGGAATAATAATTAAAAAGTTTACAAAATGTAAATTGATTCTGGATTATCGTGATCCATGGCTTTCAAATGTAATGAGCCAAGCACAAACATTTTACCGAAAATTTTATGTTAAATTGCTTCAGCAAATCAGTCTAAATACTGCCGACTTTGTTATAGCTGTTAATCAAGAAATATATGATGAGCTGGATATATCATCAAACAAGAAAACTATTATTCCTAATGGCTATGATCCAGAACTTTTCACCGACAGTGAGGTTGTGTCTAAAAGCTCTGATTTTATATTCTTATATACGGGAAAACTCGATATTCATTCCCACAGATATAACCCCATAATGATGTTGAAATGTTTTCAAAATTTTAGAGTCATAAAACCTGAATACAATAATTCGAAACTCATTATTTGTGGTTATATCACCCCAGCAACTATGAACTCTATTGCCAACAAAGGATTAGATACTAATGTCCAACTTTTGGGCGAACTATCCAACCAAGAAGCAGTGAATCAAGGTAAAAAAGCCGATGCACTGATTCATATGGTTTATCCAATAAAGCGAGAAGTAAGTATGCCAATGAAAATATATGAGTATATAATGCTACAAAAACCTGTTATCAGTATTAACTCAACTAAGGGATTGGTCGCTGACGTGCTACATAAAACCGGAGCAGGTTTTAGCTGTGATAACGATGACCAAAAAGCCATAATCAAAACAATGGAGAAAATCTTTGCATTAGATAAATTATTATACCGTTCCACATTAAAAAAAGATCCAATCAAAGAATATAACGTGCAAATTCTTACGGTTAAACTGGTAAAAGTTATAAATAAGATTTAATGATCCCCTTGCAAATCTAAATACCACTTAGTCATTTCATCAACACTCTCTTCAATTGTATTTCTTTGAATAAATCCGGCTTCTCGTATTTTTTCAGCAGTAAAATATGTAGGTGTCGCTAATTTTCGCATCCTATCGCTATTAACAGGTATATCTAGCCGGAATATTTTGGCAGGTATATCAAAAACATATCCGACAATTAATGCCATAAAAAAAGGAATAGAAATCGGTGGTATTTTAAATTTTGGGTTGCGTGCAATGATTTTAATTAGCTGGGAAAGAGTAATGTAAGGTTTATCAACACAATTGAAATGCTGGAAACCTGGCTTAAGAATCTTAAGGGAAAAAACAATCATATCAACTGTCGTTGTCCGGGAAACAATCGCTTTAATGTGATTACTTGATCCGATTTTCAGATATGGTTTTCTATGCATCAAATCCATTAATTTATAAACATTAGCATAATTATGAGTACCATATATCACTGCAGGTCTGAGCACAATTAGTTCCCTGTTCTTATCTTTCTGTTGCCAATTTATACAAAGCTTTTCTGCTGCTAATTTCGATTCTCCATAAGGATGGTTGGGATTATATTCTCCATTTTCGTCAGTTGCTTGCAATGGATGTCCAAACACTGAAACACTGCTGATATTAATCAATTTGTAAATTTTCTTCTTCCCCATAAAATCTATCAATACTGCAGTCCCATCGCGATTATGGCTGAAATATTGTCGTTGAGTAATACCGAAATCATGCTTTGCTGCAGCACAATGAATAATCAAATCAGGATCAATTTTATATGTTTGTTTAAATGAATCATATACTCGATTTAGATCTTCAATATTTCGTATATCTCCAATTATGGTTGCAGGGTGAACTTTATCATCACTATCCGGACTAATATCTATCCCTTTAAGATTATGACCTGCTTGATCAAGCACCCTCATTAGTTTCGAACCCACAAAACCATTGCTTCCAGTAACAATTATATTCATCAATATCTCCTTAATAAACATCTAAACTTTTTAATTTCATGACAGTTTATGTCAACAAATTCGTGGACTCTGTTGGCATATTATTCAAACTGTCATAACTGTACAATAATAATAATTCTTCTTGTTTTAAACTCAAAATGTAATAGGATTTTTATCTTTAGGTATTTGAGCAAATAATCAGCATTTTTTTGGGAGTAATGTTAATCTATTAACTTCATAAGACCTTTACGGTTTGAACTCCTAACCTCAATGTATCAT
>PWOA01000039.1 GCA_003564155.1 Candidatus Cloacimonadota bacterium
GAGATTGATAAAGAACATAGACATCAAGGGCATTTATTATGGGGCGTTAGAGAGCTTAGGTTCACCTCAGGAAGTAAGAAATATGGAACCGGAAGATCGTATTGTCCCCATTTTTGACCTGTACAGTTTTAGCATTCTGCAGCAATGGAGCTCTTGCGCTGAAAGCTTTATTGTTCACGGGTCTGCTGTGGAACTGTCAGCCCTGTTAAGACGAGAGATAAGAAGGCTGGAAGTAAATAACCCTGAGGTTGTTAATGAGTTAAGGAAGCTTGCTTCTCTTTTAGACAAAATGACAGAGATATTTACCACAGTGAGAGGTAAGGCGATCTATGAAGGAACTGTTTTCATCGAGATTTCGGATGCAATTAACAGTCTCTTGCAGTCAGATTACCCTTTCAAGGCTTTATTTCCAATACTTGAAAAGATCAGAGATAAGATTGCAGGATTCAAGTCCAATGATATTATGAACGGTTTTAAGGCGGTAGAATGGTGTATTGCGAACAATATGGTTCAACAAGGTTTTTCTCTTTTGCAAGAGTTTATCGTCATCTTTTTCATTGCCAAATACGAAGACGAAAGCGCTGTCAGGGAGTCTAATCAAAAGATTGTAAGAAATGTTTTAAACCTGTTCGATCCGTATCAAGCAAATATACCTGAGAATAAGGCTGATTTCTTTATGTCCCTTGTTAATGACACATCCATCAGATCGATAAAGCGAAACTATAACATGCTTACCAAGCATCGAAACGAGCTAAACCATGCCGGGAGTTTCAAAAAAGATAACGATGTTACAGTTGATATGCTTAGGAGGTACACTAAAGCTATCGTCCCAATTCTTACAAGTGATAAAGATACGTGGTTGTTGTAATTGCTCTGTCAAAAACCATAAATTGCTAACCCTTTTTCTTTAGCAGATGACTTCTATGGACATAATATCGAAAATACCAAATGTTTACTCTTTTTCCGTCGAGTTGAAAGCTTCGCATGATATGAAACTGCCGGCTTTTAAAGGTTCGATGCTTCGCGGTCTTCTCGGGACTGCTTTAAGGCATAGATACTGCCAGCGCCAGTTCGAAACTGAATGTATTAAATGTGATAGAAAATTTAGCTGTGTTCATGCCTTTTTATTAATGGGAATATTTAGTCCTACCCATAAGCAAGAAAAGTTTTCAGGATTTTCGAACTTTCCTCACCCATATACCATCAGCGCACCATTAAGCCAAGGCAATGATCTCAAAAAAAACGATTCGATACACTTTACCCTAAACCTTTTGGAGCCGGCAATTGAGTATCTGATCATCTGGCTGCAAGCTTTGATTGATCTCAGTGATCTGTATGCGGACAAAAAGAGAAGAGGAAGGCTTTTGCTAGATTCGGTTACTAATATTCCGTCGGGCATCGTATTGTATAGCGATGGTTTGATAGTCAATGCTCAAGTTGAAAAACGAGAGTTGATAAGAGAGCTACCTTCGAGATGTTATCTGAAGCTAATAACACCTCTTCGCTTAAAAAAAGATGGGAAACCTTTGTTTGATATACTTTCATCAGATATCTTATGTCGAAGGATGTTAGGTAGAGTTAACCATTTAAATGGCTGTTATGGCAATGGCAGTAATATTGAATATAATGGCCTTCCTTTTTTTGAAATTACCGGAAATGGTTTATACTGGCAAGACATTCCCCACAGGTCAAACCGTCAAAACACTAAACTAAAAATGGGCGGTTTGATTGGATCTCTGGAGATAAATATTATAAACAAAACTTACTCTCCGTTAATCCACTTTAGCACTATATTCGGTTTAGGCTCTTATGTTACCGCGGGTTATGGGAAAATGGAGTTATTATTTTAGCACCTAATCCGGACAAGCCGGAACCAAAATGTTACAAATATACAAGAGCAAGGATGCTCTTGAGACACAGAAGTCAAGCTCAGGGATGAGCTTGTTACATAATTCTGCCAAAAAAAGCACGAAAATGGTCGATAAGGTACTAATAATTCAGCATTTTGATTTTCTTAGCAGAACATCGGAACAATCTAGACTGACGCTCAATCTCGTCTTGCTGACATCCTAAATATACCTGAGAGCTAGGTATCCTGATATATTTATATCTACAAGACCGCTTATACTATTATCAGTTTAATTTCTGAAATCTACGGGTGATATCTAATACATTATCCATAATGAAACAGCACAAAATATACGCCCTCTGTACATGGATTTAATCAGGAAGAGAATATGTCTTCTCAATATGAAATTTGTACTCTTGAAAAAAAACTGAAAATGAAAAAAAGGGCGATTTTGTAACCATTGCCCTTATATTATTGATAGTCAATGGTTTACACGGTTACCGGATCGGTAACTTTCGGTAACCTTGGTAACCTGTTCCGGGCAGCCTTTAAAACAATGTTAATAAGCAAATGAAGGCAAATTGCGAACCGTAACGGTGTGAAGTTCGGCGAGCGAAGCGCCACCAATCAAACGAATAATTCCATAATGAAGTGACATAAAAAAATACGATCCCTATTCACGAACTTAATTAGGTGGGGAATTCACATTTTCTTTTAACTTCGCTTCATATATTTTTTTGCCTTCTTTTTTATCTTTCCCCTCAATAAAATAAGCAATAGCAGCATTCCCGATGGCAAAAGTGGCTGATGCTGCAACTGCTCCCGAAGGGAGTTGAGAGTAGATTAGTAGAATAGTAGAACAGTAGATTAGTAGAATAGTAGAAGGGAGTTGAGAGTTGAGTGAAGAGTGAAGAGTGAACGGTGAAGAATGTAGAATGTAGAATGTAGAATTTAGAATGAAAGAGTTGATTAGTAGATTAGTAGAATAGTATATTAGTAGAACAGTAGAATAGTAGAACAGTAGAATAGTAGACCAGTAGAATAGTAGACCAGTAGAATAGTAAATTAGTAGAACAGTAGAATAGTAGATTAGTAGAAGGGAGTTTAGAGTTTAGAGTTTAGAGTTTAGAGTTTAGAGTTTAGTGAATAGGGAAAAACGGGATGAATCA
>PWOA01000004.1 GCA_003564155.1 Candidatus Cloacimonadota bacterium
AGTTCGGTGATATCGGAAAAAGAACCAACAACTTCAATAATACCGTCTTTATTCGAGCTAATCCTTTGTCTGTCTCTCAGCCACCGGTAATCTCCTTTTTTATCTTTGTAGCGGTATTCAAATGCCGGCACAAGACCTATCTCTCTTGTTATGATATTTTTGTCATTATTGGCTACTAACTCTCTGTCATCCGGATGAATACAATTGTCCAAATGTATGGAATTCTGGATCATCTCCTCAGGCTTATATCCGAGAATGTTTTTCACCGAATCGCTGTAATAGGTAAACTGAAATTTTCCGTTAACAATCTTGTAAGAGTAGATCACAACCGGAGAATTGTCAATCAGAGCTTTGAGACGTTCCTGACTTTCTTGAAGAGCCAGTTCAAATTCTTTTTGTTTTGAGATATCACGGGTTACTCCTTGCAAAGCACTCACTTTACCTTCTTTATCACGAATGGCTGACATATTTATGCCAACCCATATTGTGCTGCCATCTGAAGTATAGTGTTCAAGTTCAAGATATCTACTCCGGTTTAAATCACGGTTAGGGTCTTGTTCAATTATCAACTCCTCTTTGAGAGCAGTTGTCATCTTTTCAAGTGAAGCAGGTGGATAATTCATTGAAATTGGTGTCTTTAGATATTCTTCGGGTTTCATCCCAACCATTTTTTCTATGGCAGGATTGACATAGATCTTCTTTAATTCCATGTTGGACATCCACACAACGTCAGTTGTATTCTCAGCAAGCAGGCGGTACATTTCTTCTCTCTCTCTTAGAGCTTCTTCTGCTTGCTTGAGGTCGGTGATGTTGATATGACAACCGACCATACGAACGGCTTCTCCTTTAGAATCCCATTCAATTACTTTGCCAGTACAAATGGTCCATACAACTGAAATATCTTTATGACGATACCGAAGTTCGTTGTAGAAGGGGACTTTCCCTTTACTCTCAATATGTTTATCGTAAGCCTCTAACATACGGGCTAAATCTTCTTCAAAAATCAGTTTCTGCCAAACTTCAGGAGAATTCTGCAATTCATGATCTTCATATCCAAACATCTTTTTAAAAGTCGGACTCAGATATTGGGTACTTTCTTGAAGCTTCCAATCCCAATATCCGGCAAGAGATTGTTCTAAAATCTGCTCGAATATCCAATGCTGGTATTGCAATTTTTCTTGAGCCTGCTTACGTTCGGTGATGTTTCTGACAATGCCGATTACTTCATTTTCGTTAAATCTTAGGATGCGCTTTTCAAATATTAATTTCCCCGTTGGATCATCTATCTCATACTCAACAGTTTGAAGCTTCTTTGTATCAATTGCTGTTTTTATGGCATCCAAAATTTTAGAAGAAACCTCAGGAGAAAACATGTCTTTGACATTCGATTTCAACAGTTCTTCTTTGGGACGGAATAATTTTTCTTCTGCAGATGTCTTGGCATAAAGGTATTGACCTTTTTTACTAATTCTGAAGATTATATCCGGTATAACCTCCACAATTGCTCTGTTTTCTTTTTCACTCGCTCTGAGTGCTTCCTCAGATTGCTTGCGCTGCAGAGCTACACCAATACTCTTACTGAGTTGTTCAAAATAACTAATCATCTCCGAAGTAAAGCAATTTTCCCTCCGATCATTAAGCTGTAATACTCCGACAATTTCGTCTTCTACTTTTATGGGGACTAATGCAATAGACAGATATCCTTCTTTTATGCATCGGTTGCGTGGGATTACTCTCGGATCTCCGGTGGTAAATACATCTAATAGTTGAAGAGAATTATTTGTCCAGGCGCTACCTCCTTCTGTAAAAAGAGGGTTATCAGGGTCTGTCTTCCCTGTAACAACTAAGCCGCAGATACAATCATAACAAATATTACCGTTTTCAGCTCTGCAAAGTCCGGTTTCATTATTAGAGATTATTGAGTTTTCAGCTTTTATAAAGTCATCACTGAAACCTTTATAAACATAATAGGGAAAATCATTTCCCTTTTTGATACGAATTGCAACACTTTCAATGCCGGTGTATTTCTGAACACTATCTAAAATACTATCAATAATATCAAGCGACAGATCATTAGGGGTAGTCAATATCTCCGCTGCGAGATTTCTCTGCCATTCAATATCTTTAATGTCAGTTATATCGGTAAAGATTGTTGCAAAACAATTCTTTTCAGAACTGAAGGCAGTTACCTGGTAATAGCGACCCAATGCCCCAAAATAATCCTGAAAACTGATCGCTTTCCCCGTCATAACGACCTTGCCGTATTTTTCAATCCACATATCTTCTCTTTCGGGAAATACTTCTAAAATCGTTTTGCCGATGATATCATCTTTTTTAAGACCGGTCAGTTTTTCATAAGCGGGGTTTACAGCCAGAAATCTGTAATCAACGGGTTCGTCCTCTTTATTGCGAATAATCTCGTGTAGAGCGAAACCTTCAGACATGAAAGTGAAAAGTGTTGTATATTTTTGCTCAGTCTCTTGCCGATCCTTCTCAGCGATAATCTTATCTTGCAGATTTAATACTTCTAGGACACAAAGATTATCCTGAGAGGGTACTATTGTAATCTGAAAAGTACTGTTTACGGGTTGAAAGAATATTTCATGGGTTATTGTTTTGTCTTCAATGACTGCCTGGTCTATTAATTTCAGTATAAGATCTGCTTCTTTTTTTCGATATACCTCTTTTACTGTCTTTCCGGTTAAGAATGAGGATTTCAAACCGGTCTGTCCTGCAAAAGACTCATTGGAGAACAGGTATTTGCAGTCCTTTAGATTCCCTCCCTCATCAAGCATCAGCTCCATGGTACACAGCCCTTTTTCCGAATTCTCATAAACCTTATTGTAAATTAGTTCACTCGCTTCGGTTTCTAACAGCTTAAAGGCTGTTCTAACAGCAGACAAAAGAGCAACTCCGGTCTTATCTTTAAGAACATAACCGTAAGAAGATATCTCTTGAGCTTTCTCCATGATCTCTATATTGTCAGTTGAG
>PWOA01000104.1 GCA_003564155.1 Candidatus Cloacimonadota bacterium
GCGGTAGCACCTGAGATTGCAGGACACGCGGGGTATAAAGACTGGGTCATTTTAGCATATCGAAGGCCTGGATATACGGTAGAAGTTGGGAGAGGAGTTAACCCCCTTCCGATAACCCAGTTCCCCATGATATACCAAAATAACATTGGAATTCTTTTGTATGCTGCTATAGCATAAAGAGGGTAAAAAAACTTAAAGTCTATAATAGAAATACCCCTTTAAAGGGGTATTTCTATTATAGACTTTAAGTGTAATACAAAGTTTAAAAAACGAAGACCCATTTAGCAAAACCAGTTTTAAAATAGTGTATTCTATAAAAAGAAGTTGTTGAAATAATTGAGGAGCTTTGACCGATATAAACATTTTTATCAAGACGAGCCAAAGGGATATTTCTGTCCTCTGGCTTTTGCATGATTTTTTGCTTTACCCAGAATTTTATCAGGAGACAGGTTTTTTTTAGATATACCTGAACCAGTTGAAGTAGTTTTAATGTTAGCACTAAAAATCCTAAAGACATCCTTATTTTTGCACTTAGGGCACAATATATTGTCTCGATTATCAGTTATGCTTGCATGTATTTCGAACCGACCGCATTTTTTACACTCGTATTCGTAAACCGGCAAATTATCACATCCTCTATTAATCAAAATCAATTAAGTGATTTTTTGATTATGAACTATATATACTGAATCATACAATATCCCTGTAAATGTCTACAATTACTTCGACATTCATAAAAAAGATCCTGCAAAAATACTTAAAGATATCTAGAACGTTTATGAACTCTTGAAATAAATTTATAAAAATGTTTTGTAGTATAAAAAGGTTTTAGGGCGTAGGTACTTTCTTTAACCACAGCAGTATCAAAGGAGCGCTCCGTGTGCATAACGAGCTTGATGAAGTAATGATAGTAATTTGAGGAAGTCATTTTATGCCTTCAAAATGTTAAAGGTAATGATAATAGAAAAGCATAAAAACTGCAGTTGAAAGATAATGTGTAAAAGCTCTCATTATTTTTAGAATAGTCTTTATAATATTTGATTTGGAGCTTTTTAACAAGGAAATTTTTCTACTTACGTTGAATAGTAACTTACATGGAACATTTGTATATCAAGGTTGAATAAAACCTGAAATGTGTGAAAGGAAGTGAATACTCTTGCTTACTTCGCGAGATAGATTATTACGATGTCTAAATCATGAGTCCATAGATCGAGTTCCTATATCTACATATGAACTTGTTGGTTGGAACCCTGACTCATGGTAAAACAAAGAGCCTTCATATGAGATACTGATAGATCTTATTAGGGAGAAAACTGACTGCATTTATATGGTGAAACCGAATTGGCATTATGAGAAAAATTATCTGATGGAAAAGATTAGTTGGATTGATGGTAAGAGCAAGTTTAGCGATATCGTATATCACACAAAAAAAAGTGACTTAATAGAACAGTATCGTAGAGATTCGGATGTAAAAACAACGTGGAGATTGAAGCCCCTTCTAGAAAACATTGACGATATAGATAACTATCTTTCTATACCATATGAAATTCCAAAGTTAGACATGTCCCCGATCTGGACAGCTCAGGAGTTCTTAGTCGATCGTGGTTTGGCTATGATATCATTTTTAGATCCGGTAGGTAAAGTTGCAAAACTATTTGGCATGGATAGATTTCTGATATTCGCAATGACCCAGACAAAGAAGATAAAATGCTTGCTGGATATAGTACATGAACGATATATGCACCAACTTAGTGAGGTCTTAAAACATGATGTTACCGAGGTAATCTTTCGCATTTGTGGTCCTGAGTATGCCACACCTCCTTTCTTAAGCCCAGAAATATTTCGAGAGCTAGTCACACCATATCTAACTGAGATTTGTGGCAGAATAAATGATGCCGGAGGGTACTCACGAGTTCATTGTCATGGGAATGTGGCTCGTGTTTTAGACCAAATAGTAGAGGCTGGAGCAAAAGGGCTAGATCCCATAGAACCGCCTCCTGATGGTGATATCACGCTCAAAGAAGTAAAGTCGCTCTATGGTAAGCAAATGTGTCTTTTCGGGAATATAGAGTTGAAAGAGCTTGAGACATCTAAGCCCGAACGAATAGATTATCTCGTAAAAGAAGCCATGGATTCAGCTAAAGAAGGCAGTGGGTTTGTGTTGATGCCCACAGCAGCTCCTATCAATATCCCCTTAAGTGAGAAAACGAAAAGTAACTACCTCAAGTACATTGAAGCAGGTATTGAGTATGGTAAGTATTAGGAAAAATGGGTTTAAAGAGTTAATTATACTACAAAAATAACAGGAAAAACCACGGTCATGCCAGCAGATGGGGGATGTCAATATGAGTAATGAAAAGTATATGCATGAAAACAAGAAGTTATGGAATCCGAAAACAAAGGTGCATGTTAATTCAATACATTATACTGTCAAAAACATATGATATTGTTTACACTTCTTATGGAGTATCATGTGGGTTACCCGATTTAAGTGAATGGGCTAATGGTATTGCATCTTTTCAATGGACACATTTTATGAGTAATATCATTAATTCCTTAATATCAGCAGGTCTTATAATAGAATTTATTCATGAGTTTCTTTATTGTGTATATGACAACTATCGATTCATAAAAAAACATAAAAAAGGATGGTGGCACTTTAAAGAATGTAGATGCAGAAATTCCATTGACATTTTCATTGCGTGCTAAGAAAGCTTAGTCTGGTAATGATTGTTTAGATGTAATAATGGTTATATTGGGGCCATCATAGGCAGAAACTTGTTAGTGGAAGTACACTATAGACTTGGCACTTTGAAAAGCTATCTGATGGAAAGGGAAGCTGCTGTGACGTACAATTTTGAACTAACGAACATTAAACACAGAAGCTATATGGGATAAATTTGCTCATTGGGGAACTTATGACGAGAGAGGGCGCTGAACATTTATGAGTCAGCTTAAGTTATAGTAACGAGAGAACTTTAGTAAAACTAAGACAAATTGGAGGTAAAATATGTATATTCATAACATTGATTTACACTACCATGCTGGTCAAGAACGAGATAAAGGTGTTTCTTTAGAGAAATATTTATTACATGCTAAAGCAACAGGGCGACTAGTTTTAGGGCTTACAGATCACCTCGATATCTATTTGGGCTTAGCACGAAAAGATAAAGAATGCCCTTATACAAGAAGCATATCCGGGCTAATAGATTATTATAATGATGTAAATAAGCTTAAAAGTTCTTTTCCCGAGATCAAACTATTATTCGCCCCAGAGATCGGATCTCGCATAGACCTTGACCGGATTTGTTCGGATGTAATTAGGATTTCAGATTATTTCATATTCGAATTACCATTTTCAGAAGAATCAATTAAAGAAAATACTAAGCAGATGGTAAACAGGCTATCTGAAATACAAGCTTTCAGAGACCGGGCTAGGAAACCTGTCTATATTGCCCATCCGTTTCGAACATCAATTAACATTAGACTTGTAAAAAGAGATATTCAACCATGGATAACAAAACTCAAACCCAATTACGAGATGTCCTTTTCTAATGAAGAATTGTCAGTATTTTTCATGTTTGCTATAGATCAATTTGCATATGCCTGCAATCGTTTCGAGATCCCAGTTGAGGTTAATGGATCTACGCATTATGGGATACGATTATTTAACCTGCCTGCCCCTCTTCAGATGCTTTGGGCATCCTACTGCAAGTTTAGAGATACTGGAGTTCAACTAGTTCCGGGAAGTGATCTTCATAGGTTTGGTAGGTTTGGTCATTCTGTGCCTTTTGATTGTTTCCATTATCTAGGATTAACTGTGCAAGATCTAGCATTTTTAACAGATATAATATAATGTTCTCTTAGTTGAAAAGCCTTTGTAGCTAGTACTTTTATACTATTATTGATAACACATATATCAAAAAACACTCACTGCTCAAAACATTCTTAAATCATAGTATATCTATTAATTTTACCTCTGGAATATGGATCTTATATGCTTATTCCTGCATTCATAAAATCTGTTTATAGGCTATTTCATTACCTCGTCTAACACAATCTTAATCCATTTTTTTATGTTTTCGGGCTGGTGATTTATGGTATGAACATCCTTTAAAGTAATATCAAAATAATTATTGTTTGTTCTAAATATTTTACAGTGATCCCTAATAACTTTTTTTACAAAATCTTTATCAAGCCCTGTACTTATCATATCAGAGGGATTCGGACGCCAAGACAAGACATAGTCACTCCCTATTTGTTCAGAACATTTTTGAGCGTTAGCAAAAGGTGTAACGGCTATTCGTCTAAGGTTAGGGAGCTTTCTAAGATAATCGATCTTATGTGTCAAATCTTCACAACAACCATAGGATATTAATCCAAACTTTTCCATAATGGGTATCTGATATTGTAAAAGAAATTCATAAAACATGTCCGGTCCAAAGGTTGTATATTCTTGAGAGGCCATATACCACCATAATTCATTTCGCTTAACTCCATATACATTTGCTTTGGGGTCTCGAAGTTCTTTTGTATAGGGCATAGCTTGATTTTCATGATTAGCTAAAGAGAAATCTCCAGCTTTTTCAGCTTCTTCATGAACTTTCAAAACACCGTCTCTAATATGAGTTAATAGTTTGTGCAACCAGTCTGGTCGATCATATGCATCCCACATGATTTGTTCAAGCCCTCTCATACGTGCTATATCGGTACTAATGTCCCCCTTCCACATAGAGAGCATAGGCCCACGATTTAAATGAATATTTATAATATCACCAATTGCGTTGTGCAACTTGTCAAAAAGTTCTTTTGTTTTCTTCTCATTAATCTTATGTTCTGGTATTATTAGTTTTTCAATATCTTCTTCTTCAAGTAAAGATGGACTAAAGCTAGCAGCCCCGTTCTTACTGTTTTTTTCTCCAAGACTAACCTTAACTCCCCAACGCAGTTTAGGAGAACGTTCATAGATAGGATCTACCTTAAGCCATGGTTCTACAATAAAATCATCTCCAATAGTATCTCTAAATTTGATACAGTGCATCATATATTCGTAATCACGAAAGAAAGGATCTTCACATTTTAATTCCCTAAAATCAAATATTTCATTATAGGCAAATGCCCTTACATAAATTGGTGTACGAACTCTACAGAAACTATTATGTTTCCTCCATAGATCTCTTCTCTTATCTTGAATAGGCTTATTAGCGATCTCTTTTACTTCTTTTGCTAAATCTCGAATAATCTTTATGTCTTTATTCAAGCTGCTTCCTCCTGGTTTATAAGGATAATTTTTAAAACGGCATTATTTATCTCTTCGGAATTTGTAAAGATAGTTATTGGTTTTGAAAAAAGTGTATCTGATATACCCCAATGAATTCATTATATATATATATTCATAAGTATACCAGGTGCGTATAAAAGAAGTCTATAGAATCTTTTAAGCTCCTATCACGTAACAGTTTAAATAGGTTAAAGGAAACATCATGAATGTGCTATAAAATGCATTGATTTCTTTAGCCTATCAACCATTCTGTACCATAAATAGCACTATGATTCTCATGAATTGATGAAGCCTTGGACAATATATTCTTCATCGAGTTTCCGGTAGTCTAATAGCCTTTCTTAATCACCTACAAGCTCTTTGATCATGTTTGACTTTTTATTTCATAAGCAGTCCCTAACAGTCTACCATACCTTGACTTCAGCCATATTTCCATTAAAACTACAACTTACTGTATCAGCATCTTGGAGCGATCTGTAATCCCTACCTACTTATTGGAGGCTGTCTCTTGATTGCTCAACTACCTGATCCCATATCAATTCAATAACAAACTCTCCGTCTATATAGAATGAAAAGGTTCTGCCCTCTCATCCCGTTCAATAGCAACATGGAGCAATCCCCATAATACTTTTCCACAAGGTAAATTTTAGTTTCACTAAGAAATTAGAGATGGTATTTTGGTATATATAAAGGGTGGATACCACGTGTTAATAATTAAGTTATTCTAAATTTATTTAAAAATCCCTTCTCAAAAAACTAATTTCAAAGATCTTCTTGATTTATTACCTTTTAAATATATATTCACTGCTTCCCAGATGAAAGGATTTTAATTTATCTTTTTTAAGCACTTTATTAGAGTAAGATAAAAAAGCTTTGTACTCATTTAACTTGAGGGTTCCCAATTGATAAAACTTTACATAGAAAAAGATAACTATTTGAGCAAACATAATTTACTGAGATAGGTATAAGTTCAATTATATAACAAAAGGTCATGTACAAACTATAAGTTGTAAGGATTACTATAAAGTTATATAATATATATAATATGGTTTACTTAGCGGTAAATGAAAGGCTAATCCCCCGGCTACGACGGGGAGAATTGAAAAGGCTATGCCACAGTATTTAAAAACATATTCTCCTAACATATAATTGATAGTGTTAAGGACACTGCCAAGAATACAGAAAGGAGAATATGATGTCTAGTAATAAGTTATCACATACAGTTTGGGAATGGAAATACCATGTGGTGTGGGTGCCAAAGTATAGAAGGAAGATCGTTTATGGTAGATTGAGGAAAGAAATTGGATTTATATTAAGGAGATTATCTGAGTATAAAGGAGTTACAATAATCGAAGCAACAGCATGCGTGGATCATATACATATGTGTTTGTCTATACCACCAAAGTATTCGATTTCACAAATTATGGGATATCTAAAAGGTAAGAGCACAATGATGATATTCGAGAAGTTCAGCAAATTGAAAAGAAACTTTAAAGGGAATAGCTTTTGGGCAAGAGGCTATTACGTTAACACAGTAGGGTTAGATGAAGCAAAGGTAAGAGAATATATTAATAACCAAGAGATAGAGGATATGGCTAACGATAAGTATGAACTACCAGATCCAAATGATCTGTTTTAATAAAAAAACTGAAGTAACCCTTTAGGAATATTAGTAAAAATAGCACCAAAGAAGTGGATAGATTCTTGGTAGTGTTCTGTACGATTATTACTGCCTTTAGGCATGCTTGTAAAGGAGCCCTTATAGGGCTTAATCAAGCCACCGGCTAAGCCGGTGGTCATGACTTGGAAAGGTGATTTAGCATGATGGAGAAAACGGTAAGAAATAAATCTAAAATTACTAGTTTTGATGTTGCTAAGGAAGCTGGTGTTTCTAGAGGTACAGTATCAATAGTGCTCAATAATGTTCAAAATATCAAATTGCGCCAAGAGACTAGAGATAAAGTTCTAAAAGTCGCTAAAAAACTTGGTTACTCCGTAAATCATGCAGCTAAATCTTTAAGTAGTCAAAAATCTTATTCTTTGGGATTGGTTACTTGTTGGAAACCTAGTGATCAAATTTTTGGCGGTGCGATAACAGGTATGGTTGATAGTGCCTTGGAAAAACGGTATGGGATTAACTTTTGTGGAACAATTTCTAGATTGGGAGATAAAGGGTTTGATACAGCTCTTAGATTCTATAGAGAAGGAAGAGTAGATGGACTTTTACTATTTATGTCAACATTGGCTGAAGATCATCCTCCTTTACCTATGATAGAGAAACTTAGTAATGAAGGAGTTCCTTTTATTCTTGTTAATTCGGCAATTCAGCAAAATACTGCTGATGATATTTCAACAGATAACTGTCATGTAGGGTACACAGCTACTTCTCATCTATTAGAACATGGACATAGAAAAATAGCATTTTTAATGTTGCGTCAAAAAACATGGCCTTTTTATCGTGCAGAGAAAGATCGTTTCAAAGGATATAAGGCTGCATTACAAGATCATGGTAATAATTTATATGATGACGAATTGGTTCTTAAAGTAGACAAAGCCTCTTCTTCTCCCGAGACCGGATACAGATTATTTAAAGAGTTACTTAATTCATCCAAACAGCTTCCTACAGGGCTTTATGCTGCATACGATAATTTAGCTATAGGTGTAATGGATGCAGCAAGAGAAGAAGGGATAAGTGTACCCCAGGACTTAGCAATTGTGGGAACAACAGATGGGTACCAAATGGTACATAGTAATGTTCCTTTAACAAGTGCAGTACAACCGATGAAGGAGATCGGTTCTGAAGCAGTTAATTTACTCATAAAAAGAATAGAAGGGGATAATTCTAAATGTTTTGTTAAAAAGAAAATACCTTGTAAGCTTGAGATAAGAGAATCATGTGGATGTTTATCAGGAGAAGCCAAAAATGTTTGAAGTCATGATTTCCATCTTCAAACATAACAAAAGAATTTTTGGCCTCTTATGAAGAAGTGATACTGAAATATGACTTTGAGTAGAGTTTGGTAAGAAAGAAGAAACAGTTCAGAGGCTTGAGAGAAGTTATAAAGAGTCTAAAAGCGATATTATACTTTTTCGTAATTACATTCTATAATAAAAATGAAGGTTGGATTAAATCCTTATAATCCTGTACAGATAACAGCATTGTTAAACATAGGAGAAGTTAATGTGTTTAATATTTTCCGTAAGGAAATTCCTTTTTTCCAGGAAGCAGTGAATATAAATAGTTAAAATACAATAAATTAAGATTAAAATAGAAATTAATTATTTTCAAGCAGGAAATTCTAAATTAAACCAGAATAACATAATTATTAACACGTGTTAACTAGTACAGATATAAATCAATAAAAGACCATCTCTAAATTCCTATTGTAACTAAGAGTTGATAATAATATGTTTCATTAAAGCAACTTACTAACTAAAATGATCATAAAAGGACAATTGTGCGGGGGGAGGTGTATTGGATATAATATAGGGATACAACCGTTGAGTTGCAGATTTTACGAGAATACAATAGGGGGTGTATTAATTGAGTAAGAAGCATGTAATATTAATTTTAGTTGTTTCATTGATTATGGTTAGTGGATATAGTATTGTGATTTCAGCTTCTGAACCTATTTATAAGACGGGACTTCAGTTCTTGGGGCCTCCAAGTGAAGGGGAAGAGCATGCGTATGTAATAACAGAAAAACCTCTTCCGGATGTTCCCAATACAGTTGAGGCCTGGATTAAAGTTTCACCAGATTTCTATGGTACGGCAACTATCTTTGGTACTTTTGGAACCCACCAACATAGTGCTGCAGGGTACCCTTCGGAAGACAGAGAAGGGTGTAATTTTATAAACTTTGAAATCCGTCCTGCAGGTTTTAGGGTACCATGGAATGATGATGAAGTAGTAGCGGATGCGTCTCCAGTTGAGTACCCTAGAGACGAGTGGATCCATTATGCAGTTGTACGTGATGAGACCGTGCGAAGGGGGATATTTACCTTTTACAAAAACGGTGAAGAGGTCTTTACATGGCTTTTCAGGGCCGGAACCTCGGTAATTCCGAGAGATCGACCGTTTATAGGAGGCGATTACAGATCTTTGCCTGATGCACAATTAAGTAATCGTAGTTTTGATGGAAAGATCGGTGAGCTCAGGGTATGGAGTACTTCCAGAACTGCTACAGAAATAAAAGAGAACATGAATAAAGAGCTTGCCGGCGATGAAGAAGGTCTTATTGGGTACTGGAAATTCAATGAAGGTGAAGGCGAAATTGTGCATGATTATTCTCCTTATGAGAACCATGGTACTATTGTAAATGTCAAATGGTATCCAGAACCCGACACCGAGGGTTAAAAAAAGTTGTTTGGTACCTTTAACCATCTGTACCTGGAATATATATTCTAGGTACAGATGGTTGCCTTATCGGGTTATTACCTTTATCTGTAAAAATAAATTTTTTTATTACTGATTTATTTCAATAATGTAATTGAAAGACAGTTATAGCTTACAAAGGATTATAGAGCCTTATTTATATCATACCTGCATTTTGTCAAGAAGATTGCAAATTTGATAACATACAGCATGCCTCCACCAGTCTTATTCGAACAGTTTTTAACTATAGATTGATATTAAGAAATAATTGTAGAAGTTAAAGACATAAAAAGAATTATGGATCTTGGGTATAAAAAAGTTTAAATAAAAAAGGAGGAACAGACCGACATTAACTCAAATATGGTCTTTCTCCTTTTTGTTATATTTTCTGTGACACTAGCGATAACAAATTGCACTTCTTTAACACGGTACTAAGGGCATTAAGAGTCAACTGCTCTCTTAACTGAGCTAGTGGTTAATTCTTTGGAGGAGTGATTATAAAAATTAATTGTTGTCTTACGCTCGAATTATTCTAAAAAATGTTTTTCTTAAAAAGAGGAGACGGATAAGGGAGGGGTACCTTGACCAAGGCGAAAATCTTTACAATGTATTGGAAATGCAAACAAGCATTTCCATGCTAGATCAAAATAAAAAGGTTTTTCAAGACGGGCAAATAGAAAGTTATACTTTATAAAAAATGATTAAGAGGTTTATCAGATACTATTAATCAAAATGAAAAATAAGAAAACCAATGCATTTGAACAAAAAGCAAACACGGATAAAATATATCCGTGTTTGCCCTAGTAAATATGGCGCGCCCGGCAGGATTCGAACCTGCGGCCTACTGATTCGTAGTCAGCCACTCTATCCACTGAGCTACGGGCGCACGATCTTATATCGATATTTAGTATAACAAAGATGCGGTAAGATGTCAATGGTGTTTTAACAAAATGCCTGATATATACGGGGATGTTTATTACAAGCATTAGCCCAAAGATACATGCATATTTTTTTGTGGATGGAATTAAAGACTGTAAGCTTATAACGAAATATAAAATTTCATTGACACTCATTGACAGAATCATTGACAAGAAATTGGCTCAAGTTAAGTCAAATAATTCTTTTAAATTATATGGTTCAGGCGACGACTCTTCCTTTTTATTAATAACTCTTTTGAAGTTTTTTGTTCAACTTGTGAACAATGTATTAGTTTCAGAGAATATAAGTTTACGAGAGTTTATCTTCATTAGCTTTTATCCCATTCTCGTATATCTGCAGAATCATCATCTCCAAATAAAGTCTCAATATGGTCCTCATAAATCTCAAGCGGTCGTCTCGTAATACCAAACTGTTTATCTATCATAAGATCCACGATACTTTCACCATTCAGAAGGATTATGGGAACCGCACCCTTTTTAATCGATGCATCTTTAGCCTGTTTAGTAAAATCTGCTGTAGTAAAGAAGATACCTTGCTCAAACTCCCCTTGGATTGCACCACGAAATTTATCAACTTAAATTCTTGATACATTACTAGACCATCGCTTACATTGAAACGCAACGTTCATTCTTGCCAATCCGACCTTAAGACGCCCGTATCCATCATTACCAATTGATGTTATCTTCATTTTAACAAAGCCATATGCTGTTAACAGCTTCCTGGAAAATAACTCAAACTCTCTTGGCTCCAATTCATGTAATTTATCCAAAAGTTGCTCTCTAAATTCTGTCTCGTATTCTTCATATACCTCAATTAAGTTATGTACTTTGGCAATTTGCTCTCCCCTTATATCGGGTTTCCCTTCGTCACCTTGAACTCGTTTCCTACCTTCTTCAGTGATAACCCAAATGCCTCGTTCAGGACTACTCATTTCTCCTTTTCCCATCAATGTCTGACGGGTCCACTGAATACGATTTGTCCATTTATTTGTCCCTGATTTGTTTCTCTCTTCCAAATCTTCTTCAGTTACTTGCAGGAATTTCTTTGTTACTAGTGGATATATCTCTTTAGGTTTTGCCTGCCTGTAAACACTAGAAACTAACTCTTTGATGTAAAATTTGACAAATTAAACGCTAGAGATACCTTATGGCATCTCCCGTAACATACAATCAATCAGTAATTACTAAACTGTTTGAGGTATAA
>PWOA01000108.1 GCA_003564155.1 Candidatus Cloacimonadota bacterium
CAGTCAATTGAAAAGGCCATCCCGCTTTTTGAAGACTAAGTTCAACTTCAAAATCAATTGATGTTTGATATGGATAATCACCGTCTTGATTAGAAGTAATATGAAGTGTAAAAGGTATTACATATTCAGATAAGGTTGGATCAGTATAAAATCTGAGTGGGTTGTTAACATTAAAGCCAACAGAACCACCATCAATGTTCGGTAATGTAATTGTATCGATAAGAATTTCTACTCCAGGTTGCTCGGTAGTTAATTTGACCGATACATCTGTCGCTAAATTCCAAAAGATTTCATTGTATATGCTTATTGATAGATCTATAGATTCGCCGGGATTGGGTATGCCGTCACCGTCGCCGTCATATTCTGTTAATGAATATTCTGTTAAAGCTAAATTCGGTATTTTATCGTACATAGTAGCTGTAAAGGCATTGACTCTCCCGGAGCCTAATTTTTCAATATAATCTTCATTTTGTGATAAACCGTCAATGTAATCAGCGGTATATGTGATTCTAGACCTTATCGCTGCAGGTGTCATATTAGGATGTAGTGTTTTAATTAGAGCTGCAATACCTGCAACTATTGGAGATGCCATAGAAGTACCGCTAGTCGAGTGGTAACCATTATCGCCCCATGTAGATAGAATATTGACACCGGGAGCAGAGACATCAATATCGCTACCATAATCAGAGAACGATGCTTTTATGTTGTTCAGATCCGTCGCGGCGATATTCATAGAGTTAGTTGCATTAGCCGGATAGCTGGTATATGTGTCGGTATGTTCGGAATCATCATTACCTGCAGCACTGATGACGAGTGCACCTAAGTTAGTAGCATAATTAATTATCGTATTGGCGTAAGTACCGGCACCAGGACCACCCCAGCTGCAGTTTATAATATGAGCACCGGCTCGAGCTGCATATTCAATCATATCATATCCATTTCTGATACCATCACTATCTCGATTAGAAGGTGCTCCTTTTAAAATCATCAATGAAATGTTCATGGCAACTCCACTGATGCCAATTTCATTGTCGCCAACGGCACCGGCAATACCGGCTACATGAGTTCCATGATGATTCCAATTCTGATAAGGGTTATTATTGTCATCGAAAAAATCCCAACCCATTACGTCATCTGCTTTAAGGCTACCGGAGTTGTCTAGTCCATTACCACCTTTAATTTCTCCAGTGTCCCATTTAATAGTTACATCTTTAAGCTCAGCTTCATTTAGCCAAATATTGTCCATTAAATCTGGATGATTCCATTTCGCACCGGTATCAGTAATAGCAATAATGATCTCTTCATTACCCTTAACGTAGTCCCATGCTAATGGAGAATCAATTACTTGATGAAACCATTGTCTGGAAAATTTTGGATCGTTAGGTATATGTTGCATGGTTCGGTTGATCGTTTCATATTCAGCAAAAAGGATATTGCTGTCCTGATTTAATGCGGATAATGTTTCTTCAATATTATCGTTACTATTTAATTCTATCCGATAGATATTTTGTACATATACACCATTATCATTCCAATCTGTATTAGCAGTTTTTGGATGTAATTGTTTTAAATTAACTATCTCATATTCTTTTGCTATTGTATTAAAACTTTCTATATTCGTTATTAAGTGATCAGCTTCTCGTGTTAATGCTATAGTCCCTGCTGTGGTACCTATTGCTTCCTGAGAAAAAGCCACAATTATTGAACGAGGATAAAAATAGTCCTCAATAAAGGGCATTTTCTTTGCTTCAATTAGTGATGGGGCACTAACAAAAATAATTAGAAATCCTAATATTAATAACATTAACTTAGAAGTTGAATAGACCTCTAAAGAAACTGCTTTAGGTCTGTTTATATTATTTAAGTTTCTTTCCATTGATTGTTTCTCCTTTCCTATATCAACTCTCGATTGCATTTTGTGCTTCATTTTTCTTAGATTTCTAAAATAGAGAGCTGGTTTCGATTAATACAGTAAAACAAGATGAATAATTCAACACAAGACATTAGAGGTAATGTATGTGTATTGTGAGTGTAATTTGTTGCCCTACAGGTATATTATTGTGGGAATAAATAAACAAGAAACCGGGAGAAAAACCCGGTTTCTTGTCGTAAATTACTCATTATTATTTCAACAGAACCATTCTTCTGGTTACTGCTTCGTTACTAGTTTCTATACGATATAGATAAACACCACTAGGGATATCATTACCATAATTATTTTTTCCGTCCCAAACTACAGAATGATTACCTTTATTTAATACATCATCTACTAAGGTACTAATTCTTTGACCTTTGAGATTATAAACAGTCAATCTTACGTTATCATCTTGAGGTAGATTAAACACAATTTTTGTTTCAGGATTGAATGGATTAGGATAATTGGTTGCAGTTAATTCTTGCAACGAAGGTAGTTCTTCCAGATCTTCAATACTGACGAAATCCGGATCAACGATTGCTCTAATCATAAAGTTTCCATCATCGTAATCTTCCCAAGGATCTGTACCAATTTTTATGAAACTGCTACCGACATTATTTTCGTCGACTCCTATAGTTGATGAGTTGGCAACTTCTTGGATACCAATGAAGAAATTTTGATCTGCGAATTCAACTGGGTTAGCGGCAGGTATTGGGATGATATTCCAACCTTCTTGAATTAAAGTTGACGGATAAACAAACTGCGAACGAAGTTGACCAACTGATCCATTATCTTCATCCCAGACTTTCATCACGTATGCTCCGGTTCTCTTAGTTTCTACATAAACTTTTATATGTGTCAAGAAGAAACTGTCTCCGGTTTCGTCTTCGAACATAACAGCTGCGTGATTACCATTACCGGCATTATAACCGAAATCTACTTCTCCATCATCATAAACGATTTCAGTTGATGAAGCTCTCATAACAAATACTGAAGCTTCGTTAGTTGGTAGAGATTCACTTACATCATACCTACCTTTAACAATGTAGTAATTTATCGTTCCTTCTACCGGTTCAGTGTCAGAGAAAATTGTTATTTCAGGATCATCAATGTTCCCAACGAACTCATACTCCTCACCTGAAACAACGGATCTATAGATATTATAACCATCAAGATCTATTTCCAGTCTTTGATTGTTACGTGTAATGGTACTTCTTTGTCCGTCAAGATTTTCTACTAATGCTTGTATATTCCAATTACCATCTATAGCACCTTCTGATGCTGTATAAAGACTGGTCCATACAGGTCCTATTCTGATCATGTCTCCCTTGTCAGCAACATGTGGACCTGGATCAATACCGGCAGGGAAAACTTCTGCTGGCTGAATCACCGTATAACCGATCCAGTATTGTTGACCAATTTCAATCTTCACCGGATCTTCTAAAACTATTTCATTCCACGCTTCTACTTCTATATCTGTAGTCGAGAGTGTATCCTGATAGGCTATAACGTCGCCGTCTCGACCTGTCCAAACCGTTAGTATGAAAGTTGTCCCTTCAATTTGATTAGAGAAAAACTTAACTTCAGTTATATGTCCACCAAAATATGGTTCTAAATCAGTAGGGAGAAAACGGGCAGCTACATCAAATGCTGCAGTTTCACCTGGAGATAAGTTAAGACCGATGCCATCATAATTTATACCGCTGTCCCAATGTATCCAACCTTCTTTACCACCTAATCCGGGAGGATCCCAACTCAGATGAACCATTCCATCGGATTCTTCTGCATATAGATTAGATGGTGCCGGTAAGTATTGATCATGATATACGGCAAAATTGTCTATCATAAGTCCAGGACCATCCGGTTGATCATCATTTGTGTGGAAGAGAATTCTAAACTTAACAGTTTCACCGGCATGCCCGGAGATATCTCCGGATAAACCTGGATAGGCTTGTGTTGCTGACCACCATATTTCCGGTATATTGATATATACATAATTATTACCATCTTCATCACCATAAGGATTACTCATATAATACCATGATTCTCCATCATCAATCGATATTTCAAAACCCCAGAAATTACAGTTAGGCCAATGAGCAGAATTATCAAGAACACCACCGGTCATATCAAAATCTACTCTGATATCACCAGCTGGGGGTAATTGAATGGGAGGAGATATGAGATAATTAATCATGTTAGGGTTGTAGGTACCTTGTTCATTTTGACATATAGCAGCATTAGGGGGAGAAGGAGGTAAAGGAGTAGGTTGCCCTATATGCCATAAATCACCACCTTCCGGAACTAAACTACCATATGTCATTCCTGCTGCTTCACCATCATCGAAATCTTCATCGAAATCACCTAAAGAGATATTATCGACAAACACCGATAATAGTTCAGGATTACTTTCGCTATCTACTGCTGCGTCGGAAGCAAATGCGAATCTTATCCTTACGTCATCTCCAATATAGTCGGATAAATCAAAAGTTGCATCTACCCATCCATTAGAAGTGCCACCCCATCCGGGTACATTCGGACCTTCACCGTGAATTCTTCCAAAAGAAAACATTGACTCTGAGTTATATTCCGGAAGTCCGGAGATAACTGACCAAGTATTACCATCATCAGTTGAAATTCTAACGTTAACCCCGTCCCAACCATCGTAAAATTCACCGTTAATTTCATGGTCACCTAAAGCTTCAACCGACCAGTTTATATTAAATGTAAGCAAAGTATCATCTTCTGTTACTGTTATTTCAGGTGTATCAAGATAAGTATATTGTGAGTTTCTGTACCCACCGATTTCCGGATCAGCCATCCACCAGGAATAACCTTCTCCACCATATGCATTAAATTGAGTCAAATGCCACATTGCTTGGGCTGATGTTATATCTAATGTTGACCATCCTTGCCAGCCATCATTAAAATCTTGTTTGTAAACTATGCTTTCTTGTCTTTGATTATCAGCACTATTTCTCAATAGCTCCGGGTTACGTCTTGACATTGTTGAAACTGAATGTTCCGGAGTTAATGTTTGAAAAGTGTGATTCGGTTTTTCTGCAACTAACATACCAATAATGACTATCAGTATGAAAGATATCAATAAAAACTTCTTCATAATACTAATCCTCCAATTATTTTTTATTAAATACTCTTATAAATATTATACAGAATAATCTATTCCACTATAAGTTATTATAACTACTAATCTAAAGGACATTAGAGTCGATTTTGTCAAGCTAATTATTCGTATTATTGCTATGTTAAACCTATAGATGAAATATTCTTACCTGAGTAGACTGGTCTAAATATCAAAATAAATAAGATAAAAACTAAAACTAATCTCAATAGTTAGTTTCAAATAGACTATATAAAACTTGATTGATTTCTGGATTAATTAGTCTGTTTTCTTAATATCTTTAAATCCCGGAAAGAAGTTTTTCAATTCTATTGGAAAAGGAAATGCAAATATTGATCCTTGCTTACTTGAAATCTCATTAAGAGTTCTCAGAGTTCTGACAAAAAGTGCACCTTCTTCGGCATTAAGAATTTTTGCAGCCTCTGCAAGTCTTTGTGCAGCTTGTTTTTCTCCTTCTGCTTGAACAATAATGGCACGTCTTTCCCTTTCAGCTGTAGCTTGCCTTGAAATCGCTTTTTGAAGGCTTTCAGGGATGCCTACATCTTTAATCTCGACGGCAGTAACTTTGATACCCCAGGGGTCAGTTGCTTCGTCGAGTATTTTTTGTACTTGAACGTTTAACTTGTCTCTTTCAGACAGAATTTCGTCAAGATCGGCTTGACCTGCAATACTTCTTAAAGTTGTTTGGGCTAACTGCGCAGTAGCGTAACGGTAATTTTCAACATTTACGACTGCCTTACTGGCGTCAACTACCCGATAATATATTACAGCATTAATACTCGCTGTTACATTATCACGGGTAATTACTTCTTGGGAAGGTACATCTAAAGTGACTATTCTCAAAGGTATCTTGATAACCTTATCGATAATGGGAATAATAATTACCAATCCTGGACCTTTTTGTTTGGTTAATCTTCCCAGCCTAAATACTACTAATCTTTCATATTCTCTTACTATTCTTATTGCTGAAAGCAGAAATAAGAATACCACCACTACAACGGGATAAAGCCACGACATTTGCTCCATTAGTTTTCCTCCTAAACATTAATATTATTGTTAATTATTCCGATCGATATTTGTTTTGTCTTCAGTGACCATCAGATACGAATCTTTTTTGCCTATTATGAAAACTTCTTTGTTTTTGTCTATCTCTACATTATTATCGCTAATTGCATTCCAAAGTTCACCTTTAGCTTTTACCATTCCTTTAGGGTTCAATCTTTCGACTACAACTGCTGTTTCCGGTAAATCTAAGTTAGTTAAGGAAGTTGGTGGATTCCTCAATGAATTTATTACTCTTTGGAGGACTACAGCTAAGATTATACCCACTGCAATTCCCACGCCTATTACTGTTCGTATGAAAGTACCATACCAGTCAACGCCCATAAGTGGTTCTACGGGTATCATAAGTGCTCCTATTACTAGTGTTAAAATGCCGCCGATCCCCAAGATACCGAATCCTGAAGTAAAAAATTCAGCGATTATTAGAGATAAACCAGTTAACAATAGTATTATCCCCATTATATTGGTTTCGAATAATCCGATACCGTAAACACCTAATAGTAAGAGTATTCCCCCTAATACTTCGGGGACAAGAGTACCCGGACTACTGAAACCTACATATAAGCCCATCAAACCGAGCATGAGGAAAAGCATTGATATCTGAGGATTACTTATCCATTGCTGAAAACTTTCTTGTAAAGTTAACTGAGGATATTGTAATTGATAATCATCTTTGGAGAACACGTATATAACACCATTTTTTTCAATTTCAACCCCATCTAGTTGTTGCATTAAGTCTTCAATTCCCGATGCTATATATTCTACTATACCATGATCAAGAGCTTCACCGGCAGTTAAAGCCAGATTATGTTCAACAAAGTCATTAGCAATATTAACCGGTCTATTTTTGTTTTCTGCTAAACTCTTTGCTTGTCTGGATAGAAATTTACGAGTCTTTTCTCCGGCGTCATTAGTACCTTCCGGGGTAATAGCAATAGGTTGAGCTGAGCCAATTGTAGTAACCGGAGCCATGACGGCTATATCGGAGGCTAAGACTATAAAGGCTCCGGCCGAAGCTGCCATACCGCCTGAGGGATAAACGAACACGATGACAGGGATATTTGCATTAAGTATAAGTTCGTTCATTTTTATTGTTGTATCGACTAATCCACCCGGTGTATTAAGCAATATTATACATGCGCTGAAACCGCTTTTTTCAGCGTTATTCAGTTCTCTTTCCAAATAGCTTAAAAAACCTCCTGCTATCATGCCATCCATTTCAATCACGGAAATAACATTGGCTGATAGTATGGGTATCATAGCCAACAATATTAATACAGTCAGTGTTTTTCTCATTATCATTCTCCGGATAAAATCTTGTTAAATCCTATAAATCCTTACAATTATATCAATCAAAGTATAATATAATATCTAATCTCTATATTGAGCAATAACATTTTCAATTAGCTTTTGAATTGCATCTAACCTTTCTTTTGATTCTGCTTCAAATCTCATCACCAGTACCGGCTGTGTGTTAGATGCTCTGACAAGACCCCAACCATCAGGGAAAGTAATCCTAACACCATCAATTGCGTTCACGGTATATCCATGTTTAACAAAATGGTTTTTAACTTTATCAACTAAGATAAACTTCATTTCATCCGGACAATCAAGCCTGATTTCCGGTGTATTGAAAACCTGCGGCTGATCACTTAACATTTCACTGACTTTATTTTTAGACTTAGAGACAATTTCTGCAAACCTGCAAGCTGCATAGATAGCATCGTCATATCCTAAATAGCGATCATAGAAAAAGATATGCCCGCTCATTTCTCCACCTAATTTAATATTGTCTTCTTTCATTTTTTGTTTTAGAAGCGAGTGTCCTGTTTTATACATTATAGGGATACCGCCATGTTTAGCGATGTCGTCAAAAAGGTTCTTTGAACATTTGATATCGGCTACAACTTTTTCTCCTGGAAAGTTTGCTAGGAACTCTCGGGCAAAAAGAGTTAGAAGTTGGTCTCCAAGAAGTAAGTTCCCTTGGTTATCTATTACTCCGAGACGGTCTGCATCTCCATCTAATCCTACACCTAATTCCGATTTTGATATTCTAACATTTGCAACTAAATCTTTCATGTATTCTAAAACAGTTGGGTCGGGATGATGGTTCGGGAAAGAACCGTCCATATCACAATACAATTCTTTTACATTACAGCCGAGTCGTCTTAAAATATCGGGGAGAATAGGTCCTCCGGCTCCGTTTCCTGCGTCGACGACTACATCAACGGGTCGATCCAGTTTAATATTATTGACGATATAGTCTTGATATAATTGCACAATATCTTTGATGATCTTTTTCTGACCTTTACCGGAAACAAATTGCTCTTTAGTGATTATATCGTAAATCTCTTGAATATCCTTGCCATAGATACTCGAGAGACCGACATTCATTTTAAATCCATTAAACTCAGGTGGATTGTGACTACCTGTAATCATGACACCACCGTCGGTTTTCAGATGGTGGATAGAAAAATAAAGTGTGGGAGTTGCCAATATCCCGACATCATAAACATCACATCCACAATCTATTAATCCTCGTGAGAAATTATCTTTGAAAACAGGAGTACTAAGACGGGCATCTCCTCCTATTGCTACAGTTTTCAAGTTTCTTTGCCGTAGATATGATCCAAAGCCTTTCCCCAACAAATAAACCGTATCTTCATTTAAGTCAACGTCGACGACACCTCTAACATCATATTCTCTGAATATTAACTTATTCATTTTCATTATTCTTAAACTCCTATCTTATCTTTATATTATCTGATTAAAATGTAATGTTATCCGGTCAATCAAGCCAGGTATTCTTTCAGCTTATTTCTAAGATCAAGAAAAGCTTTACTTCTATGACTGATAAGATTTTTTTCTTGCAAAGATATCTCAGCAAGTGTTGTCCCTAAACTACTAACCCAAAAAATTGGATCATAGCCAAAACCTTTGTCGCCAATTTCTTCATTGGTAATTTGTCCTTCCAAGCATCCTTCTGCACAAATGTACTCTTCGTCAGGAAACATTAAAACAGCTACAGTGATGAATCTTGCGTTACGATCAGTTTTATTGTGCATTTCAGATAGAACTTTGTGCCGATTATCTTTGTAAGAGCAATTATCACCGGCAAATCGAGCTGAATATACTCCCGGATTTCCATTCAAAGCATCGATAAAAAGCCCTGTGTCATCAGCTACACATGCAATACCTGTTTCTAAGGTCAATATCTTTGCCTTTTTAAGTGCATTACCTAATAAACTGTCAGCGTCTTCATCTATCTCGGGTAAACCGGGAAAATCCAAAGCAGAAAATAGCTCAATGGGATCCTGCTGAATTATTGATTTGATCTCCTTAATTTTATCTTCATTTCGTGATGATATCAGTATTTTCAAGTAAATCTCCTTATGGTAGCATATTACTAAAAAACTATTTTCGCTAAGGGGAAAATAGTGAAGATCATTAGCGAATCTTAATTTTTAAAAAGAATCTTTTTGTCTTTAATAGTAATCTTTGACACACAGTGCTATCTATAACCGCTAAGATTTTTTTTATGGTAATTATTAAATCTGTTTTTCCACTCCAGTTATCTAAAATTACTTGCTCATCAGTATATTTTAGGATCTGATCCAGAGCATATGCAACAATTATCAAATCATCAACAAACCCGATTACAGGAATAAAATCGGGGATGATATCGATGGGCATTATTACATAGGCAATGACTCCTAAGATGAAAGTTTTTGTTTTATTATCAACTCTTTTTTCAACCATTAAACGACATAATAACATGAAAAAATCCGGCAGTAAGAATAAGTAGTCTGAAACCTTATTCATTATTGGGTTTCGAGGTAATCTGTCGGCAAATTTTTTTCTTAATCTTTCATAGAAACAAAGTTTTTTTATCTCACCTTTATTAATAGCTTTCTTTATTTTGTCTAATTCTTTATAATCTACATCTTGTACAATTTCTGGTTCGATAATATCCTTTGGATCCTCATTGTTTATGCTCATAATAACACTCCTTATAACTTAGAGATATCTTCCCAAAGCTGTTTAGTTTTGTCAAACTTTAATTGTAAGTCCTCTTTTTTGTTGTGTTCGTTTTGGATAATATCATTTTTGGCTTTATTTAAGAAGTTATCGTTACTGAGTTTTTTTATCGATTTTTCTAACTCTGTACCTGTTTTGTCTAAAATCTTGTGCAAACGTTCCTTTTCTTTATCGATGTCAATTACACCTGTGAGCTGAAGATATACTTCTAAATCTCCAACTACCGACCCTATGCAACCTTTAGGTCTTTCTTGATTCGAACATATTTCTAAGTTACCAACTTTGGCAAGTTTCTGGAAATAATTATAATGACGTTCTAAAAGGGTGACTATCTTATTATTGTTTACTGACTTCGTGGAGAAATTTATTGATACATCCGCTTCCTTACCTAAGGGGATATTAACTTGTTTACGTAGATTACGGATGGCGGTAATACAGCCTTTTATCTGTTCCATTTGATCTTTAACAGCAACATTGATTATTTGTTTGTCAACTGCAGGAAAGGCGGCAATAACCAAGGCATCATCACTCATCGGGAAAAGAAGTTTGATATTTTGCCAAATCTCTTCACTTAAAAAAGGCATAAGAGGATGTAATAATCTCATCGATTGTTGCAAAACATCCAAGAGGATATAAATAACGGTTCGTTGTTCGTTGATATTATCGTTTTTATATATCCTATCCTTTGTCAATTCTAAATACCAGGAGCAATAGTCTTTCCAGATGAAATCTTGAAGTAGTTGAGCTGCGTCATTATATCTTAATCTTTCATAATAACCTGTAACTTCCTCAATTACTTCATTAAGACGACTGTATATCCATTCATCGGCTATTTCTGTAAATTCTTTAGGTTTATAATTGTCCATTATCTGTGTAATATTAGAATCTACCGATGTAAATGATGTTTGATTAACGTCGAAAACTTTGTTAGCATTAGTCATAATGTAACGGTAAGCATTCCAAATTTTATTGCAGAAGTTTCTCCCATTTTCTAATACATTAGCAGAGTAGTGGATGTCTGCACCTTTTGGAGTGTTAAAAACCATACTAAAGCGAAGAGCATCAGCGCCTACTTCTTCTATTATATTAATTGGATCCGGAGAATTACCTAATGATTTACTCATTTTACGACCTTGCTCATCCCTGACTGTACCATGTAAAAGTACGGTATTAAATGGCTTACATCCACAGAATTCATAGGTAGACATAATCATCCTGGCTACCCAAAGGTAGATGATTTCCGGTGCGGTGACTAACAAGTCTGTTGGTAGATAATATCTCAGATCTTCAGTATCATTAGGCCATCCCATTGTCGAAAAAGGCCACAACCATGAAGAAAACCAAGTATCTAATACATCCTCATCTTGAATGAAACTATTACAGTTACAAACCGGACAGATTTCAGGTTTTTCTGTGACTACAACTACTTCATTACAACTTCCGCAATAATAAGCAGGGATTCTATGTCCCCACCAGATCTGACGTGAGATGCACCAGTCACGTATGTTATTCATCCAATGCATAAATACTTTTGTCCATCTGGAAGGTTGAAATTTGATTTCTTCCCTTTCAACTGCTGAAATAGCTTTCTCGCTTAGTGGTTTCATCTTTACGAACCATTGAGTTGAGAGGTATGGTTCGACAACACTATCACAACGGTAACATTTCCCGATTGAGAGACTGTGATCATCAATGTTATCTATAAGATCATGACTTTGAAGTAATTGTATCAATTTCTCGCGGCATGCAAATCGTTCAAGCCCGACAAAATCTTTACCTGCATTTTGGTTCATATATCCTGTTTCATCCATTACTACCACAGGTTCCAGTTGGTGTCTTTTTCCTATTTCGAAGTCGTTAGGATCATGTGCTGGAGTAATTTTAACAACACCGGTTCCAAAATCTTTATCGACATATTCGTCTAAAATTATCGGTATTTCTCTCTCTACAAAGGGGAGTATCAATTTTTCACCTGCCAAATGAGCATAGCGTTCATCATCGGGATTGATAGCTACGGCGACATCACCCAACATCGTTTCCGGTCTTGTTGTTGCTACTGTCAAATATTGATTACACATAGGTTGGTTAGTTTTCTTATCTTTCAGTGGATATTTAATATACCACAATTTACCGTCCACATCATAGTGATCAACTTCATCATTAGAGAGAGCACTTACACAGCGAGGACACCAATTTATTATATATTTCCCTTTGTAAATCAATCCTTTATTATACAAAGAAACAAATACCTCTTTTACTGCTTTAGACAATGTGTCATCTAAAGTAAAACGTTCTCTTGTCCAGTCGCAAGAAGCACCTAAAAGTTTCAGTTGCTGGATTATTTTCCCGCCTTTTTCCTCTTTCCATTTCCAGATACGCTTTACCAATTCTTCTCTGCCTATTTGATGTCTATCCAAACCCTCTTTAGCAAGTTCCTTTTCTACTACATTTTGAGTTGCAATACCGGCATGATCCATCCCCGGTATCCACAATGTCGGAACACCGGTCATCCTTTTATAACGAACTGCTATATCCTGCAGAGTATTGTTGAGGACATGACCGATATGAAGTATCCCGGTTACATTTGGAGGTGGAATCAGAACCGTGTAAGGTCTCTTATCTTTGTCAATTTCCGGTGTAAAATACTTGTTGTTTTCCCAATATTTATACCATTTCTGCTCTATTTCGGCAGGATTATAAGTTTTACTTATCTCCATCAAATTCTCCTGATTTATTAGCTTGATTTTTATAATGTTATTCTGACAAAAAGATATTTTAAAAAAACTACTTAGTGAAGGCTTACGTTATTGTTTATTGAGCCTTGGAGATGAAACTTTCGACGATACTTACAAAATGAGTATGTGCTTCAAAGGCTAAGACCGGGAGCTTATCAATAGCGAGAAATTTTGCCTCACCGGCATCATCACCGGCTTGTAATTTACCACCACGGATATCCATCCAAAAACCAAGGGATAGTACCTTTTCGTAAATGGGTGAAAAACCATCAAAAAAACCTAAAAATTGTTTCACTCCACCTTTGAGACCGGTCTCTTCTAACATCTCATCTACTGCGGCTTGTTCTGGGCTTTGATTTATCTCAACGTACCCACTGGGTAAAGCCCATTTATTTGGTTGAGGTTCAACGAGTCGTTTAATTATCAAAATTTCGTTATCTTTATTAAGAATAACACAAGCAACTGCCGGGATAGGATTCTTGTAATAAGTCCAATTACAACTCGAACATATAGCTCTTAATTTTCCTTCACGATCATTTTTCAAATCCATTATACCGCCGCATCTAAGGCAATAATTGACATCTTTATAACTCGATTTATTTATATCCATAATTCGAACAATCACTAAAAAACAAGATTTATGTCAATAAAGAAGTTTTGTTTATCCAGGTGTAAAAATGATAAGGGGTTCAGGGTAATAAAAGAAGAAACCTGTTTCTATGAGATAATAAAAAATAAGACGTTACATTAATTCTTGTCAATTGACCTAAAAGTATTATATTACTAGTAAGAGGCTTTAAATTATATATTTAACCTTAGATGAAAAATATTCGTCATATTAACCAATTAACTTAATTAATCAGCTTTTAAAGTGCTGTATCAAAAAAAGGAGAAAATAATGAGTGTTAGTGTACCAAATAGGAATCTTCAAGTGAGAACGCGAAACTTTATTGAATTTAGGAAAAATCTTACAGCAAAACTTATTCTGTTAGCAATATTATCAATAGGCACAGTTAGTATTGCTTACGCACAACAAAATCGAGGCTTAGGTATTGGCATAATGGTAGGCGAACCTACCGGGTTGAGTTTAAAAAACTGGTCTAGAAGTACTTCTGCATATGCTGCAGGCATAGCTTGGTCTTTTACAGAAAAAACATCTCTTCATGTTCATCTTGACTATGTTAGACATAAGCCATTATTTAGAGGTGAATTTAGAGATCGAATCCCTTTTTATTATGGTTTAGGTGCTCGAATGAAAATGAGGGATGAAAAAGACTCCAAGGTTGGTGTACGTATTCCATTAGGGATAACCATGCTACCCGATAACGTACCGATAGATATTTTCTTTGAGATTGTACCTGTGTTAGATATATTGCCGGATACCGATTTTGGGTTTAATTCCGCCCTTGGAATTAGGTATTATTTCTAAATATTCATCATTAATGGATAGAGAGTTTTAGTGAAAAACAGGTGACTAAAACTCTCTACTTTATTTAGTAACTTCTTGTTAAGTGGGCTAAAATGGCGACATTGTTGTTTTAGTTTTGCAGGGGGATTTATCTTTCTGCAATAATGGCATCGACAACCAATTTTAAATTATTTTCTATGATTTGGGGGTCGGGGGTTTTTATCAATTCATTGTTAATTAAAGTTTCTAATGATTTTCTGGCATTATTTATGTCGCTGCGGGTAATATTAACGATAGTATCGTGATTTAGTATTTTTCTGGCGACACCGTCTTCAATTGCCTGTTTTGCTACTGCAGCAGCTTCATCAGGGAACACTTCCGTCTCATCCATTTTAGGAATAATATTATCAGGGTTAATTCCTCTTTTTTCAGCAAAACCTGCTAAAGATTTAGCAGCTGCAATGGCCATGGAATCAGTGATAGTCTTAGCTCTTACCAGTAAAGCTCCTTTTAATATACCAGGGAAACCGAGAGAATTATTGATTTGATTATTAAAATCACCTCTACCTGTAGCAACGATAAATGCACCGGATTGTTTAGCAGCATAAGGATAAATTTCAGGTACGGGGTTTGCACATGCAAAGACTATAGGTTTGGCTGCCATTTTTCTGATCCACTCCGGTTTTACAACATCAGGTCCAGGTTTTGATAAAGCTATCAATATATCAGCACCCTTAACAGCTTCGTCGATATTCTGTATTCGCCGGGGATTGGTACATTTACATATTTCCCATTTCCGGTATAGTGCTTTGTTGGCTTTGATGTCTTCCCTGTCAACACTTAGTGCTCCTGTACCGTCAAACATTATCATTAACTCGGGATTCATGCCTGCTGCAATATTGATACGAGCAATTGATGTATTGGAAGCACCGGCTCCTAAGTAAACAATTTTCACTTCGCTTAATTTCTTGTCGGACAATTTAATAGCATTATATAATCCTGCTAAAGTAACCGAAGCTGTTCCTTGAGCATCATCGTGCCAAACAGGAATAGAACATTCTTCTTGTAGGCGGTCTAAGACTTCATAACAGTTAGGATGAGAAATATCTTCTAAATTTATAGCTCCGAAGCTTGGTTGAACCATTTTAACAAAATCAATGATCTTTGAAGATGTGTGCTCATTATTGTCATTTCGACTATCTATACACAATGGTATAGCATCCACTCCTCCTAACATTTTCATTAATAATGCCTTGCCTTCCATTACTCCTAATCCGCCGGAGGGTGAGCAATTGCCATCTCCTAGAACTCGGGTAGAATCGCTAACAACGGCTACCATATTACCACGATTAGATAAATCAAAAGAAAGATCATTATCATCTCTTATTGCTGTGGAAACAGCTGACACTCCAGGTGTATACCATACATTGTACCAATTAAAACCAAAAATACCGGCTTTCGGTAACATCTGGATCTTTCCACCGTAAAACAAATGGAAGTCATAAGAAAGTTTTTTTAATAATAAAGTCTTTGCTTTTGCCATTTCTTCATTAGTGAAATCTTTTGGTAATAAAGATTCTAAATTATCTAAATTAATTAGGTTCTTATTATTCATTTATCTTCATCCTTAATACATTTTTCACCAGCCGCTAGTTTCATCATGAAAGCCAGTATATTTTGATTATATCATCTCCTCGGATATTATCCATATCATCTCCAAATTTTTAGGCGATAATGTCAATGGTAAAAAAATATAGTTGCTGAATTATTGGACTCTCGAGTGGTTTACGGTAATTACTAATAACCATTTGTAAAGAATTAAAAAGAATTAGATCTTAGCCGGTTAACAAATCATTTGACAATAGAAGGCATGCATTAATTAATTAAATTAAAAAACTCGGAGGGAATATGGTAGAGATAAAAGTTTTAGATACTAACGTATTAATCCATGATCCTAACGCTTTTCATCACTTCAAAGGATCACGGATAATTATTCCAATGACAGTGATTGAGGAAGTTGATAAATTCAAGAAAGGTGTCGATGAAAAGGGCAGAAACGCCAGGCAGATAAATAGATATTTGGATAAGCTTAGAGATCAAGGATCTCTGCAAGAAGGGGTATCAATAGAAAATGGTTCTGTAATCCAGGTTATGATGAGCAAAAGGGTAGAAGAAACTAATAAAGAGGTAATATTATCAGATGTAAATGATAACTTAATTATTGGTTCTGCTCTATATGTTAAGAAAAACCAACCTCAAGCTGAAGTAACTTTAATTTCTAAAGATGCTAATGTCCGTATTAAAGCTGATGCTGTCGGTTTAAAATCTACCGATTACAAAGAAGAACAGGTAAAATTTGATGAACTTTTTACCGGCAACACAAACTTAGAAGTTGATCAAGAAATGATTACTGAATTCATTCAAAATCAGCAGTTGCAACTGCTAACGATGGTTGATCCATCAACACAGAAAGAAGAAAAATTAATGGATAATCAGAAAGAGAACCCGGAGATTACTTCTTCAGAAACCGAAACGACAGTCGAAAGAGAAAATTATAGAAACGATAACCAAAAATCTCAATCCACAACCATACTTGAATCCGGTAGAGAAAAAAAACTCTATCCTAACCAGTTTGTGACTTTGTATAATAAGAATAATAAAGAAGAGTTTTATGTAACTCGCTATAACTACAAGCAGAAAACACTAACACCTTTAAAATTCTATAAAGATCAAGAGCTTATTTTTGGTATTAAAGCGAGAAATAACGAACAGAAAATGGCTTTTGAACTTCTATTAAATGATGAGGTTCAAATGGTCAGTCTTATCGGAAAAGCAGGTACCGGAAAAACATTATTAGCAATGGCTGCCGGCTTGCATAAAGTAGTAGAGGAAAACAAATACAGTCGCTTGGTTATCTCACGTCCAATTTCTCCATTAGGAAAGGATATTGGATATTTGCCAGGATCAAAGATGGAAAAATTTAACCCTTGGATGCAGCCTATATACGATAACATGGATATTTTGATTCAAAGTCATGATGAACCTGAAAGTAATAAAAGTGGAAAACTGTTTAATAAAAAAAGGACATCTCTGGAGGACTATCTAGATACCGGTTTTATTGAGTTAGAACCTTTGACATATATAAGGGGGAGAAGTCTGCCGGATCAATTTATAATAATTGATGAAGCGCAAAATTTAACATCTCATGAAATGAAAACAATAGTAACTAGAGCTGGGGAAAGGACGAAAATTGTTCTCACCGGAGATCCCTATCAAATTGATATCCCTTATTTAGATTCGGAGAGTAACGGATTAAGTATGTCGGTTGAGAAATTAAAAAGTGAAATCATTATAGGTCATATTACCCTTGAAAAAGGGGAAAGATCTCAGTTAGCCGATATTGCAGCCAGACATTTTTAGAGTTGTTTTTTACGGAAAAGATAATTCAATGGAATAAATGTTGTAGCCAAGTAACAATTATATGTTACGATTATTTTTATATAAACTGAACCTCATTACAAATATAAGGACTATATAATGGCCTTTGAGAGAAGTAGAGTCGAGATTAATTTAGACAATTTTGCCTATAATATTAAACAGTTAAAAAAAACACTACCCTCGAACACTCATTTTATGCAGGTTGTTAAAGCAGATGCATATGGCCACGGAGCAATTGAAATCGCCAAAAAAAGTCTGCAATTAGGAGCTGTTTCGCTGGGGGTAGCAAATTTTGAAGAAGGTGCATTATTACGTTATCAAAACATCCAGGCACCCATACTTATTCTCTCACCAAGCTTTGTGGATGAAATAAGGATGATATTAGAATATAAGCTGACGCCAACAATATCTACCTATGAATTTGCAGAGAAATTTAACTGTATTGTGGCTAAACACGGATCTGATGAAAAAAAACGGGGACCTCATTTTCAACCAAAAATTAAAGTTCATATAGAAGTAGATACCGGAATGGGCAGAAGTGGTTTTCACTATAAAGAGGCTGTTGCAAATATAAAAAGAATCAGAAATTTGTCGAATATAGAAATAGAAGGTATTTTTAGTCATTATAGTAATAGTGAGAACGATTATGAGTTTACTCTGCTTCAAAATAGACGTTTTGACGAAATCTGTCAATCATTAGATTTCCCTGTGAAATATTTACATATTGCAAACAGTGCCGGTACGGTTTTTCAAAATAGCATAAAATATAACTTAGCTAATACCAATTTATCGCGGTTAGGTCTTTTATCTTACGGAATCTATCCTCACGATTCTTTTCGTGAAAAAATTGATTTGCTCCCCGTGATGAACTTCAAATCGATTGTGTGCCGAATAAAAAAAGTCTATAAAGGAGATTCTGTCGGTTATAACAGATCTTTTATAGCCTCTAAGGACACAATTTATGCCATTGTTCCAATCGGTTATGCTGATGGTTACGACTTTCTGCTTTCAAATAAAGGAGAAGTTCTAATTAATGATAAGTTATGTCAAATTATCGGTCGTATTAGTATGGACATGATAACTGTAGATATTACTGATTACCCTGACATAAAGATTGGGGATGGTGTTACCTTAATCAATGATGGAGCTTTAAAAGCAGAAAACATTGTCAAACGGTATAATGGCCTTTCTTATGAATTATTAGCTCAGATTGGTCGTCGCGCAAAACGTTATTATCGCGAAAACGGTAGAATAATATCAGCCTCTCCGTTAGCAAGAAGAGAGTTTGTATCTCATGATTTCACTGATAATAAACTTAACCTTGTCATTGAATCAGCTATAAATCAAAGACTACAAAGTAAAGAGATTGCTTCTCTGTTATACAGTGAAATATTGAAAAGATTTTTTGCCGATAAAGACCGTGATGTTCATTATCGGAAAAATTTTAGGCATAAAGTTGTTTATAAAACTTTGCCTGATAACTATTCAATATCCACGAAAAATAACAATACAGTACTAAATCAAAATCAAAACGAGCTTCTTACAGCAAAATATTTTGAGGTAGAAACTACTCTTAGTTTTGAAAAAATCCTACAGCAAGACTATTTCTATGTTGCTTGTGCTACTCGTAACAAAGATTTAGAAAAGTATTTTAAAAGAAGAGATGTCGAATACAGGTGGTTTTTAGACAGTAATTTTTCCCTTACTGAAGATTTTTTCCAGGTTACTAAGGTAAGTATTGATAATTTAGAGTTACAGGTAACATGTAATAGAAATTTACCGGAATCTGGAAAAACACCGGGATTGACTTCAGATATGATAGAAGAAGATGCAAGTAATGAGATCGGCAAAAACTGTCTGGAAATCAAATGTACTCATCCCAAGCTTAAAGATTTGGTCGGTAAAGAAGTTAAGTTTTTCATATCCACAAAAACATATTACCCTCGAAATTCATGTCAATTGCCTATTTATATAACCGAACTGACAAAAGGAGTTAAGATCGAATTCCAATATCCTGAAAAACTATTTACTAAAATTGATGTAGTAGCTATTTTCTCCGGTCAGAATAAGTATCCGCAGATAAACAAGAATCATACTAATATTGTTACAGTTGAGTCCGAGCCGGGAGAATGGATATTTCCAAACAGTGGAATTGTTTTCACCTATTTTTGAGAATTACATTCATTTGGTAACAAACTACTTGAAAGTATAAATATTGTTGCTCTGATAAGGTGCTAACCGAAAAGACTTGACTATTTCTTTTTTATTTATTACTGAACGGGGATAAAAATTTTGCTTCAAATGGAGGTTGATTTGCCGAATTTAGTATTATTAGGTATTCAAGGCAGTGGTAAGGGAACACAAGCTTACTTACTGAAGAAAAACTATGGGTTTGATCACTTAAATATTGGATCTTTATTAAGAGAAGAGATGAAGAAAAAGACAGACATTGGCAATGATATCAAAGAGTATATGCTTAAAGGCGATCTAGTCCCTGATAAATATATATTCTCTTTAGTTGGTCCGATATTACATGATAATCTTAAAGGGGTTATTCTTGATGGTTTCCCGAGAACATTAAAGCAAGCAGAGTTTTTAGAAAAACGGATGCCGGTGAGATGTGCTATCTATTTTGAACTGGATGATAAGATTGCTAAAGAACGACTAAGTCATCGTAGAGTCTGTCAAAATTGTCAGCAGAATTATAATCTGTTGCTGAATGATGTAAAAAAAGATAATAAATGTTCAAAATGCGGTAATCCCTTAGAACTGAGAATGGATGACAATAGTGAAGCTATTAATCGGAGAATAGCAGCTTTTCATGACGAAACTAAACCTGTTATAGAATTTTTTAAGGATAGAGATAGTCTTATTACTATACCTGCTACCAAGAAACCGGAACAGATTCATCAAGAAATTGTATATATATTAGGTTTGGCTAAACCGGCATAATTGTTTAACTAGTTGTACTTAAACACAGACAAAGAGAGATAATTGAAACGTAACACCGATACAATAAAAAATAAGGCTTGTTCCTTTGAATGGCTGATGAATAACTTGTTGACGGTTTTTGCAAGTCTCAACTTGTTTGTCTTGATCTTCTATAATTATCTCAAAGCTGTAGAAGAGTTTGAGTATATTAATATAGTCTATACATTTATCACTTTGGCTGTTTTTACGACCAATTATCTTTATGCAGTTATAAAAGGTCGGTTGGCGATGGCAGTTCTAAGACAAAAAATACCCGATCTCTTGATTATCATAATAGCTTTTTCCTTTTATAGAGAACCATTGGTTTTCCATCTGTTACTAATTATCAGGCAAACAATAATTACAATATTACATGTTACCAGGAAGAGTGAGCGCTCGGTTAAGTTCAAAAGGATCTCAGAGAATGCTGCTATCTTTGTCTTATTGAGTTTTTTGATTACTATCCTTCTGGGAACTTTTCTTTTATCATTACCTATAGCAACCGTAGAAGGGAATAATACTACTTTAACTGGTGCTCTTTTTACAGCAACTTCAGCTACTTGTGTTACCGGTTTAGTCGTATATGAAACCGGAACTCATTTCACAAAATTCGGTCAGGTCATTATACTATTACTGTTTCAAATCGGTGGGTTAGGGATAATGACGATATCAACCTCTTTTGCAATATTGATGGGGCAGAAATTATCTCTTAGAGGTGAGAGTATAATGCAGAATGTGATAGAAGAAACGAATCGTTTTAATATGCTAAGATTAATCAGGAATATCGTTTTAGTAACATTAATATTTGAAGCAATCGGATCAATTCTATTATATAATGTATTCAGACCTCAATATACTAATACTTCTAATGCTCTGTTTTCGGCGGTTTTTCATTCGATATCTTCTTTTTGTAACGCCGGATTCAGTTTGTTTTCTGACAGTTTTATGGGATATAAAGGAAACTGGATTCTGAACTTCACTGTCATGATTTTGATTGTTTTTGGAGGAATTGGGTTTTCCGTTTTAGTTGATCTTAAAAAAAACATCATAAAAAAATTCAGACCGGTAAGATTTTCACTGCATACCAAACTTATCCTTACAGTGACTATATTTCTGATTATCTTGGGATTTGTACTTTTTTTTATAACCGAATATAACCATTCAATGGCTGGTTATTCTATGCAGGAAAGATTACTAGGGTCTTTATTTCAATCAGTTACATCTCGTACTGCAGGCTTTAATACTGTCGATACCTCACAGTTTAGTAACTCTTCATCCCTTGTCTCCATATTTTTAATGTTTATTGGAGCTTCTCCGGGTTCAACCGGAGGTGGTATTAAGACTACTAGTTTTGCCATCATATTTTTAACAGTGGTTGCAATTGTTTTTGGGAATAAAGATGTTGTTGTCTTTAAAAGAAAAATTCATGATAATCTTATAAGGAGAGTGTTAGCTTTGATAGCAATTTCTGCTTCTTTACTGTTTTTTGTAATATTAGTATTAATGATGGTAGAGCCATTCTCTTTTATACACCTTGCTTTTGAGGCTTTCTCGGCTTTTGGAACTGTAGGCTTATCAATGGGTGTCACTCCTTATCTTTCTGATGCAGGCAGAATGTTGATTGTTATACTGATGTATTTTGGTCGAGTTGGTCCTCTAACGTTAATTTTTGCATTATCGAAAACCAAGATGCAAGATGGTTTCTCGTATGCTGAAGAGAAGGTTTCAGTTGGCTGATCATAAGCTTATATTGACAAGTCATATCGACTATATCTATGGTTTTAGTAAGTAATTCTCAGGATTAAAGGAGATTGTTATGCGTAAATACGCAGTTATTGGATTAGGAAAATTCGGTATATCTGTAGCTACAACTTTATACGAAAATGGAGTTGAAGTTATAGCTATAGATAAAGATGAAAAAAAGATCGAAGAAGTTCGCGGAAAAGTATCAGCTACTCTAAAAATGGATTCTGCAGACGAAAATTCCTTAAAACATAGTGGAATAACAGATATGGATGTCGTCATTTTGGCTATAGGGGAAGTTGAAACAAGTGTTTTAACGAGTGCAATCCTTAAGAAATTGGGTGTGAAAAATATCTATGCTAAAGTTGATAGCGAACTACATTCAAAAATATTAGAAATAATTGGAGTTCGAAATATACTATTCCCTGAAAAACAAGTCGGGGAGAAGCTGGCATATACTTTGATTTCACCTAATATTTTACGCTATGAAAAAATGACTTCGGACCACTGTATGGTGGAACTGAAAGTACCCGATTCATACGTTGGCAAGAACTTACAAGAATTGAACCTCCCCAACGAGAAAGGAGTACATATAATTGCCATAAAATATCAATCAATTCAGGTGACGGAAGATGGAGAAAATATCGTTCAAACTAAGATTAACAATTTACCAGGAGCTAACGATATAATAAAGGAAGATGATATTTTGGTATTGTTGGGATCTACAGGCAATATCAATTCTTTAATCAAAGAGGTTTCACCTGATGGGAGTTTGTATTTATGAGATTTTTTCTTAAAAAAAGAATTGCTTTTACTCTGGTATTTATACTGATATTACTTGCTTTGCAAATGTTATTAGTATTTCTCAGCTTAGATTCAGGCAGACCTTTACCTGAAATGAAACATGAAATTATTGTAATTATGGCTGTATTCTTTATGATAATTTTATCTCTTATTATATTGTTTATTGCCCAAATTCCTCATTACATGAAGAAGTTTCTCCAAATTATTAATAATTTTCTGTCAGAAATATCCGAAGGCTCATACCAACTGGAAATTGATACGGATGAGTTTCGTGAAACGCGAGACAAGGAAATGGTTGAAACTCTTATCTTGTTAAAAAAAATGCTTGATATAATTCTGCGGTTTGACCAACTAAAAAAACAAAAAATCCAAGAGCAAAAAGCACGCATAATTGCTCTGTTAAATCTTACTGAAAACGGCTTTATTATTATTAATAGAAAAGGGGATATTATATACATTAATCACTTAATTGCTAACCATTTCCCGATTATTAAGGAAAATGTTAACATCATCGAAGCAAACTTCAGCTTGGAAATAGATAAAAACATCAAATCTTATATAGTCAGTATATTGAAAAATCAATCTAAGTTAATGCCAAAAAATTTCTTTATGAGTGCTAACAAAAGACATATTACACTCAAAAGTGAGATCATTAGAGATAATAATGGAGAATTTGATGGTATAGTAATTGGAGTTTTCTACTTGGAAAAAAAACGCATAGAGAAGGAAGCTGAAAGGGAAAAAGATAAAGACCAGTGAAAATAATATGATCCCTTTAAAAAATTAATTCTATCTGTTAAGTAATGAAACTAAAGTACATACATGATGAATCTTCCCGGTTGGATAGATATCTGGCAAGTTTACAATTACCGGAATTGATTTCTCGAAATTTCGTAGAAAAGCTTATATCAGCCGGCAATGTTAGAGTTGACGGGAAACATGTAAAAAAGAATCATCTCCTACAATATAACGATAATATTGAAATTATTGTTCCTGAACCGGAAAGACTAAAAGCTGAGCCGGAAAATATTCCTATAGATATAGTTTATGAAGATGAATATTTTGCTGTGATAAATAAACAAGCAGGGATTAATGTCCATCCGACTCCGGGTAATTATAATGGTACAATAGTTAATGCTGTTTTATATCATTTTGGCAAGAATTTAGCCAATCACGATGATGATCTCAGACCCGGAATTGTACATCGGTTAGATAAAAACACTTCCGGACTAATGCTTATTGCTAAAGACAATAAAACTCTCAATCTATTAAATAATATTTTTTCGAACAGGGAGATTAGAAAATACTATAAAGCTATAACATTAGGTATGCCCAGAGACAATGAGGGCACTATCAGTGCTCGTATAGGGAGAAGTGCCAAGGATAGAACAAAGATGACTATTCGCAGTTCAGGCCGGCATGCAATTACGTTATACAGAGTTGAAAAGACATATAATTACTTTTCATTTATGGATATATGTTTACAAACCGGGAGAACTCATCAGATTAGAGTTCATCTTAATTATATCAACACTCCTATCCTCGGTGACGAAGATTATGGAGCTAACAAATTTAAAAACATATTACCTCATAACTTACAAAAGAAGGTCAAATACTACGTCGATAGACATCTCAAACGTCAAGCTTTACATGCTTATAAACTCGAATTTATTCATCCAATTACTAAAAAAGAGATCTGTTTTCAAACAGATCTACCTTACGATATCAATAATTGCCTCAATTGGTTAGAATCATTATTTATAATGACCGATTATTCTTCTTAATCATAGCTCAATATTTTGAGGCTTCAGCAGTATATTTTTATTTCAATAATTCGGATGAGTTGAAATCACGGTAAGGAGAAAAACCTGCTAAAATTTCCTTATCTAAATCCGACATCTCACCAGTAACTAACCTTGATAGTATCTCCCCAATACCGGGGCCTAACATGACACCTTGACCGCAAAAACCGACAGCTGCTATGATATTTGGATTATCTTTGCTTTCACCTACTATCGGAAAACCGTCAGGTGTCATTGGATATTGTCCTCGCCAAGTTCTTCTTACTTTAAGGTTACTCAGTCTGGGGTAAACGGAAGTCATTCTTTTAGCAATTAAGGGGAGAAACTCCGAAGTCGATTCATTATCTATACCTAAGATAGGCGGATCAGGTGTTAAACAGAAAACTACCTGTCCTTCGAAATTCTGATAAAAGTAAAAATTTGCTGATTTCCTATAAGGTCGGATATCTACTACCATCGGGCCAAAAAAACGTGCTACTGGTTCACTTATACCGGCTTCATGATTATCAGGTTGAACCGGAAGTTCAAACCCTGTTAAACGACCAATTTCCGAAGCGTAACTGCCGGCGGCATTAATAACTTTTTCTGCTGTATACTCACCTTTATCTGTTTTGATGGTAATCATATTACCATCCATAATATTTATTTCATGGACACATTCTTTAAACTTATAGCTACACCCATTTTCCAGACTTTTACGATAAAAAGCATTGATCGCTAATAAGGGAGATGCGCTTCCGTCTTTGGGTGAATAAGTTGAACCAATAAGTTCATTATTATTTATTCCAGGTACTAATTCATTATAATCTTCAGGTGTGATCCACGATATATCTAACCCGTAAGAATGTTGAATTTCCATGGTATTTTTTAGCTGAAGTGCGATGTCCTCAGTATATGCAGGAAAACTGTATCCGTTTTGCATCCATTGAATATCGTCCCCGTACATCTCATACCAGCTCGAGAATATTTCTAAACTCCTCAAGCCTACCAATATTTTACTCTTATCTGAATGCGTAGCTCGTAAACCGCCAATTGCTTTTTTATTGTTATCCTGACCGACAGAAGGAAGTTTATCGATTACCAATGTCTTGACTTTATTAGCTGAGAGTGCCATTGCTATAGGAACTCCAACAGATCCCGCTCCGATAATAATTACATCATAGCTTTTAATCATTACAACTAACCTTTTATTGAAATATTATTTGATAGATTATCATGTATAAATTTTGTATTACCTATATTACTGTTGCTTAATCATTGCCTGCAAAATGTTTTAAAGGAACTTCGACAAAAACCGGTCTGATAGTATTAGGGGTTATCTCTTGTTCTTGAATGCCTTCTTCTCTAAAAATGCGTTTAATAAGATTTGTGCATGTTTTAGCTCCACAAGGACCCATGCCAAGTCTTAAAATTGCTTTGACTTGATTTATATCCGTGACACCTTTTTTTATTAATTCTCTTACTTCTTTAACTGTAACTCTTTCGCAAAGACAGACCATAGACTCGTCACTATGTTTTGCGGCAGCAAGAGGCTCCTTAAGTGGTTCGGTGTCAATTTCTTGTTGAAGCCTGAATGATACGATTTTTTGGGCAATATCTTTTGGTGCTTTGATTTTTATTAATTGTGTTTTACTGCGTTTATTGGTTATTACATCCATCACAGGCAACTCACCTAAATGATTACCGTCAATATCCACCACTCTTAATAGATTCCCTTTTGCAACAAGGTAATTAGAAACTTCATACGGTAGAGTAATTGTAGGATACTCCTTATCCTGACGATAATCGACGAGTGTTATTGCTAAACCGGGACAAATCAACAAACATTGGTGACAACCGGTACATTTACCTTTAAAAACCGGAAGATCCATGATCGGGTCACCGGGCAAAATTATTGAATTAAATGGGCAGACTGTACTACATGGATTGCAAGGTATTTCTTGGAAACAATGTATTACAGGAAATATCTCCGGATGATCAGGATTGAATTTATAAGTTTCTTTTTGTCGTTCTTGTGAAATTATTCCAGGTTCCTTTTTTAAAACTTGGGCTTTAGCGTACCAATCTTCCGGGATATCAGAAACATCTGCACCCATTGCTTTGGCAATTTTAGCTCCTGCGATTTTCCCATTGAACATTGCTGATGATGCTTCTGCTATTTCTTGTGAATCTCCGGCAGAATATATTTGCATACCAGCCTTTATGGCTTCTTCGGTAAACTCATTTAATGACTCTAATCCAACAGCTATTAATATCGTATCGCACCTAAAACTCTTCTCAGTGCCGTCTATCGGGTGAAAATTCTTGTCTATTTCGGAGATTGTTATTGATTCTACTGTTTCTTCTCCTCCGGCATGAAGGACTGTATGAGAAGTATAAATCGGGACACCTAATCTTTTGAGCTTGTCTACATGAACCTTATATCCTCCGCAACGAGGTAAAGCCTCTGCTAAACCGACTACTTTGATACCTGCTTGTATTGCATGATACCCGGCGATCAGTCCAACATTACCTCCTCCTATAATGAAAAGACGCTGTGAAGGTCGCACTAAATCCCTGTTAACTAATGTCTGAAAAGCTCCGGCTCCGTAAACCCCAGGCAAACTGTTACCGAGAAAAGATAAAAACTTTTCTCTTGCCCCGGCTGTATTTAGAATAACCTTCGGAGCGACTAATTTGTAAATTCCATTAACTAAAACACCGACTTTCTTATCTTTAAATACATATAGTGCAGTAGAATTTAGCCAGACAGAACAATTTGGGAAGTTATTGATTTCTTCCGCCAATTTTTTGCCTATATCAATACCCCTTATACCAGCATATGAATCTTCTTGAGATCCAAAAAACTTGTGTGTTTGTAAAACAAGTTTGCCGCCCAACTCATGCTTGTCGTCTATGATTAATATGGATAACCGATTGCCATCTATATCGGATTTAGCTAATTCTTGCGCTGCTGAAAGACCTGCAGGACCTCCTCCGATAATTAGTATATCAGTTGTAACTGTTTCTATGTCTTTTATAGTTATTTTGTCATATAATGCAGGTAATTCAGGTAAACCTTCAATACTCTCCACAATCATATTTTCACTAACTTTTATCATACAAGATTTGACTGGTAATCCGTTAGCTATAACAGCACATTTGGCACATTGCCCATTAGCGCAGAACATACCTTGTGGAGATCCGTCTTTGTGGTGATGATTGAATACATCTATTCCATTTGCAATAAGAGCTGAGGCTATCACTTCTCCTCGTTTTGCTTTTAAAGGTTTTTTATTCCAATAAAATGTAATATACTCGCCGGGAACAATCTCTAATATTGGATGATTTTTTATCCGTTTTTCATAATTATTCATCATTGCTCCATTTATTAATCGGGAAAATTTATTTGAACTCTTAATTATTTGATCCTCTCTTGATGTCAATAAAAACCGTTTAGACTCTTCAGGAAACTAAATTAAGCACATTTAAAATCTGCTGCATATCTGTTCATAACATCTATAAGATACTATTAGATTGAGGCTAACAAGTTTTCAATTTCCCTCAAAGTAACTGTTTTCGGATTTAGTGCCATATTGCGGCTATGATATATTTGTTTAGCCGCAATATTAATAAAATTATCATTAAGGTTTAATGACGTATTTAGACCTAAACTTTCCAGCCAGTCATAGAATTTATTCTTAGTGATATTTAGATGACTGAAAAGAAGGTCAAGCTCATTTTTTACCGTCGGGTAATTAATCTCCATTATTTGTTTCATTACTACTCCATTTGCCATACCATGGGATAATCCAAATTCGGTAGTTAATGGATAGCCTATTGAATGTTGGAGAGTCGTACCTGATTGAGCGATCACCATACCTCCGTATAGCGAAGCGATCATCAGTTGTTTTCGATACTCATAGTTTTCAGGCTCATGTAGTGTTTGTTCTAAGGTTAAATATATTATCCTTACACCTGACAATATTAATGGATACACCAGAGGGCATCTCTTAGTTGAATACAGACCTTCCAAAAGATGACTTAAGGCATCTATTGCTGTATCCCGTGTTACAGTTTTAGGCATTGTTATTGTATAAGTAGGATCTAAAAAGGAAATCTTCGGGAAGATTAATGAACTACCAAAGCCTGCTTTTTTCTTATTGCTCGTGATAACACTATATTGAGTAGCTTCGGTTCCTGTACCTGATGTCGTCGGGATTGTCATTATCGGAAAAGCTTTGCTGATCTTCTCCGGTTGATAAATCTCATCCCCCTGTAAATTATTCGCTGCAACAATCGAGATTGCCTTAGCTGCATCAATTGGACTCCCTCCTCCTATCCCGATAATATAATCACAATTATTATCTTTAAAAACACGAGCACCTTTATTAATACTCTCTATTTTCGGATTCTCCTGTATATCTGAGTATATTGTGTAAGATACTTTAAGATCGGATAAAGCTGTCTCTACAGATGATAAGGCACCTGATGTAATAGCCGATGAAGAACCGGTAACAATTAGAGGGTTTGAACCGATATTTTTTATGTTTAATCTTTTCTCCATTATACAGTTTCTGCCGAAATGCAGTTCTACAGGCATGTAATAATTGAACATATATTCCTCCTCTTTAATGTATTTGTGGGAATGAAAAGAATTCTATGTTAGGCTTTTTCAAGCTTATGCATTCTAATCTGGATGGCATAAATCTTTAAAAACAGACATTATACTTACTTGATATGATATTCGGGATAACCAATAATCAAAATATCAGGGCCAATATTTTCTATCTTATCTATTCTCATCTTTAGTGCTTCGCTTGGGTTTGTAATACCGATATTATCAATGACCGTTTTCTGCCCACCTAAAAATTTTGGAGCCATAAAGTAATATACCTTATCTATCAATTGATCTCGTAGAAAAGAACTATTTAACTTACATCCTGCTTCCAACAATACGTTCGTTATTCCTCTATTGTAAAGCTCTTCTACGACACTTAATAAAGACAAATATCCTTGTTTGTTCTCAGGAACCGATAATATTTCAATTTTTCCCCTCAACAACTGTTTTTCCTTACTTGTATCTTTGTAAGAATGTGACTTAAATAATATTGTTGGTATGTCTTGTGAAGTAGCTACTATTTTCGATTCTAAAGGAATTCTTAATCTTCTATCTAATATTACTCTCAAATAAGCGCTATGATCTAATTTATCTGCATCTCCAAACCTAATATTAAGTAAAGGATCATCACATAATACCGTATCGATACCGGTTAAAACCGTACCCGTATTTTGTCTGAGTTTATGAACGATCATTCTGGATTCAGGTGAACTTATCCACTTTGAGGCTCCGCTATTTGTAGCTATTTTCCCATCAAGGGAAACAGCATTCTTCATAACAATAAAAGGGCGTTTTTTGGTCTGATTAGTTAAATATCCTTCTAACTGCCGGGTGATTCCTTCTTGTTGGAAACCTGTTTTAACTTCTATATTGGCTTCTTTTAATTGTTTAAAACCATAACCTTGAACATTAGGATTGGGGTCTTCAATACCGGCAAAAACTCGTCGGATACCGGCTTCTATTATTGCACGAGTACAAGGTGGTGTTTTGCCATGGTGACAGCAAGGCTCCAGGGTAACATATAAATCAGCTCCTTCAGCATCTGTGCCGGCTGCTAATAAAGCTTCTATTTCTGCATGATTACCACCACACTGTTGCGTTTGTCCTTCACCAACGATAATTCCATTTTTGACTAGTACGGCACCCACAAAAGGATTAGTTCCCGTTCTACCTCTTGCTGATTCAGCCAACTCTATGGCTCTTCTGAAAAAGTGCTCATTAAAAGACATATGTGAATAGGAATTAAAAATATTATGATGTTGTTTTTGTAGAAATTAATTTACTGAACCTGTCTAGGTTCTTCTTTGCTAACTCAAAACTACTATCTATTGTTAAACACTTTTCCCATATCGCGATGGCGGAATTGATTTCCTTATTATTAAGATGAATAACTGCTAAATTATTCAGTATTTTCAAATCGTCAGGTTTCTCTTGAAGCAGTTCACGGTACATATCTTTTGCTAAATTAATTTCTCCCGAGACTTGTGATGTAAAGGCAAGATTATACCGATAGTCGTAAGAAGATGGTAAAATCTCTACAGCTGTTAAAAACATCTTTCTAGCTTGGCGATAGTCTTCTTTTATTGAATAATAAAGTCCATAAAGGAAGAAAATTTCTGCTGAGTCAACTAATATTTCCGAAACTTTTCGCAGTTTATCGTACGCTTCGTCATATTGTTTTTCAGATAAATACTTCACTATTTGATTCTCTAACTCATTTAAGGTATAGTAGAACTGAGGGTTACCCATCATGATGAAATACACTTTCCAATCATCATTTTGCTTAATAAGATTAATGCTTAAATCATATTTGCCGTTAATCTCAAAATATACCAATGCTTCATCACCTTTCTCGGAAATTGCCGAAAGAATAATATGGTAATCATTCATTTTTTTCAAGATACGATTTCCCGACCTTCTATTCAAATAGTTCTCTTTGTATAGGTCATGGTCATAGTAGCGTTTGTTGTCGAACATCATCTCTACTGTCTCTTCCCATTCTTGCTCAATTATCTTGTTAAGATATCTCATTGCAATATCTTCAAAATGGTTATAAGATATTGGCTTAAGAGGTAATTTCAGCTTTCTCCTTATGTAGTTGATGATTTGAGGGTGATGCTGAGGTATTGATTCTAAATAAGTTTGCAGTTTATGTTTCCCTTCATCTGTTGTTACCAGCTGAGAGGGAATCTGGTTATCGAATTGAGGTTCCGGTATCTCTATCCATCTATCAATTGCTAATTTATGCAAATTTATCAGTTCATTATAAGAGTCACACTTGGCTTGTATATTATGATTAGTTTGATCTTCTGTATCTTTTAAGATATATTGACATTCTCGGGGACAATCCCTGCTTATCCTTTTACTGTTACAGCATATCCAGCATATGTCTTTTCCGTTTCTTAAACAATATCTTTGAGATCTTTTTGATTTACATATATTACATTTTTTCCTTGTTACAGCTATTGTAAGTCCCAAAATACTCCTTTGTAATTATTCTGAATCTTATTCCTTATTCAATGGAACGAAATTAGTTAATTAATGTTGTTGTTTCATTCAAAGTCATTGATTGTTGGTGGAATATGTCTCTTATATTTTGATGATTGATATAAGTTAATGACCTTGTTAATATCATCTTCTGAAAATCCTGAACGAATAAGCATCTCTTTAGAGTTTTGCTTTTCAAAGTAGTAGTATAAAATATTATCAATAACCTCATAAGATAATCCCAATTCACCTTCATCAGTTTGTCCTTTCCAAAGATCTGCTGAGGGTGCCTTATTTATTATACTATGAGGTACATCCAATATATTAGCTAACAGCTTTACTTCCGTTTTGTAAAGGTGACCGATAGGCTCAAAGGCACAGGCATTATCGCCGTAATGGGTAACATATCCAAGCATTAGTTCGGATAGATTGCCGGTACCCAATACTAAAGCATTATATTTTGCCGAAAAATCATAAAGGATAGCCATACGAATACGAGCGATGAAATTTCCTTTACGTAGATGCGAAACTTCCGGTTCATTGTTATCGAACCAGGAATCAACTATAGGTGTAGTATCAATAATTTCATGTTTGAGATTGATTTTAGTAACCAAAGTTTGAGCATCTTCCAAACTTTTCGGACTACTTTGTTTATAAGGCATCAATACGCCGAAAACATTTGAAGTCCCTAATGCTTCTGTTGCCAAACATGCTGTGACTGCAGAGTCAAGTCCACCTGATATGCCGACTACAGCCTTATGCTTTGAGGATTTATTCATATACTCTTTGATAAAATACGTGATTTTATCAAGTTCATTTTCTATTTCGATTTTTCTCATTTCTATTACTTCCTTAATGATTTCTTACCATTCTTCGTGATATGGATGGCAAATAATCTTGATGATTCTCGTGTCGATTATTCTATCACTGGAGGATGGCTCCAGAACAATAGCCGTATCCGGATGTTCGGATTCTCCGGAAATTGAAATAACTCTCGAACCGGCTGGCAAATACTTTTTATCGACTGCCGTTACCGCAATCTCTAGACATTTTTTTATACTTTTTTCCAAACAATTAACCGTTAATGCCATAATCTCGGCTGGGAACAGTGTTCTAAATCTTTGTGAAGCTGAATGATATAAATGCTGTAAGTTATGTTCTCCATCTAAATATAACACATTGTGTGTCTTTAAGTTTTCTAATTCCTCATCCGAAATACAATCTGCTTCTTTATCGTGAACGAAGATAGTAGTTTTCTCAGGAAAGATGAAGTCGTAACAAACTTCCGGATTTGAACTTCCCACTAAAATGTAATCGTAAGGATATTTAATTACCTCTTTGCTAACTACATTTATAACCTGGTTTTTATAAGGTTTATTTGTATCAATCAAATACACCACTTTCCCATTCCTTTTTATTATAATGCTAAATATCCATGAAAAAATTATCCCTTTTTATTGCTATCTCAGGGCCATCTCAACGCCAATACGTAATCCTAAACCTGACATATCAATCTCATCCCAAGTACGACCATATTCGTCTCTTTTTATATCTTTTTTCATCTTACCAAAATTATAAAAGCTTTCTCCATAAAAATGGACATTAGGGCTAAGTTGATATCTTGCCCCTAATTGCAGTATCCAGTTAAAACCATTATATATATCGCTTTCCTCTATTGCATTATGTTCTTGATTTGGTTCATCGCTTGCCGGAACAAAAATGTCTTCCCAAAGTATCGCCCAACCTAAACCAACTCCACCATAAGGTGTAAATGCCATCTCTAAAGGAAAAGAGATTTTTAGCGTTGTCATCAAGGGGACATAAATCGTCTTAACATCTGTACCTGTCTTTACTATATCAACTATATTTCCTGCTTTAGTGGTATCAAAAGAAGCAACTCGTGATTCGGTATAGTTGTTATAAAATAAATCCATACCAACTGTAAGCTCAACTATATCATCAACGTTAATCCCATAAGATGCACCGGGCATGAAACTTGTCTTTGAGCCGGAAGGAACCAAAAAACCACCTCGAATGTTTATAGCAGTATTTGCAGTTAAAGAAACAGTTATAATTAAACTAAAAACTAACAATAAAAATATTCTTTTCATAATCTTACACTCCTCTTATTTACTTATTAAATTGCCCCGTGAAAAAGATTAACAAACGGGGCAAAAACTAAATAATAACTCTACTTGTTGACCTGAAAAGTTATATCACCTTCTTTAAAAAAGGCTGCAATTTGTTTAGCTGCAGCAATCCCTGCATTAACATTGGCTTCCGAAGTTTGGGCTCCCATCTTTTTAGGAGTCATAAATACATTTTCAGCAAACTTGGATTCTATCTCTTGCCGGTTGGAAGGTGCTACATCAGTTGCATAGAGAAAATCCGATCTTTGTTCTAGCATAAGAACCAAAGATTCTTCATCAACAACTTCTGCTCGAGCGGTATTAACTAGCATAGCTCCTTTTTTTAATTTGCTCATTAATTCATAATTGACTGATCCGACGGTTTCTTTAACTTTGGGTAAATGAAGAGAGATATAGTCACATTTACTATAAAGCTCTTCTGCTGAGTTAACGGGCTTCACTCCATCTGCAATCATATCGCTTTCTTTAACATAGGGATCATACGCATAAACTTCCATGTTAAACCCTTTAGCTATTGAAGCGACAAATTTCCCAACGTGACCGTATGCATGAATTCCGATTATCTTACCCCTTAATTCTGTTCCGCTTTTACCTGAGAAACACTTCCTCGATAAATAAATCATCATTCCAATTACTAATTCAGCTACAGCATTTGAGTTTTGCCCAGGTGTGTTCATAACTACTACACCTTTCTTGTTCGCTGCTTCTAAATCAACATTGTCGTAACCGGCACCGGCACGTACTACGATCTCCAATTTTGAGGCTCTCTCAATAATTTCAGAAGTTATTTTGTCACTTCTAACGATTAGAGCATTAGCATCTGAAGAGTAATTAATTAGCTCTTCCACTGTTGAATATGATTCCAATAAAGAAAGATTATAACCTGCTGATGAAATAATCTTTTCGATTTCTGTGACCGCTGCTTTAGCGAACGGTTTTTCAGTTGCAACAAGAATTTTTTTTGTCATTGTTCCTCCAATTGTCTATCATTACTTTAAACTTAACTTCATTAATAATGGTAGAAATATCCTTGTTTTTGTCAACCTCTGTTTTTTAAGATCTCTGCTCGTAGAATGAACAATAAATTAAAAAGATTGAATTTGATGTGGTGGAATCTGGTGTTATGGTGGCTGTTTCCTTTCCGGTCTGGTCGGTAGCCATTCTTCCGGTTAGTCTTTCCATTCCACCTTGACCCGTAAGGTGATAAGCCTTTGATATGTCATTCTTGACATTCTCTTTATTGCTTTCCCGGTGTCCGTTACATAACTCCATGTCAGATATGTCAAAGCGTCTAAGTCCCTTTCAAATGGTTCAATAATTCGCTGTTAGAACCAAGACCATTGTGGGGATGAAGTAGTTTCCGTCCCTAAACTTCCTTTGGATGATGAGTAACAGTAAGATTATACTCAGAAAAACCACCACCAGTTGGCGCATTTGGTTTGGCGAGCCCGGAAAGGATGATGATACCAAAAAAGTGTATATTGTAAAAATAATGAAGGGAGCGGTTACGAAAAACCATCTTTTTTTGCTCATTGTCCTTTCCTTATGAGTGGAAGCATTTTTTTCATATCTTTTCAGTTGGTACTACCAGATTCTATCTCCTTTAATGCCATTTTTTCCGCCAAAGCTTCTTTGTTTTCGAACTCTCTATCGGCAAAAACTACACCGAAGATGAAATGCATTGTAAGACCAAACCCCCAGCCTGCTAAAGGCCAGTAGAACCAGATAGGGCTTCCTCGATCCACGTACAGGTTAATGGCAATCAAGCCGATGTTAATCAACACATATATTATGGCGTGTGTAATGAAATCGTTTTTAGCTTCCTTGAGTTCAATAGCACGATATGCTTTTTGATAGTCTTTAACCGATATCTCTTTCCCCATAAGTATCTCCTTATTATGTCGTTTTTGTTTGTCTTTCTCACTACGCCTGTCAAGTCCACCTATTTCAGGACACCTCAGAACCAAGAACCAAGAACCAAGAACCAAGAACCAAGAA
>PWOA01000052.1 GCA_003564155.1 Candidatus Cloacimonadota bacterium
ATTTCGTTCCTTTTAGTTGTCCATTTTAGAAAAACACTCGCTCGAATCTCATAGTCTTGGTGATTACTGTTAGTTCCAAATGGATATCTGCATGATATGAAAATCGTTTTTACACAGTCTCATACAGAGAGTTGAGTTCCTGATGAAATGACGATATGATAATGCCTTAACCCCCGATGTCTGAACTAAAAAGTCGTTGGGATCTAGATGGCCAAACCACTGTAAAGACCTCAAAAACTGAGCCGGATCAAAGTTTAACTGTTGTTTACCAAGCCGTAATTCCAATTGAAAGGTTGCATAACGAAACCATAACCGATACATTTCCGAGTCTAATTCGGCATCTTGGTTCAGATTGAACATTGCCCGGACATTAGCTGATAAGGTTTTATCAGATATCCGGTTGCTTTACGAAAACTCCGGAACAGCAAACAGATTGTTATTAAAAGAATCACCAGCATAAAACCTCTTAAGGGAAGTTCTAAACTGCAGTCAAGCTCAATAGGGTTAAAAGGTGCCTTGAATAGTATGAATAATGCTGTAATTATTAACAGTTTCATGATCAATTTGCCTAAACATTAATACTCCTTGGTCATATTTTTAACTAAATGCCTTATGCATGTGTTCGGTATGATAGAGTTTTATACTTCCTTCAGGAGCACCCAAAATACGTTCCATCGCCATTTGGTAAATGTCCGTCATATACATAGCTTTTTCAGCCGGAAGTTTCATGTTGTGTTCTTTAAAAAGTGATATAATTATATCGTTAAGTACTGAACTCAATTTTATGATCATTTCAGCGATACCATCGGCATGTTTAATTTTGAACAGACCCTCAGCAATACCCTGTTCAATGACTTTTTTTAACATAGGTGCTAAAGTTTCCACGTTCTTTACCTCCGTCTTATGTCTGATAATAAGATATTTCGGATCCATCAGCACCCGATAGATTAGGTGTAAGGTTTCTTTCATCTCAGCTTTCACTCTGACAGCTTTTTGAAATACTGAGTTAATCTTTTCAACAGCATTGAGATTTTCATGTTCAATTATGGGTATCATCTGGTCTATGATATCTTTGTTTCTTTGTTCGATGATAGCATCCAAAAGGTCTTCTTTTGATTTAAAATAGTAATAGAAAGCACCTTTTGATATACCAATCGTTTCGACAATAAGGTTTACCGAAGTATCCTCATAGCCTTTTGTCAGAAAAAGTTGCAAAGAGGTTTCCATTATCTCTTTTTTTCTTTCGTCGTAATCTTTTGATATTCTTACCATTTTTTCTCCTTCAATTTATGATTATAATACTTAGTTTTCGTGATAGCTCTTTACATTCTGCCGTAAAACAACCGGAAGTTTATGAAAGGTTCTGTTTTTCACTAAAAATACCACTTGCCCGATAGGTAAATTTGCGGTCTTCCAACATCTATTTTGATTTCTTCGCCATCTTCATCAAGCCCCAATGTGAACCTGCCGTCAAACTCACTTTTCCTTTTTCCAAGAAAGGCAGAACCTCCCAATTCCAGTTCAAAATCTTGAATAACCGGATAGGTTAAAGAAGGAAACAAGACCGTACTTTGGTCATTTAAGTTTTTCAGAGATGAAAAGACTACCCTGACATCATCATTTAGAATCATGAAGTCGATGACACTCACCAGATAATCACGGGCTGCCATACCACCTCTCAGGCGTAAATTGACATCATAATTATCAGGATCTTTTTCTCCTCTACCTCTACGGTGATATTCAACCTGCAACCCTAAATTGCCGAATAACTGATAATGAAATCCGAAAGCAGCATTAATAGATTTTTCAGTTGTCATTTCTGCATTATCAAAGCTAACAGCCGCCTCTCCATAAATAGTAACTCCACCAACAGAACCGGTGAATTCCAAAGCAGCATTATCTTCGATTACCAACTCTGTTGGTAAATCAGCTTGCTGATGTATCTCTAAGGAGCGGATATAGCCAAGACCAAAATCCCAAGCACCAATAAAGCTTCGCAATCTTAATCCTAAGGGGTGGTCCTTGAAAGTGGTTAATTCAGTTACAACTTCTAATGATCTGTCACGGTCTTCAAAGCCCAGATATCCTTCAAATGCCCAGTTGCGATGGATTGTCACACTTGGTGAGAGAGCTACTAATCCGGGAGGTTCGATCCCAGCTAAGTCACTAAGATAGGAAGGGTTAGCCAAGTCTGTGGGGTTAAAAGCATAAGCTGTTCCCCAAGCGATTGGTTGTTTTCCTATTCTCAAATCTAACAATCTATAACTGAACGACCCGTACACATAATCAAACCTAAAACCGGGCGAATTCCTGTTATTCATAATACGCAGCATTTCCGTACTAGTGGACATACCTATCATTTCTGCACGTACAGAAGGGTCGGCAACACCTCGTCGGTCTAGGTATGCTCCATCAACAGTAACAGATAGGTTGGAGGAGGGTTCGAAAAATGACCTCAAACGTAACAGATTTTGAAAGCCGGTACGTAAATCAATAGAATCCGCACGGCGCGGGAAAACTGTCAATGCAGTCGTTTCGAGATACCCTGATATTTCAATAAGCTCTTTATCGTCCCAACTGTTCCATTCATTGTTACTACCCCAATCATCAGCCGATAAATTAAAATAAAATATATTTATCAGCAGAATACCTGCTGCTGCAATCATTATAAGTCTATTTTTTATCATTATTAAGCTCCTGTTATTTTCAGACAGAGAAATAAATTATCTGTAAAAACGGTTAGGATGGAATAAATCATCTTCAAGAGGTATATTCCACTCTACATCCGCTAATCTTATCTCGGTTCGTGAATTATTCTCGAAATTCTTCATAATCAGATGAGTAGCAACACTTCTACCGTCTATCTGTCTTATTTGTGAAGCTGCCAAATGTTTCACCATTTCCGAACTGCTGTAGTAGTCAATCTGTATCGGTATATATAAATCCTTATCTATATGAAACACCAGCTTGCTGTAATGACTGTTCTCATCTAGAGGCATTGCAGAAATCTGCCACATATCTGATGATTCTAACACCAACTCAAAACCTCCATAATCCGTAGTGAATCCTGAGCCGCCCATATCTTCGTAACTGAAGTCTCCCCCAACTCCACCAACAGAACCACCTCTATCACCTGACCCAATGTTTCTCACTCGTCCTGTCGAGGGGAAGAAGACTCTTATGACACCTTCAGAATCTAATACTCTCAAGCCTCTGATATTCCTGGGAGTTACAAACTCCATATGAGATTCATTAACACCCCGTGCATACGTTATCATACGAATCTCTCGATCATGTTCTTCAGCATCCAATGTTCTGAAGATACGCATTGTCATTCTGCTTCGGGCTGTTTCCGGAGAACGCTGCTCATCCACCAACTGCATAATTTCATAAGGTGTTTTTGCTGCAAGTTGTACTGATGTCAGGCCACCAATGATAATCAGTACCGTCATCATCTGTCTTATTTTTCTATTACTTGTACTTGTCTTCATTTCTTATAACCTCCTGTAATAGTTTTCTCTTATTTTTTATGTATAAAACTAAGTAAAGCTGGAAGGGTTATAACTGTTGCTAAGAAGCAGGTACCAATCCCTATAAAGAGCAGTGCTCCTATTGATGTAATCGTTGGCATCATCCCGACAACCGCTAATGAACCGAAACCTATCATTGTTGTTAATGTTGTTAACAAAACTGCTTTACCGCTATATCTTAAAGTTTTTTCGATATCTCCATTCTCATGCCTGTAACGGTGCAGTATGTGCATAGCATCGTCTGTACCTATTCCAATCAACAAAGGTAAAACTAACCCGGCAGTCAGTGTAAGTTGAGTACCGGTTAAAGGGAGTACTCCGAACAACCATAAGATTCCTAATACTACCATCACAAATGCCAAAATCACATGCTTAATATTTCTGAATATTAAGAATAGCAGGATAAATATAACTATGGCAACATATATCCCGGCACGGGCTGCTTCTGTAAATATTTCAGTTATTAATTCAACATAAAGAGGGACTGACCCTGTAAGCCCCGGATCTATCTCGGTGAGAGAACGGTGATATTCCAGAATTATATCACTCCCTTGCTGCGTTTCTGCCGTAGGAAGAATCATTGCCATAAACGTGTCGTTGTTTCTCGAGATAAACTGCTCTCTCAATTCTTGGGGAATATCTTCTATGACAGGCACTCTGTCGACAGTCATATTTTGCTGTTGGGCTTGCATCTTAAGAGCAAAAGCAGCATCCAGCTTTGCTAACATTGATGCATTGTTATTTTTGTCATCCCCAATAACCGCAATAGCTTTTTGAAATGCTTCCCTCCCCGGCTCTCCAACCTCTGCTCCGATAATTTCTCTTATCATGGCATCACGTCTTTGTACGACCATGTTGTCTTCTCCTAAACCGGCAACTGCTAAATCGCCAAGCTCTATGATATTCCACTCCAGCCTTTGAACTTCAGACAGAAGCATCTCTACATGCCTGTCCGTTCTGCCTGAAATTCTGTCCAGACCGGCTATGTCATCAGCTTTCCCCGGTCCTGCAGGTCCTCCTGCTGCTATAATTTGTAAACGGTCTTCTTCTTCGTCCTGAGGTGGGAAGAAATCTGAAGCAGAAGCAACTTGTGCAACAAGATGCTCTTGGCGAAACTTATTTGTCCTCTCTCGCAATTCCTCAATAGAATCACTAATGGAAAAAGATACAAAAGGAGCAACTTTCATCCTATCGATTATCTGCTGCTGGGTTATCGTTATGGGATGATTTTTGGGTGAATTGTTCATCGGGTCATAGTCAATTATATTTTTTGGCAGAGCGTATACCGCTATTATCGTCAATATAACCGCTAATGAAAGGGCAATAATCGGATGTTTTTCTATCCTCTTACCAAGCTTAGCCATGAAGGTAAAATCAATCATCGGCCGCCATTTAGATTTTTTCAACTCACCACTGCCACCAAACAATACGATTAGTGTTGGTAATAGTACTACCATAGATAAAAGGGTTAATAACACTCCCATACCTGCAACGATACCAAATTCGAAAATTGCAGGAGAACTGGCAAACACTCCCAATGCAAAAAAAGCGCAGGCAGTAGTTATACCGCCTAGTATTATAGGTGCACCACCTGCTGACATGGTGCTGTGCATTGCTTTGTAAGTGTCTTGTCCTTTCAAGCGGAAATCATCGTAATTACTTATTAAGTGTATCCCGAAATCTATTCCCAAGCCGAGTAAGATTACAGCAAAAATTGAAGTGATCATCGTTATCTGCCCAAAAGTTATTGCTATTGCACCCATACTGATTATAATACCGATTACCAGAGTCAAAACAGCAAGCATTATCTTACGGATTTTCGTAAACGAAAATAAAAAAAGCAATATTATCAGAAGCAAAGCGATCAAAGTCGGAAGCATCATATCGGAACTGACCCCTTCATGACGGGCAACAATCCAGGCTATTTCGCCTCCAAGACTAAGCTTGACATCTTCTAACTCTTGCTCCACCTGATCAAGTATAGCCCTGACACCATTTACGGAAGCATATATCAAGTCTATCTCTTCCGGTTCATACGATGGTACAAGGCTGAAAGTCAGCATATCCTCTGCCGGAGACCAATTATACTGTTCACCTACAAAAATGCTTTCTAAGATCTCTTGAGCCAACTCATCCCAATACTCCTGAGAAGCCGATTCATCACTGCTGAGTGCAATGTTTATAGCATTTACCAGTCGCTCAAATCCTGCCAGAGATGCTACACCATTCCATTCATCCTGATTGGTCGTAAACTCTTCATCATCCTGTAAAACGACATCTTCCAGAGTGTCATTCAATATAGTTAAAGCACCTGTCAAACTCCTTTGCTCTAAAAGTCTTTGAAGATCTTTCATATTGTTAATGTCCTCTGTTAGCATCAAGCCCCATTTCATGGGATATTCAGCATCGCGTTTCAGGTTTATCGCTTTGAACAGACTTGAAAGTTCTTCATCTTTTCTGACTCGTTCTTCTATCAGGTGAGCTGCTGTAACAATCTTCTCTTTGTTCTCACCTTCTACTACAACAACTACTGTGTTGGTAGTGCCGAAGGAATCCATAATTTCTAAAAACCTGCCAGACGTCGGATTATCTTTACTTAATAAATCCTCTAAGTCAACTACTACTTCAATATTACTGCTGGCTATTACACTAATAACAATCAGCAGAACAAAGACTGTAATTACCAGCCACCATCTCTTTAGCGCCAAATCAGCAAGCCAATAAGTAACTTTTTGTTCTTTCATAATAAATCTCTCCTTGCGGTTGTGACTGACAGTTGGCCTGTACCGACCATCGGTTTAGACTGACCGTCGGTTGTCAATATTTTCATATAGGTTTTCTTGTCAATATTTTTCGGTTATTTTTACTCTGACAGGAATGATATTGTCTTGGTAGCTATGCTAATCACCTATTTTACGAGGGGTGATTATTGAAAGATAAGAGCTGAAGATTTTACTCACAAATTTTCAGTAGGTCTGCTTGCTACGGATTTTTCTTCTAAGTCCATTTTAGGTGGACAAGCTACCTGACGGACAAAGCAAATGGCATCAACATTTATCCATTGCAAATGCATGTTTTCAAACAATTAAGGGTCATATCCGACTTTTTTTTATTGACACAAAAGTTTAATTCCAAAAGTTCACTAAAAATGTTGCCTCTCAACAGGAGGAGTTAAATTTGCATAAGAAATGTATATTGGTTTTATTAGCTCTTATGTTGCTATCATTAGCATACAGCAAGGATAAAGTTTCGGTCAGCGGTTTCGTACGCAATAGTCATAACTTGGAAGCTATTCCTTTCGCATCTTGTTTCATTGAAGAAACCCGCCAAGGGATTACAGCTAATGAGAGAGGTTATTACGTTATTCCCTCTGTCAATCCGGGTGAATATCATTTAATTGTTCAGATGATCGGTTTTAGAGTAGCGAGAGTTCCATTGTCTTTAACGGATAGTAAGGTTGTAAATGTTGAGTTAGATCCTATGAGTATGGAATTAGAGGGTGTAAGAGTCAGTGCATCCCGACAGAGAGAGAGGGACGATGAATTTCACATTCCAATCAGTGAGATGAAGCTAAGTCCGGTTCAAATAACCGAACTCCCTCAAGTTGCAGAACCAGATCTTTTTAGAGCCATACAAATGCTGCCGGGAGTTAGTTCGGTATCTGACTTTTCATCGGGCCTATACATCAGAGGTGGTTCTCCTGACCAAAATCAGATTCTGCTTGACGGGATTGATGTCTATAATCCTTCACATTTATTAGGTTTTTTCAGCACCTTCAATGTAGATGCAATCAACACGGTAGATTTAATAAAAGGCGGGTTTGAGGCAAAATACGGAGGACGGCTTTCTTCAGTGATGAATGTCTATAATCTTGATGGCAACAGGAGCCGTTTTGATGGAAACGTTAATATGAGCCTAATCACATCAAAAGCAACTTTCAGCGGGCCTTGGAAGAAGGGATCTTGGATGATATCGGGCAGGCGTACCTATTTAGAATTACTGGATCAGATGGTTAAGGAGGATATTCCCGACTATTATTTCTATGACGGTCATATTAAGCTTAATTATGATGTGTCGAGCAGTGATTTTATTCAATACAGTTTTTTTACAGGCAAGGATCAATTCCGTCTTGATGAAGGTATAGACCTTGATTTATCTTGGGGTAACGTAGCGAATGCCTTAAAATGGATGCACCTGTTCAATCCTAACCTGTATGCAGAGATGCTTCTAGCCCATTCATTTTACGGTTCAAATATTGAGATAGAAGTAAGCGATTTTTTGATGTTGAGGAAGAATCAGCTTTATGACCTGACGATGAAGACTAACTTTTCTTACCTTCCTTCGATTGAACATAATATTGAATTCGGCGTCGAGATAAAGAACTACAGGGTAGTTTTCAAATCTGAGATAAGTGATGAACAGTTCGATTTAGATTATCCAACAATAGATGAATCATCACTTTATTCTGCTGCTTATCTTATGGATAGCTGGCGACCATATCCTTTCTTTTTGTTAAAATACGGACTAAGATTAGAGCATTTTTCAGAAGGAAACTATTTCCGTATTTCTCCTCGTATCTCGACAAGATATGACTTTACAGACAGCTTTACCGGTTATGTAGCTTGGGGGCAATACTACCAATACCTGACCTTGCTTTTTCTTCCTGAAGTATCTTTTTTTGATCTTTGGTTTCCCATAGACGGCAGTGTCAAACCTTTAGAGGCAGATCACTACGTGTTAGGCAGTGATATCAAGATTAGTGGTAATTTTAGTTTTAATGTAGAATTATACTATAAAAACATGCGGAATTTAACGGAGTTCAGACCGGAGATAGACTATGATTATGATCCAGATGGTGATTTAGATCAAGTATTTCATATAGGTAAAGGTGATGCTTATGGATTAGATGTTATTCTCAACAACGAGTGGCTAGGACTGGATGGGTTTATCTCTTATTCTTACGGAAAAACGAGAAGAAAGTTTGCTGATTTGAATGACGGATTAAAGTTTCATCCCAAATTCGACAGAAGGCATCAATTGACGATAAATGAAAACTTCACTACCGGACAATGGATATGGGGGCTTAGCTATACTTACGGAACAGGACAACCTATGCAGAGACCTTTAGGCATAATAGAAGGTGAATCTATTGACGGGTACCCGGAAGACATAGTCCTCTACGGCAGACCCGACAGCTATCGCATGCCTTCATATTCACGATTAGATATCTCTTCGAGAAGGATCTTTTATAAAAATAACTATCTAATAGAACCTTATATGCAGATTGTTAATGTCCTCACTAATAAGAATGCAAACAATGTTTACTATTATAGAGACGGCGATGAGTTTAAGAAAGCAACATCTAACAACCTGCCTTTAATACCGAGTTTAGGAGTGAATGTAAAATGGTAAACACTTATTGTGAAAAGATTATTAGAATCCTTTTAAGGTTATCTACCGGGGTGATAATCTGGCCAGTTTTGTTTTCTTTAATTGTCACCTCCTGCGATAAGAATCCGGCAGAGGTCAGTCTTAAGTATGATTACTCATTGTATGCATATTTGATTGTCGGAGAATCTATTGATACCGACAAGCCGATCATGATAAAACAACTTTTAGACCCTTATAAACCGCTCAAAGATCAGGAGATAGGTGTAACCAATGCAAAAGTAACAATATATACTGTGGACAAGCCGGAAAGAGTATTCAATCTCGTGCATGATGCGAACGGTAACTATATCTCATTAACGAGTGACAGTCTGATCATCAGGCCTAATACAACCTACAAAATACAAGTCGAAATAGATCAACATATAATCACAGCAGAAACAGTAACACCTCCTCTGACAGTTTTTAGAAATGAACTAATGAGCGCTGATTCTTTGCACATGCCGGATGCTGATCTGCAATTGTTAAGAGAACACCCGCTGAAAGTAAGTTGTAATCCAGGAGAACAAAGAATAGTATATATTGAGACCTACTGTCTTGAAGAATACAGTAACGCCCGATTTATATATAAGTACTTTGGCAGTGACTATCCTAAAGACCAAGAACAGTATGAAAGTCCGACAGGTGGATTTCCGAGGAGACTGGTAGCAGTTGGGGTATATAGTTCCAGGGTGAACATAGATCCGGAGAACATTCTAATCACCGACTATGATTCGATGTTTTTCTTTTACGGCAGAAATCGTCTGATGGTGTATGTAATAGATGAAAACTATTACCAATCAATCTATATGACTAAAGGATGGGAAAAAGGAGGAGTTACAGGTGCTTATGGTGTGTTCGGTTCGGGGATGGGATCGGCTTTCTATGTAAATATTGGTGAGTAACGTTCAGAAATCCTAGTCTCTTCAACAGATAGTCTATCAATCGTTTTTTCTCGTGTTTGATGTTAATTCCTTTAACGGGATTAGTAACAATATAACCATATTTATGACCTGATTCAGTATAGCTTCAAACGATATCAGGTAATGATATGCAGTATTAGAGAATAATATCAAAAGGTAAAAGATTGAAACTCTCTTCATAGAAGGCGTTCGATTGATAAAAACAATTCAGGATAACCTGGAGCTAAAAGGGGGATTCGAACCCCCGACCTACTGATTACGAATCAGTTGCTCTACCGAACTGAGCTATTTTAGCTTCTCTTTCTACAAGTAACACTTATCAAATATTTATATGCAACACTTTAATATTATTGCACCAAATAAGCATCAAAATATATCTGATAGTTTTCTTTTGGTCTACCAATTGCATATTGTTATCTATGCGGAAATCTTTAGGACTGTTTCTGTCAAGAAAAACAGCTTAAGGATTATGTTGGATATTCTCGATGAAATAACAACGGATTTATGACCCGAATGAATCGAATTTATTAAAGTTTCATGTAGCCATAATGTTATGCGCAAACATGTTTAGGTCTTATCTTAAACATCTATAAATCCTTACATACTTAATACCTTAGAAGATTCAGCTAAATGTTTGCTATATGATAAGAATAAGAAATATAAAGAGTGAAGATTAAAATAAGCAACAAAATAAACGTAAAACCGTCCTAATGGTAACTACTTAATGCTAATATATGATAAAAGATGAAAGCCTTGTAATTGCTATAGTTATAAGGTTTAGAGCTTGTTTAGAGAGATATTTATACTGCTTAAGCAGGTTTCCTTGAATATATTCGAACCCCCGACCTACTGATTAAGAGTCAGCTGCTCTACCGAACCAAGCTATTTTTTAGCACGAATAAAACGATAGAATGAACACTTTTTGAAGTCAATTTTTCAATTCTTGTTAAGTGTATTTTTCTAATATCAGTATTATCCGACAAATCAGAGTGATTAGACTTACAATTTATCTAATGATCTTGAGACTTTAAGATATAAGGTCGGAATCGTGATAATCATGCATTATTGTACAGTAATTCGTTGACATTTAAGCGTTAAATTAATACACTGGGTAGTTTCATAAATAATTATTCTTCAGATAATTAGCTTGATTTACAGTTTAGTTGGGTTTTTCTGAAGGTTTGAATAAAGAAGGAGATAATAATAAAATATAATGGCTAGATTGTTTGGTAAAGAGTATCACAAAATCTCTAACACATGGTATTTTAAGGATATGATACTAATTCTGTCCAAGGACGAGCTATTATATCAACTATATAAAAACGAGCAAGGAAACGTTATCTTTAGATTTTTTGCCATCTCGCACAAGAAGAAACACTTTCCTCATGATTTATTCATTGTATATGATCCTGATACTTGTGAGGTAATAGAATTCAATTGTAACAGCTGTTTGAAACAAACAGCTGAAAATATTGAAATTGGCTGCAGTCATTATATTTCCGTGATAAACTACTGCTTTCAGTATCTTTCTAGCGATATTATTAACTATGCTCATACCACTCTTTATACTAATAATCTATTAGTGTATAATGAATTGTGGCAATCCGGGAGTATAAACGGTAAGATATATATAGAAAATATATATAATAAAGATAACAGTACAATAAGGTTTTATTTTAACGATTATCAAGATATCAATCTCTATTATATAGCTCTTCTGTTATCAGGTAGAGAGTTACCGGTAAATATGAAAAACAAGCATAGTTTGATCACCAAACAGATGTCATCTCTGACAGATTTAGAGTTATCTTTACTAAAGATTCTTCAAAGTGTTAAATGTGCCCATAGCATCAAACTAAGGTATTGGACTATATACAAGAGAGACTTTGTCAAGACCTTTCCCTTCCTAATAGGATTGTCTTTATCACAAAAGGTTTTAATAAGAGAAACAAAAGAAAAACTAGATTTTAACGATGAGAAATATAATTTATCTTTAGTAGTAAGCAAAAATGATTCATATAATTTTATAGATCAATCATTGATTAATTCGGGAAACAATCAAGTGAACTATTTCTCGGCAAATAAAGATCATGACAGTGACAAATTTAATACTGACATTGTATCCGGTAATACACAAGCATCAATTACAGGTAGTTGTTTTAAGGATTATCAATATGTTATCAAGTCTGCTACAAGATGTTTTTTTTCATCTTTTTTTGTTGGCAACCTAACCTACCTTTTTGTAGAAAACAAGGTATACTCTTTACGTCTTCCTTTTCCCAAACCTATTATCGAGCAGATATTTTCCGGTGGTTTCTATTGTTCTCAAAATGATCTTATCTATTTAGCAACAGTAGTAACAAAACAATTGTCAACTACAGGTTATTATATAGATTTCGATGAAGATATTAAACTGCCCGAACATTTTATAAACCGTCCTCAAGTGATTTTTTATCTGCGTAAACCATCTGATACAGAGCTTCATGTTCGTTGTGTTCTAGATTATAAGAAAGAAAAACTATCATTAGAAGAAATTATGTTAGATAGCAACTTAGTAGCTATCGATAAAGACGACTATCAAAAGGTGTGGTTTTATCTGCCATTTGACATTCGGAACCAAATTTCTGAGTTCTTCAATAAACTACCACTACCTGATGAGGCAGGAGCTAAATATCAATCTGTTAGAGTATACAAGTCTATTGATAAAATAGACTCTTTGAAAAAAGCATTTTATGAAAATATCAGGAATGACTGGATAGTTGATTTAGATGATCAATTAAAAAATGAATTCATTTATCAAACGGAACTAAATCCCTTGATAACCATAAAGCCTTCCGACTATTCAGATACTAACAACTATGAATCCTTGGAATGGTTCAATTATGATATTGAATACAAAGTATTTAATGTAACATATACCCATGAAGAGATGAAAGGTTTTTTTCGCAGCAATGAAAAGTATATGAAACTGCCAGATGGTAAGCTCGTATATTTTCCCAACAAGGATACGTTTGAAGAGATAGATAGTCAAGTATCACGCTTACAGATTTATGACAATAAGAAGCTTAATAAACTGAGTTATTATAACCTTTCCTATTTATATATACTTGCACAGAATCATGAACGAATCAGTATTGAAGGTAATAAATATATAGAAAAAATGTATGAATCATTATTACGTCGTAAATCTGAAACTGTAAAAGAAGTACCAATAACTCTACACAATGTTATGAGAGGCTATCAAAAAGCAGGATTTAGATGGTTGGAAATGCTGCAAAGGTATCATTTAAATGGGATTCTTGCTGATGATATGGGTTTAGGGAAAACGTTACAAACAATATCGATATTAGTTGATTATTATTACAATTACCATCAGAATAATATATCTAACAACAGTCAGTCAGACACTAAAGCGATTTCTTGTCCAACTCGTTACTCTTCGTTGGTAATATGCCCTAAAACTTTGCTTTATAATTGGGCTACAGAAATCGAAAAATTTCATGCAAACCTTACCTATGTAATTTATGAAGGACATAGACAAGACCGAGAGGCTATTTTAGATGGAGTAGCTTTGGACGATAATGATCCTAATGGTAAAAGACAAGTTAATATAATTATTGTTTCTTATTCGTTAATTCATTCAGATATTGATATTTTTACAAAGTATAAATTCGGATATGTAATTTTGGATGAAGCACAGCACATAAAAAACCCACTTTCTCTGAGAAGTAAGGCAGTGAAAAAGCTAAATAGTCAATATAAATTAGCTCTTACCGGAACTCCTTTAGAAAACAATATTATAGAATTGTGGTCTATTTTCGATTTTCTCTTACCGGGCTATTTAGACACTTTACGAAATTTTAAAAAGAATTTCGGCGGATTAGCAAGAGATATAAACTCCCGCGCAAATATCAATAATAATGCGAAAATATTAACAGAAAGGCAACCAGTTTCATTGCAGAAATTAATTTCTCCATTTCTATTAAGACGAAATAAGACTGATGTTTTGATGGAACTTCCTGATAAACAAGAACAAATTCTGTTTTGTAGAATGTCTTCACAGCAAGAAAAGATGTATTTAAAAATAATAGCAATGGTAAAAAGAAATTTATTGAGTCTTAACCATGAAGGGAAAAAACCTTTTGAAAAGCACTTGTATTTCAATGTATTAGCTGCACTTACCCGTCTAAGACAGATTTGTAATCATCCCGGGATACTTAAAAATGAATTGTTGGGGAAAAGTAAAGTATCCGGTAAGTTAGAATTAATCTGTGAATTAATCCAGGAAGGTGTCGATAATGGACGTAATATCCTTGTATTTAGCCAGTTTGCAACAATGCTAAGAATAATTGCCAAATTGTTAATTGATATCCACATACCATTTGAGCATATGGATGGTAATTCGTCAAACCGTCAAGAAATTATTGGAAACTTCCTAAACAATCAGAAAATACAAGTGTTTTTACTCACACTAAAAGTAGGTGGTTTAGGGTTAAATCTAACAAAAGCCGATACTGTTATTCTTGTTGATCCATGGTGGAATCCGATGGCTGAAGATCAATCGATTGATCGTGCTCATCGTATCGGCCAGAAAAATAAAGTAATGGTTTATAAAACTATCACAAAAGGAACTGTAGAAGAAAAGATTCTCCAATTACAAACTCGTAAGCGCGATCTATTTAATCATGTTATTGAAAATAATCAGGAGATTATCAATAGATTAACAATAGAAGAAATAAAGGATTTATTTGAATATAACCGAAAGTAACTTATCATCTGCTCATTGATCACGTAACATTTTTAAAGCTAAAGAAAAACTATGGGATCAGACTTAATCAAATTATCTAATTGTACATAGTATAATCTTAGACGATTTCATAAGATTCTTTTATTTTATGTAGGCTTAAGCTGGCAATTGAGTTGTTTATATATAAGAGTAACTTGGTATATATTATACATAAACATAAAAAGGTGGATATCGGAAAGATACCCACCTTAAGAATGTTATTGAGTATTTTATGTCAATTTATTTTAACAACATAATTTTATGGTTAAATCGTTGATCTACAGTGATGAAACTTACAAAATAGATCCCGGAAGGAACATAAGTTTCATTACTATCCTTACCATTCCAGAAAAACTCTGTTTGTTTTGTGACCTCGTTATTAACCAGTGTCTTGATTAACTGTCCTTTTGCATTAAATATACTTAGATTAATAGGATCACTTTTATTATAAGTGATGTTATTAAGTGATATTGTTATGTTAGGATTGAATGGATTGGGATATGCAGAAATATTCAAACTATCATCAGGACGATTAACAATAAAATCATCTTCAATAGATAGCCAATATTCAGCACTTGAACCTCCAAACGCGCCCATATCATTAATCAAAGTCCCTTTAGCCGGATAAAGGGCAAATCCCGGATTAGCCGGATCTTCAGGATCATTATACGTTGATGCCGGATTGCCGGCATCAATACATGGCGACTCATCTTGCAAATTCCATATGGCATTTGAAGCGTCGTATGCATATCCAATTCCTTCAGAAGCTTTTTTGAATAAGGGGTCTTTATCAATGATATTTACTCCACTGAATCCATCACTGATATTACTGTATTCTGCTAATGTTATAGCCCCTGTTAAGTCGGACACTATCGTACCTTCACCTCGAATAATAGAATTTCTGATATTAACATAAGAACTGGAGTTAAGGATATGAAATCCAGTTTCAGCAGTATAATTATTGTGTGAAATTGTATTATTGATCAAATCAGCTGAAGAACCCATTTTAATAAATAATACGGCAGCAATTTGACCGGTGTTGTTAACAAATATATTGTTATTTATATTGAAACTTGACCCTTCAATTTCGACAGCACCGACTCCACCGGTACTTCTATTGTTAGCAAAGAGGTTATTCCTTAATATGGTATTATTAGAGCTAATAATCTTTAAGGCACCGGCATATGGACCTGTAGCTGAGTTATTCTGAAAAGTATTATTCAAAATCTCAACCCGGGAATTTTCGATACGAAGAGCAGTTTCCGTAGCATCACTGAAGATACAATTGAGAATTTGATTATCTACATCACTATTATAAATCCTTAAACCTTTCCAACCATTTTCGGATGAGAACATTATAGGCTCTTGTCCCAATGCATTAGCAGTTAGTTGACCTCTTACCATAATTAAACTATCATCTATCTCAATTTCTACACCGGGTTCAATAATTAGAAATCCATTGTTAGGTATAGTAACATCACCTACAATTTTATAAGGTCCGTATTGCTGTTTCAATATCCCGGTTATGCTGCCATAAACATTATCCGGTTCTAAAACAGTGATATAGTCTTCCATTACCAATACAGCATCGTCTTCACCATCGGATATTTTTAGTGAGACAGTATATGTACCTGGCTGATCGTAAATAAAATATGGATTTTTTTCTGTACTATCAATTTGCCCGTCCCCATTCAAATCCCATTCTCTGGTTTCTATATCACCTTCAGGTAATGAATTATCAGTGAATTGAACATGAAGGCTGGGCGGACCTTGCCTTACATTAGCAGCAAACATGGTAGTAAGCCCTTGGAAAGACTCCTTAGCAGCTTGATAAACTACCGGATCATCTTCATCCATATGTTGCACAAAAACTATAGCTGATACTCTCTGCATGTCCCAAGATTTATCGATGGGATGATTTTTGGTAAACGTTCTTGACTGACCGGTAGATCGTAACGGAAACGACTCAGCATGGTAGGATTTTACAGATGCAAAGTAATCGGGATTCATTATCCCTGTCAAATCATATGTTAGAACAAAAACCACCGAATTAGTTGAGTCTGCTAAATTTGCCGTCATCAACACATCAGCATTGACCACCAATTCATTTTGATCATTAATATTTAGATCAATGTCGATACTCATAGGACTGGTACGATTTACTATTTGACCATATGCATTAGCATAGCTATTATAAACATTGTCACCACCGCCAATAACCGATACATTGCCACCAAAACGAGCATGTGGAATCCCTGCAACTTCGTAGAGACTTCTACGTGCTATGTTTCCGGGGCTAGTATGAGTTCCGTCTATTTGCCATATTAACGGTATTAAGTACGGAAAAGATTCATCATTTCCATGCATATCATTCAACGCCGACCGCGCTGATGGACACCACCCGCAGGTAGTTGCCGTGAATACTTCTCCAAGGACATAAGTCTGCGTAGCGAAGACTATTGATGTCATTATGAGAAGCATAATAACTGTTGACAGTAATTTCTTCATCATTTCTCCTTGATTTGTTTAACAAATTATTATCGCCTTTATTTGTATAATACTACATCCAATCAAATATAGTATCACTATTGAATATTTCTAACAACTCTTAATCCCATAAAACTGTTACCTCTGTATGGGAATGCATTCAATCGAGATGCAACCCTATGGTTTGCTGCACTATGTGCCCAACTTCCACCTCTGATAATCCGAAAACTACCTGTGTCGGGTCCTCGAGGGTTATTTTCAGGACTATTCTTATAATAATCTTCACAATACCAATCCCAACACCATTCCCAAACATTACCACTCATGTCGAAAACTCCTGCTCCATTAGGAAGCTTTAAGCCAACCTGATTGGTTCTTTCGCCGGAGTTATCACTATACCAGGCAACATCACTAATCTTATCGCTTCCGGTATATTCAAAATCCGGAACATTTGTTCCCGATCTAGCTGCATATTCCCATTCCGCTTCTGTAGGTAACCTGTACCCATCAGCTTCCCAATTAGCCTCAACCATATTCCAGTAACGATCATTAGTCATAAAAGGGGGATCTCCCCAATCGTCCGGATCTGTAGAGTCTTTTATTTTATATACCGGTGTTAAATTTTCTAATTTACTCCTTCTATTGCAATATACAAGTGCCCAATACCAGGTTACACCGTCAACCGGCAAGTTATTATTGTTGTTAAAGCTTGAAGGGTTATCACCCATAACTGCAACCCACTCTTCTTGTGTTACCTGATATTGTCCGATATAAAAACCATTTAATGAAACATTATGAACAGGTTTTTCATGAAATCTACCGGTATCATTAGAATCTCCCATCCTAAATAATCCCGGTGGCATCATAATCATTCCCGGGATATCAGCATAATCTATAATATATGTGGCTTGTACAATTTCACTTGGCAGCCAACTGGATTTGAAAGCGATAGCTTTAATAGTCTTGTCTACCGGCACAAGTATTGGGTCGGTATATTGATTCGAAGCAAATGTAGGTTCATCTCCATTAAGAGTATAATGAATATTAACATTTTCGGTATCATGAGTAATTTCTACAGTTTGAGCTTCATCGTATACTCCATAAGGGGGATCAAACCTTGGGAGAGCAAGTTTAAGTTCGAAGATACCGATTGCAGTTTCACTTGGTTTTATGTCAGGCTTGAAAGCTTTAGCTCTTAACGTGGTTATAGATGTTATGGCCACAGGTTCAGTGTAGATTGGAGATTCTTCAGTAGGCTCTGCTCCGGTTGTAGTATAGTGAATTTGAACATCGGGAGTAGAGGTTAGAATTTCTATCTCTAAAACCTCTTCATATCTCCCCGGAGGTGGATAAAAATTAGGTTTGCTGACTTTTTCCTCTTCACTTTGTTCTACAGAGTAAACTCCTTTAGATATATTGCTAGGTATCCACCCCTTTTTAAAAGATCTAGCACTAATAACTTGAGTAGAATCAATAAAGATCGGATCATTGTATAAGAAGGATTTTTCGGTTGGTTTTTCTCCATCTATTGAATAATAAATATCAGCATTTCCATTTTCGCAAAGTAGTGAGACTAAAACAGAGTCTACATAATTACCGGGTTCGGGATCAAAAACGGGACTCTTGAGTTGAGATTTAGGTTGCGTGGTCTTATCATTACAAGATATAATTGTTAACAATATTAGTAACATGGGTAACAACGTTACAATAGTTAATCTTAATCTTAACATAGTTAATTACCCTTGCAAAAACCTGAATCGAGTTTACCATAATTCATTTGAGTTATCATCCTTAATTTTGATCGCTGATTTTTCAGAGTTTAAAAACTGGCCTTATAATTGTTGTCAAGATAAATATTATCTTATTATACTCAATTTCCTGCTAATATTAGTTACCCCGTCACTAAGGAGATATAAATATATTCCATTAGAAACATTATTCCCACTAATATCTTTTCCATTCCAAATAACATAACCATATTCTTCTTCATATAGTGGGAGCTCTTCAAAATCTTTTATTACTTGACCTTTAATATTATAAATCTTCAAAGAAGTTTCGTTTATTCTATTTTCAGATACCTGATACGAAATCTTAAATCCTGCAGACCGATAATCTGAAGTAGCATTAGAAAAATAAGGATTAGGGTAACCGGAATATAATTGTAATTTATTATCGATCTCTGGTAATATTTCAATAGTGATATCCGTAACTTGAAACCAGTTTAATATGTTTAACAAAATCTGTTGCCTATCTTGATAATTATCGATACCTTCAATGCCAAATGCTAAGTAAACTAAGTTTCTTTCCAAGGAGCGAACAGCGCCACTTTTGTTATTATCATAATGAAATATTTCAACTCCTTTGTGTTCATCCTTAACCGAAATATAACTAAGTACATCTTGATTATCAGCACTATCTCCATTATTTAGAGAAATGGTAATATTTGAACTTATCGGATCTTCATAAACACCGGTAAGTTTATAGTCATCATTATTGACAGCAACCAAATATGTGTTGAGATAATTCCCCATAAAATCTATGTCGTTATAAATATCAGATTCAACTAAATCGTGACTAATATTCTGTCCGGAAAGTAGAAGATCATTCCCTTTATCTAAATGTCTTTTCAGAAAGGATATTTCTTTTTTTGATAGAGCAGGTTCTCTTTCTCCGCTAATCCAAATGACTGTATTAACGTCCACATCCTGTCGAATATCCGACATTGTTGTACACCAAGTCCCAAATGAATAACCATTTTTTTGAAGAGGTTCTTCAATATAATACTCATAATTCTCCCATCCATCACCATCAACTACGAGTATATTAACATCATGTGTTATAAATCGTGCCGGTATAATATAGTCTTCCATTGACTCGGATTGAACGAGAAAGTGGTAATCAATCATGCCACTACTTTCCGGGACTATATTGCTATGAAAGCTTGTTGCCTCTCCATCGTTGAGAGTAAAGTCCTTAGGTCCGAAATAGCAACTTCCATGATCATCACAATATGTAAGAAGCCATCCTTCAGGCGCATCATCAATTAATACTTCAACAGTTAGATCTGAGGTTGCTCCAAAATTATAAAGATAAAAGTATTCTGCTTCGAACAAACCGGATGAAGGTCCAACATCAATTCTTGGATGAGTGAAAACTGCTCTTAAGTGATGAGGATAGTTATCATAAGAAGAAGTTGCTTGGATTATTTCATCATTATAAATGACATAAGAGACTACTTTCAGATCATTAGTTGAATAATCTTCGTTTAATGTAAATTTAGCATCTAAAATCAAAGGGCTATTCAGATTAGTAAGGGAAAAGTTAAATTCGACGATATCTCTGGCTAAATTAGTCACATCTGCAGTTACATTATCTTCTACCAACACGAACCGTATTAAAGCATTATCAAACGTTTTATTTTTTGATAATAGGGTTAACTCTACTTCGGTTTCACCGTTTTCTAAATCAAATAATTTGAAATCCATCTTTATCGGAGTAGGTTCATAGTATTGTTTCTGAACCAAATAATCATAAGGTTTACCGCTCTCTATCGGTAATTTTGTATTAGATATTCGAGATTTATTATTTACAAATAACGAGGCATAACTAAAATTATCTTTACCATCGATGAAGTTATCAACTGATGCTGATGAAAACTTTTCCTTAACGGTAGAGTGATAATACCTTATAGGCAGGAAAACTTTTTTATTGTATCTATCGGTCAGATAGTTAATCCCTTGATAAGCTCTATTATTATCCTGATTATTAACTGAAGGGAAAAACTCCGCAACTATTGTTCTGGGATAATGACTTATAATATCATCTGCTGTCAAAAGACCTACATAGGTCATTAATACAATAAGAATGACGGTAATTACATAAACTTTCATACAACCTCCATTTTTTAATGTTATAATATACTCAACAAACTACGTTCATTTATCACAGAATCTAAAACCTGGTAGTTAGATTAATCTTAAGTCCCTGAAATGGTGACGTGTAAAAACATTGACCACTTCGACAGACTTTACCACCTTTTTCTTCTCCGACAAATACTTTCATTTCAGTATGAGAAAATGGTCTAACTGTAAATTCTAATCCAAACCAAGTAGGTGGATCGTTACGAATATCGTCAATAGACTCTATTTTAGTCTCAGCATTCAATGAAAGCGAGAACTTATTGAAGAATATATCATATTGTAAAAGTGGATAATAGTTTGTAGATTCAGCATTGTTTAGTTTTATATTCTCTACTTTAAACTGACCTCTTATATGTGATGCCCGGCCGAAAATATCTAAATCAAATGTCAGAGCCGGAGTAATTTCTTTAAACCACTCTTTCCTGTCTTTATCAAGAGCTTCAAATTGAGAGTATTCAAATCCTAAAAGGAATGAACTAAAATCTTTAGTCCCTTCTATAAACAAATCACTTTGACGAATATCAAAGCCGGTATTCCATGCTTCTGAATAAGTCACGGATAATGATGTTGTCATTGATGGATAATATTGGAAACCAGTTAATAATCCTTCTTCATCATAACCGGGATCTACTCTCTCTGATAAAGGCTCTTCGCTCGAATTAAGACTTGGTAAATCATTCATCCGATAGTTAAAATTGCTGTATTTTTTATATCCTAGAGTCATGGTTAATGGGCCTAAATATTTATTTGCATATCCATAAATTGCTTGCCCTTTGACTGTTCCAGCAATATTCCGATACAGTTTTGTTTCTGCATATTCTCCTGCGACATCAAATGAATGATACGAAATGCCAACTCTACCTCCCGCGACTAAGCGTGTACGGTAACGATCGTCAAATCTTCTTTCATTTAAGGACAGTAATGAGAATCCGAAACTTATATTATCGAGATAAGTTGATGTAAGATCAATACCCCCTACAGTATCATTCTTATTATCGTCAATTTCATTAGGCAAAGATCCATATAATGTTTTGATTGTTGCAAGTTCGGATCTGATTTGGGTTGATAATCCATTGAGAGTCGTATCCCATTCATAAGTTTTATCTCGATACGAACGAAGGATTATACCATTACCAAAATAATCATTAAATGATCCTACTCTAATCCTCATTCCAGACAAGTTTGTTGCCAGATAAAGCTTTTCGGCTTGATATTGAATCATTGTCGGACTTAAATCCTTGACAGAGTCAAATTGACTGTATTTCGGCAAGTTAGCGGTAATACTTAATCCAATTTCAATATTATCATAATTTATTCTTAAGTTAGCTTCATTATGAAAAAAAGTAGAAAGAGAATCTTTTGCGTCCCGATAAATAAACTGAGCTTCATTAATACCTGAAATTGAAATGTCAGCGTAATTTGGTACTGACATTAAAAAAGAAATTAAAATTAATAATGGGATAAATCTAGTCATCTACCTTAACCTTCAATATTATTTTTATACTCTTGAATTATTTCTATTAGTTTATCTTCGTCTCCTCTGGAATAACCCGTATGTTCGAAGATAATCTCACCATTGTAACCTAAAACAAATGTATGAGGTACGGTTGTAACTTGATATCTTTCCATAACCTCTTGGTTAGTATCGAATAAATTTATCATCGTATACTTTTGAGAACGAATAAGAGATTTTGCTCTATTGACAGATCGAGGGTTATCAATGCTTATTCCTACGACTAATATCTCATCGTATTCATTGTTTATCTTTTCTAATTCAGGCATATATCTCATACAAGGCACACACCAACTAGCCCAAAAGTCTATTATTATTATTTGGTCTCCAATTATATCATCATATAATGATATTTCCCTGTCATTTATATCAAGTAATGTGAAATCACGAGCTAATTCTGCAGAGTTTAAACCTGTTGCTAACATCAAGGTTATTATCAAAGCTATAACCTTCATAATTTTCCTCCAATTTTCTTGCTGTTATTTTAATTATAATTTCATTACATATACAGTTTACTGCTGGGGTTATTTATCAACTAATAACTCGAATTCTTGTACATTATAAACTATACATGTTTCTTCATCATAAGGATAGTCAATGTTTTGTATCCATAAAATCAATGCTGGATTATTTATAAGTATGTCTGGTACTGTTATTTCCAGATTTAAGTTTGCTACTCTTTCTCCGTTAAGTGCTTGATTCGGAGAAAACATGTCTTCTAAAAGAGAAGTATATTTATGATTAACGACTATATTCCTAACCGTTTCTCCAGCTGCATTTTTGGTTGATGACTCTTTTTCTAATAAAGCATATTTCAGCTTAACATTATCTCCCACCTCGACATTTGTTTTGACATCTAAACTAAACGATACTACGTTTTCTGAAATAGAATACTCGAAACTGTCTAAATGGAAATTGGCTTCCTTGCCAAAATATTCAGAAATTCCGTAATTATACTCAACATAGCTATTAGCTTCCGAGCCACCGGTTATTCTCGTTGAACCTTGAATTATCCCGACAGGTAATGAAGAAACATTATAGTAAGAAGCAATGTCTTCATTCCCGAAATCATATTTATCCATACGGTGATATTCTATATAATAGAAATTATCCCTATATTGCTGTTTTAATGAATGTAAAGCTGCTTCAACGTAGGGACAGTTTGGGCACCAAAGAGCTGTAAATAGTTCTACCAATACTCTTCTCTCCGGTGATTCGATCGCATCTTGTTGATTACCAATAAACAGATAGTTATTCTCTTGAGATGAGGTATACTCAACTATTGTTGTGTCAAGAACTGTCGTTATATCTTGTTTATTATCTGTGCCAAAAGCTAAAATACTATACGTAAAACTTAAGTTACTATAGTCTGTTGATTCGATACTGACAAAGAAGCTATCAGGATAATTCAGCACTATTTTTTCAAAGTAATCGGCAACTGCTTCCTTATCTTTTCCATCGTTTAGATACTCATCTGAATAGTATTCCATAATAGAGTTGACATCTTGTTTTTGAAATGAAAACTCCAATTGAAGGGTAAAATCATTTAATCTATCTTGGTAGTGGTTATTTTCTTGATATGGTTCAAATTTATTGTCAAACCGATTGCAGGACACGGTTATTGCTAAAATACTAATTATTGCCCATAATTTCATTATTAATCCCATCTTAACTCCAAATATCTTATATTAAGTAATTGCCTATGTGAGGCTAACCAATTAGTCATTCAAGAAAAAATACTTCCCTGTTATTCAACATCTTCAAGTCTGTCAAGTACATTAAAAACCATTCTTTTCGTAATTATTTCCGGTAAAATAATTGGTTCATCTTCATCGGGCAAATAAAACACATAAACTGGAACACCGACTCTGTTATATTTTTGAATCCATTGAGCTATTGTTTCGTCATAACTCGTAAAATCAGCAATAAAAAGTTCAACTCCTTTCTCCTGAAAAGCTTCTTGGATATCATCTGTGAAAAGAACTGTTATTTCGTTAGTATAGCAAGTCGTACACCATTTGGCAGTAAAGTCGATAAAAACAGGTACACCTTCTTCTCGTAATTCTTCTATTTTGTCAGGATCGAAAACCTGCCAGTTACCATCAACATGATAGCTATCGTTATCAATGATATTACTATTTTCATCAAATGAGAGTGTACTAATGCCGACATTAATTATGATTAATAAAGCAAAAACAAAAGCAATCCACTTTTTTAAGGGTTTCACATCAGGTCGTACATATCGACCGATTATTCTAAATGATATTCCCAAAGCTAATAAAAAGAATAAGAATGATAAAAGTTCTCTTCCTCCAATCTGATGATGTAAAACTTCCAACATTTTGATCGCCCAAAAGAGCAATAAAAAACCCATTAATTCTTTGAGTACATTCATCCATTCACCCGGTTTGGGTAGTTTTTTTACAAAATTGGGTTTTATCGCAATTACAATAAATGGTATTCCCATACCAATACCAATGAAAATAAACATTAATAAGATTGTAAGTGGTTTCTGGGCAAAAGCAAAGGTTAAAGCTGCTCCTAATATAGGTGCTGTGCAGGGAGTACCTAATAATACAGCAAAAATTCCCATAAAGAAAGCACCTGTTAGCCCACCTTTATTTGAAAGTTTTCCAGCGACTGAAGGGTCCGGCGCTACAATAGTAAAAACATCAAACAAAGAAAGTGCAAAAACAAAAAGTATGGATGTCATGACTATAACAAAAGTAGGATTTTGAAACTGGAAACCCCAACCGACCATCTGGCCAGTAGTTTTTAGAGCTATAATTATGACGGCCAGTATTAGAAAAGAAAAAAGAATCCCTAAGCAATATACCAAGGAGTTCATTGTTATTTTTTTTCTGTCGGATTGACTTTGATTAATCAAGCTGAAAGCTCTAAGTGATAATACCGGTAATACACAGGGTGTTAGATTTAATATGAAACCTCCCAACAAAGCGAATATCAGATAAAGCAATAATGGGCTGCCGGTTTCTCCGGGCAATACTTTCAAATCTAAAATCAAATCCTGCTCATCAGGCATTATGCATGTTCCTGTCTCATCATAACAAAGCTGATAAGCTGCAATAACACTCAGTTTATACTCGCCGGGATCTACGGTGGAACTTATATTAATTGATCGTTTTAAGATTGATTCACCGAATAAATGGATAAAACCATCATCCCACAGTTCACCTTCCGGATAATCAATCTCTCCAAAACTAAAACCTGCTTTGGGTTTGATTTCAAAGAAAAAATACTCTTCCTGGAGTATCTGGTGCATTCCTTCCGGATAGATATATCTCACTTCAACTCTACCACTACCACCAGCTTCTATTTCCGGAGGATATATGTTAGCTTCAATTATTGGTTGAGGCGCGAAGGCATTTAAATTAGCAAAATATATAATAATCAATACTAAACTACTTATTTTAAAATATTTCATCCATACCTCTGTATAATTTTTTTTGACCATCTTCTAAGAAGTACGATATTTTGCAACCTTTTTTAAGAACTTATTACCATGATCTCTTCTCCAGAAGTTGATTATCAAGAACTTTTCTTGACAATTTTTTACATATTTTTTTTATTAATTTCATAAGTATTAGATATATAATATTCTGAATGATCATCAACCGTGATGAACAAAACATGAACAATATACTATCAAATGCTAATGTTGATAATTCATTGTTGATTAAACAGATAAACAAATTGAGCAATATTATCAGGTTCTTAAGTTAGTGTCAATTATATGTATTTAAAGAAAAGTACTTAGGGACGTTTCGGTGTTAACACTGCTAATTCAGTGTTAACATTTAAAAATAACTCATTGATAAATTAGAAATAATACGTAATACTTATTAAAATCAATTCACAACTTACATCAGAAAGAGGAGATGGTATGAAAAGTTCTTACGCTGATTTTTTCGCGGAAATCATTAACCACTATCAGGAGTTGAAAATAGCCTTTTCTTTTCAGGATTGGGGAACCGATTTTCTCAGGTTTTTCAACAGTGAGGTTAATTACAACATTACCAAAGATAATCTTAATCTTAAAGCTCAAATCTACAAAGGAAAGAGAAGTTATTCTTTTCAAATGGATAGTCCTACAGAACAAGATATTATTCAAACTATCGATAATGCGATTTTGTTAATTGACAAACTACCTGAAGATCCTGATTTTGTCGATTTGGAAGATAACATGGAAACAGTTGCTGAAATCCCCAAAGAGAATAATATTGAGAAAGTTTCTTTAGCGAGAAAGATCAACATTCTCAAGCAAATATCCGATGCAGTCAAACCTTATGATTACAATATTTACGGAACTTTTATATGTAACTATTGTACTCAATATATAATCAATAGCAATGGTGTAAATAAAACAATGGTTAATTCGCCTATTATGTTAGAATTGAAGGCTATGTCACAAAAAAATGATGTAACTGTTATTAGTTCATTTGGCGGAGAGGATATTAATGACTTTAATCTTGAAAACTTTATTAGTGAGCTTATTGAAAAGATTAAGATTGCTCGCAATGATATTATCGATGTTCAGCCTGACAATTATGAAGTTATTTTAGCACCAAGTAGCATTGGACAACTTGTTGCATATCTGGTATTTGTTGGTATGAATGCAATTTCTTATGATAAAAGGCAAAGTTATTTTGAAAATAAGATAGGAGATAAAGTTTTTTCAGATATTATCACTATAATGGACGATCCCAGCTTTCCCGGTTTGATTTCAACAGATTATAATTCTGATGGTCATATTTATAAAAAAAATGTGCTCGTTAAGAATGGTACCTTCAAAAAATTCTTAGTTAATAATTATTACAGTTATAAAACGGGTATGGTGAAAAATGGCGGAGAAGGTCAATGTCTAGTGCTGGATAAAGGCAATACTACACTCAATAGTATGATTAAAGGTATAAAAAAAGGATTGTATATTTCTAACCTTCACTACATGAACTTCATAAACCCTAAAGAAACTTCGGTTACCGGATTAACACGAGATGGTACTTTTTTAATAGAAGATGGAAAAATGACAAAGGTAGTAAATAATCTGAGATATACCGTAAAATTAGTTGATATATTAAAGAATATTACCGCCCTTGAAAATGTTTGCCATATAATACCAAACTCTGGTAATTATGGAGCTTTTTCAATTAAAAGTGCAGCAATGCCTCACGTTAAAGTATCTTCTTTTAAAATCACATCATCTACTGAAACTATATAGCCGGACTTGGCTTTTTTAGACAGTATTAACTCAAAAAGGATGGAAAAATGAAGAAATTAGTCTACGACATAATCAGCAAATTAGATCTTCCCGATATTACTTTCTCTGATGTACGGCTTACATCAACCGATAGAAAGTTTATTTATTTCGAAAAAGGAATCTTAAAAAGATTAGGTTCAATTATGGATTCCAATGCCTTAGGAATAAGAGTATTAATTAATGGTTGCTGGGGATTTTCCGGCACTAATGATTTTAGCATAAATTCGATAGATAAATGTATAAAAACAGCAATAAATAATGCTCGTTTGGGCAGTAAATATAAAATCAATAAAGTTAAGTTTTTCCCTATTGATCATTCGGAAATCAATTATATTTATAAACCGAAAGAAGATCCATTCCTTATGGATGATGAAGATATTATTTCGTATTGGAAATCGATTGCTAAGAAATTGTACGGAGAAAAAATAGTCTTTTCATATGCTAAATGTCATTTTTACAGACAGTACAAAATCTATGCTAATTCTGAAGGTACTGTTGCAGACACCATTGTTTATGACACATTACCATCTATAGAAGTATATGCTTCGGACGGTAAACAAGTGATGAGTCGAAATTTTCCCGGTCATATGGCAGCTAAAAGAGGTGGCTTCGAAGTAGTACGAGATTATCATTTCCCTGATATGTGTGAAGTAATCATTAAGGAAGCACGAGAACTGCTTAAAGCACCTACAATAACTGAAGAACGAGCTGATATAATCATTGCTAACGGACATCTGGCTTTACAATTACATGAATCAGTAGGTCATGCTACCGAGGCAGATAGAATATTTGGCATGGAATTATCATATGCAGGCAAAACTTTTGTTAAGCCTGAAATGTTAGGAAAATATAAATACGGATCTGATATTTTGAATATTTATAGTGATAGTACTGATCCTGATGGAATAGGATTTCATCCTGTAGATGATGAAGGAGTTCCCGGTAAACGTGTCGACATAATCAAAGATGGTGTTCTCGTAAATCAACAATCTTCTCGAGAAACAGCACATCGTTTAGGTTTAGAACCTAGCTCTAATATGAAAGCGTCATTCGGGGATGATATACCATTAATTAGGATGAGTAATCTATGTATTGCACCGGGAAAAGGTACTCTGAAAGACTTAATAGAAGATACTGAAAATGGATACTTATTAGACTACACGAAAACATGGTCAATAGATGACAATAGAAATAACTTCCAATTTACGACAGAAATAGGATGGAAAATTCAAGACGGACGAGTAGTGGGAATCGTTAGAGAACCGACTTACTATGGTATCACAAAAGAATTTTGGAACTCATGCGACTGGATATGCGGACCCGAAGAATGGGGTTACCACGGTACATTTAGTTGTGGTAAAGGTGAACCGGGACAAGCAATGCATCTATCGCACGGTATAGCTCCTGCACGATTCAAAAATGTAGTCTGTAACGTAAGAGCTTAACATAGTTACATCATGATAGCAATATAATATTCAATCACTTACAGGGGAAGATAATGGTTTAGAGTTGTTTAATAACGTTTATTCCTTCTAACCTATTCTCCCCTATTTTCATTGGACTTATATAGCTAATCCTCATGCATAATTACACAATAATTATTGATCTTTTATTCAAGAGACGATAATTTAGTTTCTTGGACTTGTTTGGCTTGTTATTGATCTTAATAATTTATATGTTGACTATTTTCCAGTATTTTTACTCTCGTTAGAGTATAGCAATATAGCTATAAATTTTTATCTAATGGAGTAAGATGGAGTAAGGATGAAAGTTAGATTTAGAGATATAAGTCGCGGTATAGTAGAAGCAAGAGCTAGTTTAGAAATAGTTTCAGGTATCATAATAAATGAAATAACGATTATTAAGAAAGGTGATAATATTGAAGTAGAACTTCCCCAAAAAAGCTTTAGAGATAAAGATGGGAAAATACACTTTGTAGATTTAGTAACTTTTGAAAGTGAACAAAAAAGAATAGTTTGGTGTATGGAAGTAAAGGATGAATACATCAAATGGCGTGAAAAGAACAAACCAGTTTTAGTCTACAAAAATTGATTTTGGATTCAGATATATGGAGAAAACAAAAAAGGCAAAACAAAGGGTATTTTTGATCGGTTTGTATACTGGAGAGGGCAAAAGAGATGAATACAATCTGACGGTTGACGAATTAGAGCATTTAACTAAAACAGCGAATGCAAAAGTTGTTGGAAGGTTTGTACAGAGCCTATCAAGACCTAATTCGAAAACGTATATTGGAAAAGGTAAGATTCTTGAGATAAAAAATAGAGTAGTCGAAGAAAATGTCGATACCTTAATTTTTAATGACGACCTAACTCCTGCCCAAGCCAAAAATATTGCAGAATTAACTAGATGCAGTATCGTAGATAGAACTGAACTTATTTTAGATATCTTTGCTATGCATGCTAAAACCAAACAGGCAAAGATGCAGGTAGAATTAGCATTATTAGAGTATAACTATTCAAAACTAAGAAACCTATGGCAACACTTTTCTCGTATCGAAGGCGGTATAGGAACACGAGGACCTGTTAGAGGTCCCGGTGAAACCCAGATCGAGCTTGATCGAAGAGAAATACAAAAAAAGATCAGTCTGCTCAAGAAAAAAATAGTTGAAATTGAAAAAGTTTCCTTAGTTAAGCGGAAGAAAAGGAAGAGCTTTCAGAATGTTGCGCTCGTTGGCTACACAAATGCCGGCAAATCAACACTATTTAACAAGCTTTCCGATGAAGATCTCTATGTTGCAAATCAATTATTCGCAACCCTTGATTCTACTTCTCGAGCAATAAATTTAGATCCTAAACATAAAATTATTATTTCTGATACAATCGGTTTTATCAGAAAACTACCCCACACACTTGTGTCATCATTCCATTCAACATTGCTTGAAGTTACTGAAGCAGAACTACTTCTTCATGTTGTAGATATCTCACAAACAAATTGTGAAACCAATATTAAATGTGTCAATGAAGTGTTGACTGAAATTGGTGCTGAGGATAAGGATGTGTTGTATGTCTTTAATAAATCCGATTTGGTTGATGATTTAGACGGGAAATTTAGAAAAAAACGTTTAATGTTGAACTATCCAAACTCTGTATTTATTTCCGCAAAATTTGATGAAGATCTTAAAAAAGTATCCAAATTAATCCTCACATACTTAAATAATGTGAAATATGAAGAAACTGTGAAAATACCTTTAGAAATGGAAAAATTAATCGATTTTATTATGCAACAAGCTGATGTAAAAGAGAAAACAATTGATCAAGAGAATTCCACTGTCACGATGAGAATTCAAACAAAAAAAGAACTATTAGCCAATATCAGAAAACAGATTAAAGATTACAAGCAGATTAAGTATATTAATAAATAAAAAAATAGATGGAGGTTTATGATGGTTAAAGATCTAGAGTCATTATTATCGGTTAATTCACGAGGTATGAAAAAATCTCAAATTCGTGAGTTATTAAAATTAACTGCAGATCCAAGTATAATTTCATTTGCCGGAGGATTACCTGCAGCAGACACGTTTCCTGTAGAAGAACTTACACAAATTATCAATGATGTCATGTCAAAAGAAGCACATTTGGCTCTCCAATATGGGGCAACTGAAGGAGATACTCTCTTGAGAACTCTTTTGGTGGAACGTTATCGTAAACAGGGATTTAATATATCACTTGAAAATCTTATTATCACCACTGCATCACAACAAGCATTGGATTTAGTTGGGAAAATATTTATCGATAGAGATGATAAAATTATAGTTGGATTGCCATCCTATCTTGGTGGACTTAGTGCTTTTGCTAATTATGGAGCAGAAATGATAGGCATACCTTTGGATGAAGAAGGTATGGACTATACGAAGCTAAAACACGCACTCGAAGATCTTAATTCTAAAGGAGAAAAACCAAAGTTTATCTATATTATACCCGATTTTCAAAACCCATCAGGGATAACTATGAGCGAAAAACGCCGTCTTGATATTCTCGAGTTAGCAAAAAAGTATGACGTTCTCATAATAGAAGATAGTCCCTACAGAGAACTACGTTTTGAAGGTACTGAAGTACAAACTCTTTATGCTCTAGATAATACTGAACAAGTATTAACTTTGGGTACTTTTTCCAAGATTTTTGCCCCAGGATTCAGGATCGGCTGGGTAATAGGAAACAAAGAGATACTTGATAAAATTGTAATGGCTAAACAAGCCACGGATCTCTGCACACCCCCTTTTACCCAAAGAATAGTTGCTCGATACATTGAGAAAGGTTATTTAGATAAAAACATTGAGAAAATAAAAATAATGTATCGTGAGAAAAGAGATGTCATGCTAAAAGCTTTCGAAGAATACATGCCTCCTCAAATTAAATGGACTTGTCCTGAAGGTGGTTTATTCCTCTTCTTAACCTTACCTGACCATTTGGATACCAGCGAGTTGTTTATTGAAGCTATTAAAGAAAAAGTTGCCTATGTTGTGGGTACAGCATTCTACTGTGATGGTGAAGGCAAGAATACTATGCGTATTAACTTCTCATATTCATCCAAAAAAATGAATGTTGAGGGAGTTAAAAGATTGGCTGATGTTATAAAAAAATATCTGTGATCGATTTAATAAGGGTTATATTTATTTTATCAGCACGATGAGATATTTATTTCTCATCGTGCTGGTATTCACCTTATAGATTTATCTTGATAAATCATATTGTATATCGTTTTGAATATCGCATTTATGGCGAATAAATGAGATGGAGGATTTATGAAAGGAAAGAATATTGACAATCTAATCAATCAAAGAGAACTAGGCAAATATCTTGATATATTACCAGGGTTTATTCATAATCTTAATACACCTATAATGAATATTTCCGGAAGAGTAGAGCTGATACAATACAAAAATCCCGAAATAAAAAGCGCCCAATCTATTCTCTCACAAATCGATAAAATCAACCATTTAGTTGATAGCTTGAGAACATTTGTGGAAACTGAGAAATTAACCGAACCCCAACAGATAAGTATTGATGACTTTCTTGAAAGATTTTTCATGTTTCTTACTTTTAATGTCCGATTTAAACACAACATTAATATTACAAAAGATATCGAAGCAAATCTAAACATAAATTCAATACCTAAATATTTTTTCAACCTTTTATATGAAATATTCAATCATAGTATTCAAAACATACCCAACAAAGGTAACATTAGGATTAAGGTGTTACAAGAAGATGAGAGAATACTTTTCGAGATTATCAGAGATGGCGAACCATTCTCTCAGGAAGATATGACTTTAGCATCAACTAATCTTGATGATATAATAGCTGAAGAGACGTTTTCAAGCCTAGAAGTTATAATATTTTTGGTCAACAGATTAAAGGGAATGTTTAAGGTTTCTAATAATTCCGATCAAATGACGTATTTATTCAGTATCCACCATATGTCATAATTGATTATTTGGTTTAATGATTCGAGAGATATTAACAGATTCTGATTATAATCTAAAGATTTGGAACTTACAATGCAAAATTAAATTAGCACTACGTCTGTTTTGTCATAAAGAGATGTGATATCACAGCTATTGTTGATTGTTATATCAGCCAATTTTTATTCTTAGCTCATCGGAAAGTCGACTTTTCATGCGAAATTTAATCTGCTTTGCAGCAGTACTTATACTACTTCCAATACAACCTGTAAATCACCCGTATTATTAAAGTAAACCTATACCCTTCTGGATCTGAGAAATAACTCCAATATTGTCATTTTTGTTTTCCAAATACACGATATGAAGATTATGTCAATAGTTCGATAACGTTCATTCCTGAAAATTGAGTTGAAAGGTTGGCTGTTTAATCTTATTGCCTCGCCAAAGAAACCGGTAACATTGATACCATTAATAAAATAACTACTAGAGACTATTAGCTTCTTAAGTGAAATACTACATTCCCAAACCATATGTCCTCCTCGTAGTTGTTACACTCAATACCATAACAAATGGATTGCTTGTCGGGTTACGATTGATAATCTTACTATTCATCAAACAATATCGTTATTATAATTGCTTACTATAGCAATTATCATGCTTATATGTGACTGTTAACCATGATTTACAAATTTGTTTTATTAATGACCTTTTGCCTAATATAGTTTTATAGAATCATGTCTTTTCAATCAATTTATCAACTGTTTTCCCCCACCGGTTAATTTTGATTAAATAGATGTCACATATCTTTCTTACTTCAACAGCATCATCTTACGCGTTAAAGTCTTATTCTCCGTCTGTAACCGGTAAAAATAGATTCCTGAAGGCATCTGTCGGCCGCCGGCATCTTCTCCCTTCCAGACAAGGGTGTGGTAACCTGCTCTGAAATATCCCCGGGCAAGAGTATTTACCAGACGCCCTTTAATATCATAGATATCTAACGTAATATCACCACTATTGGCTACAGAAAAATCGATTATTGTATCAGGGTTAAAAGGATTTGGATAATTACCTTTTAAAGTTGTAACAGCCGGTAATAACGGCTGCTCGGCTAAACTTTTGGTTCCTGTGGTGAACGACCAGACAGGACAGTCTATAGCATCGTTGCGATTCATTAATACTGAATGATAAGTTGTTCGTTCTCCGGTTGATCGGCTCTTGAGACTTCTTTCTTCATGACTCACATCTCTATCTTCACCTCTTTTACTTCTTCTTTGCTTCATATTCAATGCTTCATAATTCATATTAGAGTCTATTGTGCTAGGAATTACCTGCCAATAGTAAGCAGTATTTTTTCCCAATTCTTGAGAAATGGTGTATGAAAATACTCGCTGGCCAAATGTATAATCTACCCATTCATAATGATGTTCATCTTCAAAATCGCCCGTAGTATTAATATATACTCTGAAACCAACAGGATGTATGTAATAACCATCATCTTTATAGCTCCAACTTAACTGTTGTAAATCTATTAAGATATCCTCTGATTTATCAGGTGGATCGGGATTGGTTGCCGGCAGAGGATAGTTGGGATCGGGTGCTGTAGTAAATGACCATATCTCAGGATCTTCTGCATCGCCTCGATATAATGTTTCCGCCGAATAGCTTAATCTTTCTTCGCCTCTTCGTCTTTCTCTTTGTTCACTGCTCGTTCCGTAAACATCCCTATACGGATAGTAGGTAGTAGGAATAACTTTCCAGTAATAAGTAGTATTGTGATCCAAAGAGGCTCCTGTCTGATGGCAGTAATGACGTTGTTCTTCTTCAAAATAAAATGCCCAAGTAAACTCATCGGATTCGTCAAATTCGCCGGTAGTATTCAAATAAACTCTAAAGCCGACCGGATTTCGATAGTTGCTATCGACAATATAGTCCCAGGAAAGATAAAGATGTTCATTAGTAATATTAACACTATCTGCCTGGTCTACTGGGTATGGATTGATTGCCATAGATGGACTGGTGCTATATTGCCATCTGAGAATAGGATAACCGTTATTTACGTAAAACTCGACATCTTCATCCCATATATCATCAAAATCCCAGTTTACATAGACATCATCGTCAAATATATAAGTCATTTCGGAAGTGCTTCTACCTTCACCTGCAACACTATCTTCCTGACCGGAATTGTCTACATCCCAGTAGCTGTTTGTAAAAATATTGTCATCGCTTCCGGATAAACCAACTAAACCGCCTAGATTCACTTCTCCTTGAACATTACCTGTACTGAAACAGTTTTGTACCGTAACCCGATCACGAGTCGATCCGATCAATCCCCCTACAGATAAACCCCCAACAACACTTCCTGTACTATAGTTATTGTTTATATCTACAATATGAGTTGCATATCCTATAAGACCGCCAACACTATTAAAACCGTTTACCGGCGACCGACTATAACACTTATTTAAGGTCCCATTATCATTAAATCTACCTACCAAACCACCGACATTAGCAATTCCCTTAACAGTTCCCTTGCTTTAACAATCATTTATAGCTAAATGCCGTTCCGATCTGCCAATTAAACCGCCAACTCCATTTTCACCATTTACGTTAGCTAAACTATAATTCTTATATACGAGACTGTGTGAAAATTCCTCATAATTTCATAGAGGCTGAAACTCCTCCACTTTCAATCATACTATTTTACTTGATAATTATGTAAGATGACCTAAGAAAATGCTTGACATAATAACCGTATCTTGTAGTAATACTATATATTTAGACAATACAATTAGACAATGGGAAACTGAAAGTGAGCTATATTTTTGGAGAAGATAGAACCCAGAGCACGATCTCATCTCTTGATGAGCAATTAAGCCCGGATAATCCAGTTAGATTAATCGATTTACTGGTAGACAAACTCCTA
>PWOA01000093.1 GCA_003564155.1 Candidatus Cloacimonadota bacterium
CGTATAGGTACACAGGGGCATTTTATATCGTGCTTAAAAACGGCTTTATGGAGCTCGAATATTTCTAATTTTCATCAAAAAAAATGGAACCGCCGAAGTTTTGGTAAAGATGGGTTAATACCTTTTTATAATCAGTGAAGATCTGTGTGATCAGTGGCCAATATATCCTCCAAACGCCACATCCTAACCGCCACTCCCATCAAAACTGTTCCCTAAATATTCCTTTTAATTAGTGCTCTTAGTGAAATTCGTGGATAAAAAAAACATCGCCAATTCTCAATTCAACTTCAGACGCTACCACTATACTGCCACTTCCTCTCTTTCTAATTATAAATTCTACATCCTAAATTCTAAATTCTAAATTCCCTTAACCCACGTCATCACGTCACCACGAATTTTCAACCACGAACTAATTTCCCAAGTTATATCTATTGAAATAGACAAATAACTTGACAAATGTTCTCCTTATGCCAAGAAAATATCATTGTAGAACTTCATTAGTATTTACTCTTCGTTTATCTACATAATAGCAAATATCTACGGGAGGTAAACATATATGATAGAGGACAATGATGTCAATGTGAAAAGGCACGACAAGTCAAAGACTCGTGATCTGAAATTGTCAAGGGCACGGAAGAGGGAATAAACCGGGTCAGAAAACCGTTCCAGTCGTCAAACATCAACTGAAGATGCCAGAGAAATGGTGAATATACTACACAGACTAACAGTTAGAGCCATATTGAAAAATAGTTGTTGACATGATTAAGCTATAGGTTAATTTGTATATGAGAAAAGCAAGACCGATAGACGACTCCTTTTTGGAGTTAACAGGAAGCAATGAACAGGAAGATGGAAGGGTAACCTTTTTCGTTGATGTTCAGTATGAAGATAGATTATATAGTCTCCTCGAGAGAGACGATAAACTTATGAAGAGATTCCGGGAAAATCTTGATAGAATTAGAATTGGAAAGGTGACTGATGATATCTATAAGAGAGCCAAAATATCTCAAAAAACGTCTAATGTATATGAAATTAAGTTAAAACAGTATAGAATATTTTGTAAGCAAATAAATAAGCCTTCCAATAAGATAGTAATAGCAGTTTCTCATATAATGAAGAAGAAACAAAAATTTGATAAGCATACAAGAGAATTGATTGAAAGAATCGGGGGATACGAATATGAGTTTGAGGAATAAAAGAAACTGGAAAAAGTTGTTAGCATTCAAGAATGAGAAAGAGATAATCGAGCATATAACTGCCGTTTTAAGTACCTCATTTGCTTATGAGATCGAACGGCTTCTTAAAGAAAGAGGGATGACTAAGAAAGACTTAGCCCTGAAAATCGGAACGAGTGCCAGTTATATAACTCAAGTGATGGCAGGTGACAAGTTTGTTAATATGGCTTTCTTAGCAAAAATTAAATACCATCTGGGCGTTGATATCCTTGTTAAAGTGGTGGATACAAGAAAACAAACTTGCAGAGTAACCCCTTTCCCTGGCTGGATATCTACTGAAGCGAATACCAAAAAAATTCACAAGGTAAACAGTGATAATGAAACCAAAGCAAGCTAATATCAATCAAATCGGCTTTGTAGTCCTGAAATCTATTGTTGATGTTAATTTCTTGGGAAAAAGCGAAGAGAGCTTTATAGATTTACCTGTCGAGATAGACTTTAATGTCCTCAAAGCCGAAGATGATGAATCAAAAATCCGCGTGGTACTTGATTTATACATTAATGTAGATAGATCTCATGACGGATATAAAATTGAACTATGCACCGGTGGTGAATACCAATTCAGTGATGAAATTGAACCGGATAGCGAAGAATATACAAAGTTAATGCTTTATTCGGCATTACCTTGTCTTATTAACCAAACCCGTTTGTTTCTTGAAACAATTACATCGTTTTATCCTATGGGTAAATATATACTGCCAATGTTTGACATGAAAGACTTACTGGATAAAAAGACGCAAAAAGACAGGGGAGATTGAAATCCAAATGATAATTTCTGCAGTAACGGCATTTTTTCCGAATTATCTTCACCGCTCAACTCCCAACGCCCCATTAAACCGCCACCTCTCCGCTCTCTGCCCTTCGCTCTTTGTCACTTCTACTCTCTTTCCATTATAAATTCTACATCATAAATTCTAAATTATCTAAACTCTTCTCCGCTCACAATTCGCGGCGCCACTATCACCGTTATGAGCAGCATATGGTTGAAGCGCCGCCGTGATCAGAGCTGCCAGCTCTGATCAGGCCCGAAGGGACTGCATTTTCCGAATGAAGTATCAATTCGACTCCAGATGTCACGTCCAATCTATCACTCCCTCCCACCACGAATTCTAAACATTCTCTCTTACATTTAGCATCTTCATTTTCTTTTTCAAATGCTTTTTGGTTTAGATACCGCATCATCGTCCTGAAACACAGACCTGGCAGGTCTGTGAACGTTACCGTAGAAACCGCATTAAAGATTACAATAATTATCAGTTAAAGTCATTAACTTAAAAATCTTTTTAATAAGTGTGGATGTTTTTGAGTAAAGATACCGCATCATCGTCCTGAAACACAGACCTGGCAGGTCTGTGAACGTTTGAGTGGTGAACGCATCAACACTATTTTAATCATTATAAGTTAGAGTCATTAACTTAAAAAACATTTTTTCTTTCATTGTTGATGCTTTTTGGTTAAGATGCCGCATCATCGTCCTGAAACACAGACCTGGCAGGTCTGTGAACGTTACCGTAGTGTCCGCATTAACTATTTTAATCATCATAAGTTAGAGTCATTACCTATAAAACATTTTTTCTTTCATTGTGGCCTGCATTCCCGTCAGTGTATAACGAGGAAATATCTTAATGTACTTATATTCATGCAGATGTGTTTTTTTATTTGCCTAAACCATCGTTACGTATTATATTGTGTGTAACGATGAAAAGGA
>PWOA01000085.1 GCA_003564155.1 Candidatus Cloacimonadota bacterium
ACCAGCCAGATGGATTTAATATCGGCTTTAATATGAATGAAGCTGCCGGACAAACTGTCTTTCACACCCATATTCATATAATTCCCAGGTACAAAGGCGATGTGGAAAATCCACGTGGTGGAATTCGAAATGTGATCCCGGGGATGGGGGATTATTGATTTTTTAAAAGGAATAAAACTCAATGCTGAACTATTACTATAGAGACTCTATTAAGTCGTTTCTTCAAAAAGAGACATCGACGATTGTTGGAGAAATTTCAATGTCGGATAATTTTGATACAAGAAATACCCAAAACCGAGCTTGGGAAATTCAAATCAAAATTTTGAAAGAAATCTTAAAGGGTTATAAAGGTAAGCTCTTTTTTGAGTTTTCAATACCTCGGATGGGACGCCGAGTGGATGTATTACTGATTATACAGGACATAATTTTTGTAATTGAATTTAAGGTAGGTGAAGATGGCTATAACCAGTACGATATTGAGCAAGTTTGGGATTATGCTCTTGATTTAAAAAACTTTCATGAACCAAGCCATGAAGCTGTTATGCTACCAATTTTAGTAGCAACGGAAGCAAATAAATCCTTTTTAGCACTTTCAACAACATCGCATGACGACAAGCTTTTTAATCCAATACAAACGAATGAGATAGATTTTAAGCAAGCTCTTGAATTAGCAATACAATTTTGTAGTGAGCAAGAGTTAATTGATGGAGAAAAATATTCATCTGGTAGATATGCACCTACTCCAACGATTGTTGAGGCCGCTCTTTCGTTATATAACCATCATACAGTTGATGAAATTACAAGAAGTGATGCTAGTGCAAAAAATTTATCTGATACAACTGAAGTTATATCAGATTTGATTTCAGTTGCGCGGAAAGAAAAAAAGAAAAAAATCTGCTTTGTGACTGGTGTTCCAGGTGCAGGAAAAACATTAGTTGGACTAAATACTGCAACGAAGCATTTAGATCATCAAAACGGAGACGCCAGTGTTTATTTATCTGGAAATGGTCCGTTAGTAAAAATTCTGCAAGAAGCATTAGCTAGGGATAGAGTCAGACGCGAAAAAGAAAAAGGGAATAAGCTGACTAAAACGAGAGCACGTGCAAGTGTCAAAACTTTTATTCAAAATATTCACCACTACAGAGATGAGTATTTGAGAGATTCAAATCCTCCAGTAGATCATGTGGCTATTTTTGATGAGGCTCAGCGAGCGTGGACGAAGAGACAGACGGTTAACTTTATGAAACGTCGAAAAGGGATAGATGATTTTGATTCTTCTGAGCCTGAATTTCTCATTTCGTGTTTAGACCGACATGAGGACTGGGCTGTAATCATTTGTTTGGTAGGTGGTGGGCAAGAAATTAATACTGGTGAGGCGGGTATTTCAGAGTGGTTGAAAGCAATCCATAATAGATTTAAGGATTGGGAGGTTTATATTTCACCTAACTTAACAGATGCTGAGTATGCTGCGGAAACCTCAATTAAAGAACTAATAGAAGTTACAAGGGTTCATTTAAATTCAGATTTACACTTATCTGTATCAATGCGCTCGTTTCGAGCTGAAAACCTTTCGAACTTTGTTAAACATTTATTAGATCTTGATATAGAGAAAGCAAGACATTCACTTAGAACGATCTCCGATAATTATCCAGTTGTTTTAACTAGAGATGTTCCAAAAGCTAAGCGATGGTTGAAAGAAAAGGCAAGAGGGAGTGAGCGGTATGGGTTAGTTGTTTCTTCTCAAGCTGAAAGATTGAAACCATATGCGATTGACGTAAAATCACCTATGAATCCAGTTCACTGGTTTTTGAATGATAAAAGTGATGTGAGGTCTTCATATTACTTGGAACAGGTTGCTACTGAATTTCATATTCAAGGTTTAGAACTAGATTGGACTTGTGTAATGTGGGATGGGGATCTTCGGTATTCGACAGATGGGTGGAACACTCATTCTTTCAGAGGAAATAAATGGCAAAATATTCGGAAAGAAGAACGACAAAATTATTTAATCAATGCTTATCGAGTTTTATTAACTAGAGCTAGGCAAGGTATGGTAATTGTAGTACCTGAAGGAGATGAACAAGACCACACGAGGGATCCTGATTATTATGATTCCACTTACAATTATTTAAAGAGTCTAGGTCTTGAAATATTGTAATCAATGACGCTATGAAAACAGAGATTTATCAAAATCACTGCTATTATATTTCCTCAAACAAAACCATAGAGACAATATCTATTTCAAAAGGGGATAAGAAGCAAAATGTATATGTTTATAATTACAAAGGTGTTTCTTATAGAGTATTCAAGTCTAAAGAGAAAATGGATAGGTTTTGGAATGGTCAGGGTGATGAAGATTTACATTTCGAAACAGAACAAGAGTTGGATGAGTGGTTAATAAATGCTGTCACCGTATAGCTTTCATACCCACCTACAACCTAAACTCAACTTCCACCAGCCAGGTGTATCGTGCGGTGGTTTCGGGGTCAATATGCCCGGGGAATAAGCATATAAACGGACAAACTGAGAAACAGAAAAACCGATAAACTGAATAAGTGGGGCAAAGTTGAGAGCTTACAATTCAAGAAGGAGATTTCATTTCATGGGAATCGCCTTCGGCTCGGAGCGCTTACGCGCCTGTCTGCCGAATCCGCCAGCCGGCGGACAGGCAGGTTCAAAAGATGAGCGGAATTCCGTTTACACTCCATCCGGAGTGACATAATTTTTGATGCTTTGCCTTTTCATATATCCCCCTTGCTTTTCTCTGTGTGCGGAGCCTGTCCTGAGCGTAGTCGAAGGGTGATCTCCGTGGTTAAACCCTCCCTCTAGTAACCGATAACCAATACCCAACATCCGTCCCCCGGCGGGAAAAGGAACGCATTGGTTATAAAATACTTTGGTAGTAGTGTATCCATCGGTTGGAAGCCGTGGAT
>PWOA01000070.1 GCA_003564155.1 Candidatus Cloacimonadota bacterium
ATTAAACCGCCCACTTCATCACGTCCCGATACGGTACCGGTGCTGCCGCAACCTATTATCCCCGGGGAAGCTTCCAGCATGCTTCCCACTAAAGCACCAACTTCATTGTTACCCGTCACATCAACATTTGTCAAAATAACATTGGATATAGTAGCTGGTCCTGAGCGACCGCATACCCGTTCAAATAATCCTATTCTGTTAGACTCCGGCCTGTTTATAAACAGACCTTCAATGACATAACCGTTACCATCATATCTTCCGTTGAAACCGTTAAAGCCTTCTCCGATTGGGTCCCAACCCTCTCCTTCATTCCAAGGAGCGACATCTAAGCTTATATCTCCTACCTGGATAAAGTTATCACTTGCATAGTTTCTTACGTTATTTAAATCATCTACAGTGGATACCACATAAGGATTGTCTTCAGATCCATCTCCACCTGAAAACTGAGCAGTAATTGAAACTGCTAAACAAAAAAACAATGCAGATAAAATAAGTCTTTCAGCTACCTTGGACCTTGTAGTTTTTTTTGTTGCCATTTTGTTACCTCGCTATATTTTTATTGGTTCTTCGCAGGTATGTCTTAGTATTGAATATAAAAAACATAACCTATTTTACTACAAGGTAAAGGTGTTGGCTCAAAAAAGCAAGCCTATTTTCTCGATAGTGATTTAATGAGCATTATGGGAACAGTAGACACCGAAACGTGGCAATAAAGGAAGAAGAATATCATTTTTGCTCAAGTTGGGTTAGCTTTTTTGAACGTTGTTAAGGAACACATACGATATAAAATGAAGATAAAGATTGACACTGTTTATGCCTAAAAGAAAGTAAAATAGTATTGATAGTTCTAAGGAGCTTTGGTTTGGATAATAAATTATGGTTTTTGATGTGTTACCGGTTAAAAAAATGCCGATCAAAAAAAATGAAGGAGAAGATGAGTATGCGGGTATTAAAAATCAAATAAAATTAAGATGGTTGGTATTATCCTTTCAGTTCTGATCTTGGCAGAATTATCAACGGTAGGTTCCGGTGGAATCTCAAGAACAGCGGTATCATAATGATACATTGAGGCAAAAGAGAAGTTAAATGATTATAGAGATAATTTCAAGAAAGCTAAAGGGTTAAGTTTTCACACAAATATCAGTCATTGAAATGCTTTAAGCAAGCGAGTAAGCGGATATTGGTAGTATGTATAAATGAAAAGCAAAATAAGAATTTAGTCAAACACCGGTAGATATGAGGACGTTAAAAAGCATGATTAAGAAAACAAGAGATAAGCAAACTGAGATACTGTTATTAGCAATAATATGCTTGTTGACAGGTTTAGCTCTTTATTTGCTATATCGCCCTAAAACTCTTGTTTTGTTTAGGTGGGTGGAGGCTGTTGGCCTTATTTTCATAGTAGATATACTTCGTGATTTGTTGAATGGAACCATATACTATATTCCGGGATGGATAATCTATTCGTTGCCTTTTGCTCTTTGGGTTGTTGCATATATGTTTTTTATCGAATATATTTGGGGACAGTCAAGATCTTCTGCAAAACGATTTTGGATATGGCTGGCTCCTTTTGCGGCAATATCTTTTGAAATTGCCCAAGGTTTAAGGCTCATTCCGGGGCATTTTGACTTAATGGATGTTGTGGTTCTCATAATAGCAGTCATAGTTGCTCAATTATTAATAGCAAGAAGCCATAGCGGGAAAATTATTTGACAATAAGAGCATTTTATAATTTTAAGTGAAGCAATGCTCAGTTTATTGGCACTTGTGATTGAGGATGAATAATATCCTTATTTTCCTGCTTAAACATTAGGGTAGATAATAACTACTTTGCCGGGAATTACGCAAAATAAAGTGGTCTGATAAAAGCAAGGAAAGGTAACATGAAAACTTGTAAAGGAGAAAAGGAGATGATTAGGTATTATTTTAAGCATATTGGATCATTTATTGGTCTATTGTTGTTTATGCTGTTGTCTTTTGGAAGCAGTAATGAGGGAGAGGAAATAGAAAGCCGTGAAGAGGCAAGAGAAGCAGCCATAGGGACATGGAACGGCGTGGACGAAGCTGCAGGGTATAGGTATGAAATTGAAGAAAATAACAGGTGGGAATTATATGAACTTCGAAGCGCATCCGGATGGGAAAGAAGGAGTGGGGGAACATGGAGGATTGATGTAATAACCTATGGCGATGAATCATATTATTGTATAGTAAAAAGACATACCCGTGCCAGAGCGAATGATGAAGATTCATACCTCAAATTTCATCACAGCCGGGAACTGCATAAAATTCAAGATGATCCATTATTCACCAATCGTTATCAGTTAGAAGGTATATACAGAAAGTAAATTATCAGCCAAGCTCATAAAATCAAATTGAATCAGCATATATTTATTTAGCTCTTAACATATATACTATCAAAAAGTGCATAACAGTTTACAACCGGTCAAAGAAATAGTTAAGTGCAGAGAAAGTCGGTTGAAGACATGTATTTAGGGAGCGGTATTGCGCAACTATCCCGAGATCAATAATAGTAGAGCAAGTCTGTTTTACTTTGCTGCCATGTACTTAGTAAGGATGGTTGTGTAAATATATAGACCTGTATAGCATATTTTTTGACCATGTTTTTAACTCTTTTATGAGGTAGAGGTGTGTTTCATCATCGAGCTAACTATATTTATGTTAGAATAGCGTTAAGAAAAAAGCAGGTTGACATATATCCCTTTAAAAAATATGCAAAAAACAAACCAAATTCTTAAGGTTTTAATCGGTTTTAAGCCGTCAACTTAAAAAAATAACCTAAGGAGGAATTTGATGCTTAGTAAAGAGTTAACTGCTAAAGTTCTTGATGCTGCTCTTTCAAACGGAGCTGATTTC
>PWOA01000081.1 GCA_003564155.1 Candidatus Cloacimonadota bacterium
AATTAAATGACACAATCCTTGCAGCTTATTATCGTTGGACTTAACGGTAAAAAATCGCAAGCTATAAATTTAAGCCTATGAGCTTTCAACCTCTAAGTTTTAACCTTAATTACTTGTTCCTTTGATTTTATTTCTTCCTATTACAAGCAGAGTTTTAAGTCAAGTTTTATCTTCTTTCTTCCGGTGCAGCACCACATTTTTTGGAGGCAAAATATTAAACCCGCATCAGTAAAGGGTTTCTTCTCAAAAATACACGAAAAATAGCCTTCAACTGTAAAAGATCAGTTAGTGAAATTAGTGGATAAAATAATTCGTGAAATATATAACGGACTGTTATTTCCAATCTCGCTCTCGACGCCACATCCAAACTACAGTTACCGCAAAACTTTTCTTTTAATAATCTTTTTAATTAGTGTTTTTAGTGTAATTCGTGGATCGGAATATTCTCTATTCTACTAATTTACTGTTCTACTGTTCTACTATTCTACTAATAGCAAAGCATCTTAACCAATCGCTTCATCCAACCAACGGAACCAAGAACTAAGAACTAATATGAATACACACCTCTATTTAATCCGTCTCTTATGGCTGATATAATTTTAGAGCTTCTTATTGTTGCAGCAGTGTAGCCGTCAATTTCTGTTTCTACTATTTGCCCGGGGTTATAGAGGTCCGGCAAGTGTTCTTCAAGATTCTTTCCCACAAGGTATTCAAGACTTTCGACGTACATTTCCACGACCGATTTATTGGGATCATCTTCTGCATCGAGATTGTAGTTTTCGTCTCCTCGCAAATGACGAAAACGAGCATCAGTAACTATTCCATCTTTGAGGGTAAACTGCACATTTACCTGAATTTCATCACGATCGGCAAAGATGCCCCGGTAAGTACCGTCTTCATATTCGATCTCTTGAAGAGGCCAATGCCTTTCGTGCATAGAAACATGTATCTCTCTGAACACAAATGTATAAACTAAAATAATTAACGCTATACCCACTATACCCAGAATAATTAGGTATATGTAATTCCTGAAGTTAGTATTCTTTACTTCTGCCATTTTAAACTCCTTTTTTTAATAATGTTTGTATTTAGTTTTTTCTTGCTGGAACTCCTCGTCGCTGTTTAAACTGACTGCCTCGTATAATATCTTTTCTATTCCACTCGCCCACTCCTCAGAAGTCGAAGACAATCAGGTTTACTACTCCTAAGCGAACTAAGTTGTGCAGCCTGACCTATAATAGTTTCACCATATAACCTTAAGGTTAGGTGTCTGTATATATCGGATAATATATTACTTGATTTACACAATAAGTTAACTAAGTTAGCTATATAAGCAATAATATTTTGCTCAAACTCCTTGTTGTCGCATAGAATCACACCCATCTCCCTATTTAATGATTTCCGGTGTTTACGTTTCAATTGAAATAGATAGTTCTATCCCGATTCAATCTAATCCTGCCAAATAAACCGCAGAACGTTCGACATATCGTTATTTCTAACATTAACCGCATAATACCATTCCTCTTCTTCTCCGCTGTAAGCAAAATCAACCCCTTTATTATTCTTATAATTTCCTTCCCAATAGAGTTCATCATCTTCCGGACTTAAAAAATGATACAGGGAGGGACAGTTGTTGCTCAAGCCTTCTAAGCCCACTAATTCTTGAGCCACTTTGTAAATCTTAATCTCATCTTTATCTCTGGTTCTTTTTACGAAGTAAAAGTTTTTCAGTTGGATGGTTTCCCCTTTATCTTTCAGCAGATTAAAAGGGTATGTCCGGTACAACTCTCTCAGTTTTTCTTTGATCGACGGATAGGGGTTCTCTACTGCTAAGTGCATGATATTTCTTGCTCTAATCCGCAAGGGGGTGTTTACATCATTTTTATACTTTTTCGGTTCATAGCGTTTCATTTGCTGCGTACCGTGAGAAGTTTGAAACACATATCTATCACCATATCTTCCCTTTATCCAGTTGGTCATGTTGACAAACCGCTGTACGTTTTCTTTTGACTGTATAAAGTGAAGCAAGGTCTTAGTAAGCAAACGTCTTAATTGTGTCGGTATTCTTACCTTCATAATATCCTCCTTCAATGCTTCCATCTTTTGTTATTTAAGCCGGGACATTCATTAATTATCCCTCTACTAATAGTCGGAGGAGTTTTTAGCCCTTTTTGGAATTTTGCAACTTTTTTTTACACTTTTCCCTAACTATTTCTCATAATTCACTGCTTTCCCTGCTGTTTAAGTACCCTTAACACATTGTTATAAAAGCTTTTAGGCAATACGATCATTAACCTTCATGTTTTTTTATCTTTCTTGGATTTTTTTTGGCGAGGTTACGACTCACTAAGCGACCCATGAGAAAAAAAAGAGAGGATTTAACGGGTTAAAATACGAGGAGTTGTAGCCTGTATCTTCGTCACCCTCTGCCCTTAGCACTCCTTTTTTATTGATGCTTGTGATGCAATTGAGGTTAAATAGCTTCTGCTGATGTATAAATTAACGAGGTAATGCAATTAACTTAACATTAACCGCTCTCAGCTCTTTCCTCTCTCCTCCGCCCTTCGCCTGAAGATGGCAATGAAAAGAGTTCTATGTTCGGCAAAATAAAGTGCACCACTTTATAGATTGATAATATTGTCTATAAATCTTAGAAATTTGGAGGCTCAAATTGAAAGGAACAATCACACGTCAATCATTCCCCCCTTGCCTGCCCTGCTTGCCATATGAAATCTTTTCTTTCTATTTCATTGTGGTGGAATCTATCTTTTTCTATT
>PWOA01000008.1 GCA_003564155.1 Candidatus Cloacimonadota bacterium
CTCTAAACTCTTTTTCATTATTCATTAGAGCGAAGCGAAACTCCTTTTCTACTAATTAACTAATCTACTATTCTACTAATCTACTTGCTCTTAGCCCTTAGCTTCCACCACCTAAATTATACATTCTACATTCTACATTATTTATAATCTCTCTTTCAACTCTAAACTCTTTTTCATTATTCATTAGAGCGAAGCGAAACTCCTTTTCTACTAATTAACTAATCTACTAATTAACTAATCTACTAATCTACTATTCAACTAATCTACTATTCTACTATTCTACTATTCTACTAATCTACTTGCTCTTAGCCCTTAGCTTCCACCACTTAAATTATAAATTATAAATTCTACATTCTACATTCTAAATTATTCTTTCCCCTATTCTCCTATTCTCCTAAAGTGGTTATGCCGTTAATGGCAACAGTGATTTTCTTAGTAGTTTCCGACGGCATATTGGAGGTAGCGGTAATGATGATATCGTCATTTTCGGTTTCAGCTTCCGAGAGGACATAAACAGCTTGAGAATTTTTGATAGTCGGGTCACCATCGGATTCGGTTAAATTTTCACCGAGCTTTACGAAATGTTTACCGAAGTCGATAAAGGTACCGTTACCACCACCGAGAGATTGAGGTTTCAACAGATATTGCTGAGCTGCAGCACCAAAGTTATTGAGATCGGAGACCATAGCATCGACATTACTTTGGTAAGCTTGAGCCTGGAACATGTTAACGCCGATAGCAATTGCCACGGCAACCAGTACCAAAGTGAGAACTATTAACAAAAGTTGTTGTTGTCCCATAAAACCTCAATAATGTAAGTTTTTACTAGAAGGATTACGTGCAATTATTGTTCCAAAAAATGTCGTCTTAATAATAAATATTAATTGACATGATTAGCAGTTAAAGTAATTTATACCAACGGGATTATAATGATATGAGGATTGTTTCATGGATAGTTCACAAACGGGTAAAACCATTTTGATAGTAGAAGATGAAGTAGATTTACGAAGGATGATCGCCGAATATTTAGAATCTGCCGGATATAACATTCTTCAAGCCGGAGATGGTAAGCAAGCTTCGGATATATTTACCGAGAGTAAGCCGGAATTAATACTCAGTGATTTAAGGATGCCGGTTATGGATGGCTTGCAATTTTTGAAATATGTTAAGGAATTATCGTTGGATACGCCGGTTATCTTAATGTCGGGTTACATCCCTACATCAGAAGAGCAGAAAGGTATTTCCGGGTTGGCGGATATCTATATGAAAAAACCATTTTCGATGCGGTTGCTGTTGCAAGTGATAAGTGGTGTAGAGGATGGAAACTTTACCGGCAACGAATTTCACTTTTGATATTGCATGATTTTTTGAAGTTACGTTCAAGATTTAATTACATTTTTTTATCGAGAAAGAACCGGGATTTTATTTTTATATTAAAGGAAATTTGAGATGAGTATTACAGACGGTAAGATTTATGAGCACAGTTTTGAGGTTTTAAAAGCAACTTTAAAGTCGATAGGTGATGGTGTAATAACGACTGATTTAGATGGCAGAGTGACCGATCTCAATAAAGTTGCAGAAGATCTTACCGGCTGGGCAGCAAATGAAGCTAAGCATAAAGATATTCGGGAAGTATTTAAGATAGTAGATTCTACAACGGGACAGCAGACGGATAATCCAATTTTTGAAACTATCGAAAAAGTGCAAAGTATTGATCTGTCCAATGATACGGTTTTGATATCGAAGGATGGTCAGGAGCGTAAAATTACCGATAGTTGTGCTCCTGTAATTGATGCCGGCGGTGATATCCGGGGTGCGGTATGTGTGTTTAGGGATATTACCGATCGTAAGCGAAGTGAACAAGAGCTGAAAGATCGCGAAAAATTATTGGATCTTTTTTTTAGTCAATCTCTAGACGGTTGTTTCTTTATGATGTTTGATGAGCCTGTGTATTGGAATGATCAAGCAGACCGGGACGAGATATTGGATTACGGGATGCATCATTTGAAGCTTACCCGGGTTAATCAAACTATGTTAGATCAATACGGGGCGAAAGAAGAGGATTTTATTGGTCTTACTTTATCCGATTTTTTTCAACACGATTTAGTAGCCGGAAGATCGTTATTAAGAAGACTGTTAGACGATCCTAACTCACAAATTGAGACCAGAGAGAAGCGTATTGACGGATCTGAAGTTATTATTAGCGGTAATTATGTAAATCTATACGATGATCAGGGCAGGATAACCGGTCATTTTGGAGTACAGCGAGATATTACCACGGCTAAGAGATTGGCACAAAAACAAAAAGATATCAAGAAACGTGAAAGACGTCAAAAAGATGCCCTAGCTCAAATTACCACCGATAAATATATAGCTAAAGGTCAATTACCGGCAGCTTTATACCGGATTACCGAGATAGTAGCTCAAGCGATAGATGTGACCCGGGTAGGTATTTGGTATTTAGATAAAGAAAAAGGGGAACTAAAATCCCTTGATTGTTATGACTCATCGTCGGGTAGCCATAGTAAGGACTCTATTATCCAGATATCTGATATCCCCCGTTATTTAGAGTCGATACGCGAAGAAGGTATCTTAGCGGTCAAAAATGCGTCTACCGATCCGTTGACTTCAGAATTGGGAAAAGATTATCTGAATTCTTTGGGGATCACATCAATGTTGGATGCCGGCATACATTTTCAAGGAGAACTTGCAGGTATTCTATGCTTAGAACATGTAGGTGAACCGCGAGTATGGCATCCGCAAGATAAATCATTTGCCAATATAGCTTCATCTATAGTGACCCAGATATTGATCAACATCAGACGAAACACTATTACGAACCGGTATCGTCAATTAATCGAACAAAGTCCGACAATAATCTTTAATCTATCATCGGAGAGAAAGGTAACTTTCGTTTCTCCGGTATTGAAGGAAGTTACGGGTTTTGAGTTCAATGATATTATCGGAAGAGACTTTGAGTCTATAATATATAAAGAGGATTTAGCCAAGGCAGAAGCTCTGTTTAAAGAGCTGGATTCAGCAAAATCCATCCCGATTTCCCGGGATTTACGTATCGTACATCGAGATGGAACTATACTTTGGCTGCGGACTGTATTAGCAGTCCAACATGATGAAAACAATATTTTAACCGGTTATACGGGTAACTCTTTAGATATTACCGCTCAAAACAAGATCCTCTTAGAACTTGAAGAGACTAAAGAAGAATTGGAAACTTATTTTAACAGCAGTTTGGATTTATTATCTATCACCGATTTTAACGGTAAATTTTTACGTATTAACCCCGCATGGGAAAAGGTTTTAGGTTATTCGATCGATAAACTTGAAGGACAAAACTATATGGATTTTGTTCATCCCGATGATATTGAAGCAACTAAGGATGCAAAATCAAGATTAGCCGACAATGAGGTTGTGAATAATTTCGAGAATCGATATCTTTGTAAAGACGGCAGTTTCCGGTGGATCGAATGGCGAGCTAAGCCTGTAGGGGAGATGGTTTACTCAGTAGCTCGTGATATAACGGAACGACGATTAGCAGAAGATAAACTTGTTTATCAAAATAAATATCAAAAATTAGTTTCTGCAATAGCTGAAAGCTTTATAAATACTGAAAGCGATGGTATGCAAAAAACGATAACTTCCACTATGCAGAAGTTAGGTGAATTTTTCGGATTTGACCGATGCTACTTATATCTTTACGAAAAAAAGAATGATTCATTTGTCCTTAATTGTCAATGGTTAGCTTCCGGGATTGAAGCACGGAAAAGTTTACAGACAACGATACCGGTGAGTAATAATCCGATCTTTATTAAAGATTTAACAGCAAACCGGTTTTTATATTTTGAAGATCAAGATAGTGATAAGGATGGGTACCCGAGAAGTAAGGTTTCGCAATCCGATGAAGCCAAATCGCTACTATTCTTTCCGCTGAAAGCTGATGATGACTTTTTAGGGATCCTGAGTTTTGCTAATGTTAAACAATATCGGCATTATGATGACGAAACGATAGATTTAGTCGAAGTAATAGTCAACATAATAACAGAATCCTTAGTTCGAAAAATACTTCAGGAAAGAACCATCAGCCTGGAAAAAACAGCTACCGCCTTAGCTATGGCAGTTACAACAAATCACGAGATTAATCAACCGCTAACGCTTATCCAAGGCTACGTAGAAATGCTCAGAAACGGTGTTACTAAAAATCAAGAAGATAAATATTATCATGGAATCGAGAATGCAGTCAGTAAAATAATCGAAATAATCCGGAAGATGAATGAAATGAAAGAAGTGGAATTGACTGATTATACTGAAGATCTTGATATGGTGAAGTTATCGGAATGAAAAAAGTTTCTTGTTATGTGAATATGTTAGTATTGATAAATCAGGGAATATATAAATTTAACCGGTCTATGTTGTATATAAGGAGATAAGGATGAAAAACTCAGCTAAGAGCGTAAAGATCCTGTTAGTTGATGATGAGGAAGAGTTACGCATGATGTTAGCGGATTATCTAGAATCTATCGGACATGAAGTCTTTCATGCCGATAACGGCAAATCGGCACTTGAAATATTTGAAAAACAGGAAATTGATATAGTAATCACTGACGTAAGAATGCCGGTAATGAGCGGGATAGATTTACTTAAGAGTGTAAAATCAATATCTCCATCAACACCGGTGATAACAATGTCGGGTTATTTGCCAACACCTAATCAAGAGCAGACAATTAAGAATAAATCCGAGGCTTACCTTAAGAAGCCTTTTACTTTACGTCATCTCCAAGAAACTATCACCAATCTGTTTGATGGTGTCAATTAAGTTAATCAGTATGGGTGCTAATTATGAATTTTGAACATTTTCTGTGATATTTGATGATAATATCTATGAACATAGCTGTTTAATTATGTTTAATATACATCAGGTATAATAACCTGTTGGGGGAGATAAAAAAATGCCATCGAAATCTTACTCAAACAGAAAAGCTACTGCACAATCTTATTTGAATAAAGATGATAGCTTCAAAACATTGATAGCTAATGTACCGGGAATAACTTATCGTTGTTATGCGGATAAAGATTGGACTATGGAGTTTTTAAGTGATGAAGTGACCCGTTTGACAGGATATCCGGCAGTTGACTTTATCAATAATAAAGTTCGTTCGTTTACCGGCATTATTCATCCGGAAGACCGACAGAAAGTAAGCGACCTGATTAGTGAAGCAATTAGCAGTGATAAGGTATTTGAATTTGAATACCGGATAATAACATCGCATGGAGAGTGTGTCTGGGTACGTGACAGAGGAAGATGTGTTTCGGGGTCATGTCATGAAAAACCGATTTTAGAGGGTGTGATGATTGATATTACCGAACGAAAATTAATTGAATTGGAATTACGCAAAGCTAAAGAAGAATTGTCGGATTTTTTTAACCACAGCTTAGATTTCTTTTTGATAATCGGTAATGATGGTGAACTGCTACGGGTTAATCGGGAATGGGAGAGAGCTTTTGGTTATCCGATCGATAAACTGCAAAACAAGAAGATCTTGGACTTTGTCCATCCCGAAGATCTTGACAGGGTTATATCAATGTTGGCAAAGTTAAACGAGCAGCAAGAAGTTATAAATATTGAAAGCCGTATTCTCGATCTTGAAGGGAACTACCGGTGGATTGAGTGGCGTTGTAAACCTAAAAAAGATATTATCTATGCAGCTGCAAGAGATATTACCAGAAGGAAAAATGCAGAAACAAGATTAGATGCACAATATAGACTGTTAGAAGGTGTTCTTAATGCTATTCCCGATATCCTGACTATTCAGAAACCGGACAACTCTATCGTCCGTTACAATGCAGCAGGTTACAAAGTGTTAAATATTAAACCTACTGACATCGAGAATAAGAAGTGCTACGAATTGTTAGGAAGGCAAAAACGATGTGAAATCTGTCCGACTTATTTAGCTAAGAAAGATAAAAAAACTGTACGCTTAGAAAAATATGTGCCTGAACTTGATAAGTATTTTGACTGTTATGCATCTCCGGTATTGGACGAAAACGGTGAAGTAACTTTAATTGTCGAACAGTTACATGATAATACCGAACAAAAGCTTCAAACTTTAAGATTACATGAGAGTGAGTCAAAATACCGAACTTTAGTAAACCAGTCTTCAGAAATGAACTATCTACATGACTTGGAAGGCAATATCGTCGATGTTAATGAGGCTACTATTAAACATACCGGTTATTCACGAGAAGAATTGCTGCAAATGACTGTTTTCGACATACATCCTCAAGGATCAGACCGGTCATCGGTCCTAAAAAAATGGTCAAAATGGAAACCGGGTGAACACTATCAAATTGATTATACTCATCGTCGTAAAGACGGATCATTATACCCGGTAGAAATTTCTACCTCAAAGATTATGATTAATAATCAAGAGCATATACACACTATGATTCAGGATATAACAGATCGTAAAAAAAATGAAGACTATTTCCAGTTTCAGTATAACTATCAAAGATTGGTTTCATCCATTGCCAGCCGGTTTGTTAATGTCGGGTATAAGATTTTAGATGATCATATGAAGGAGTCCTTAGGTAAGATATGTAGATTTTTTGAAATAGATCAAAGTTGTTTGCTAAGATATGATGAAGAAAAAGGGATTTTTGAACCGCAATATGAGTTTACTGCAATTCAAGAACAAACCAAGTATTTTAAACCTATCAATGCTGCTGAAATATCCCAAATATTAAAAAGACTTACCAAAGAATCTTATATGGTGATCCGTAAAGATGATATCGATAGTCGAACCAGGAGAGAATTAGGGTTGAGCACAACGTGGGAAACACTGCTTGTTTTCGCTATTCAAGATAAACAACAGACTATTGGTTTGTTATGTTTCGTTAATGTACTTCAAAACAAAGAATGGGAACAGGACAAGATACTATTAATCGGTGTTATCGTGAATATTGTGACTGAAGTTCTTAAGCGAAAAGTTTTGCAAGATAAAATTATGAAGACCGAGAAACACGCCGCTGCCTTGGCAATGGCAGTTACTGCCAACCATGAGATCAATCAGCCTTTAATGTTAGTCCAGGGATATTTAGAACTTATCAGCGATAATAATCTTGACCCTAATATGGAAAAGTACCTGCACGAAATTGAGAAAGGAATCGCTAGGATCAAAAGTATTCTGCAGAAAATGAATAATATATCGCAGATGGAATTAACTCACTACTTTGATGGAAGTGAAATGGTTAAACTACCAAAATAGGGCCAATTACACGGATGCGTAATTGGCGAAGGGCGGAAGTAGTAGAATAGTAGAATAGTAGATTAGTAGAATAGTAGATTAGTAGAATAGTAGATTAGTAGAATAGTAGAATAGTAGAATAGTTAATTAGTAGAAAAGGAGTTTCGCTTCGCTCTAATGAATAATGAAAAAGAGTTTAGAGTTGAGAGTTGAAAAAGGCTAAGAGCTGAGAGCTGAGGGCGAAGAGAAAAAGAAAAAGAGTTTAGAGTTTAGAGTTGAGAGTTGAAAGTAATGTGGAAGCTAAGGCTAAGAGCAAGTAGATTAGTAGAATAGTAGATTAGTAGAATAGTAGATTAGAAAAAAAGAAGTAATGTGGAAGCTGATGTATTAGCTTCCACCACCTATTTAACCCCGAACTAATTAACCAAGAACCAACCAACCCCGAACTAATTAACAAAGAACAAAGAACAAATTAACAAAGAACTAATTAACTCCCTAACCGCCCCCTCATTCCCGTGCAGGACGGGAATCCATTGCTAAAAGCGAGGGGATTAGTAGAATAGTAGATTAGTTAATTAGGAGAATAGCAACACGGATTGGACAGATTGAACGGATGAACACAGATGAAAAGGGCTAAGAGTTTAGGTGGTGGATGTTAATGATTTAATGACAGTTTCTTAGTTTCCGGATCACTGGCTTTAGCCGGTCGGATCGCTGACTTTAGTCGGCAAAACAGAGTCGGAAAGCAGGTCATTAATGCACTAACCGGCTAGCCTTGTGAAATAGAAAAAAGAAAATATTACATTAAATAAGCGGATGTAAAATAGGCAAAAGAGTTTAGAGTTGAAAGTTGTGGAAGCGACCAAGCGAAGTGGTAGCTGATGTATTGGTGCTTGTATATCTTTAGTCAAAGTCTATTGGAATAGTAGTTCAACCAGTTTGACCGGGTCGCTAAGGTTACTTGAACCCAAAGTATCTTAAGGGGTATCCTTGTTAAGAATATATTTAGCTAACTTAGTGTTTTCAGTCACTTATACAAGTGGAAAAGGTTAGTTGTCACTATCTTGATTTAATTGCTATACGGTATAATGATTTTGTATTTTCCGGTTTTGGGATTCATGCCAATAGAGTTAACAACCTCTACTTTACCTGAGACAAACTTTTCAATGTTTGTCTTCACAAGAATCTCCTGTAATTTTTTTTCTGCGAACTGCTTGGAGTCGTCATAACCTTTACTGATGGAAATACGAAGTAGTAAAGTGTTGGGAGAGGTTTGTTCAAACTGGAATTGCCGCAATCCCGGAACAAAAAGCTCTACCATCTCTGAAGGGTGAACGATATGCTTAATACCCTGTGGATTAATATACGTGAGCGTCTCACCAATTCTTCCCGAGAATCTATCTAGGGCAATGAATGGCTGGTCGGTTGTTTTAAGTGCCATAGTATCCGATAAACGATATCGGATTAATGGTTGCAATGTTCTGTAGAGAGGTGTGATTACCAAAGACCCTTGAGTACCTTCTGGAATTAAATTGTCCTTTTCATCAACAACTTCGAAGTGATGCCAGTCATTAAAAAGATAAAAAGGATCTTTACCGCTTTTTTTAATACCCAGCACAATAGATTCTGAACAAGCATACAAATCTATCACACTCTGGTTGAACTCTCTTTCAATTGTCTGCCGCATATGCTCTGTGAGTACTTGCCCTGAAGATTGTAAACGCGTCGGCTTTATTTTTAACTTACCATCGAGCTTTGCTAGTGCCAGCTGATATATTGTGCCGGCATATCCTGATATAATATCAGGCTGAAACTCATTTAAACTGGTAATTAAGTTTTGAAAATCCTTTGGATTTGGAAAAAGCTTGGTATTGTATAGGAACTTTGGAGCATCACTGGTAAGTGTTACTCCGGCAAAATGCCCTTCTGTGTTTCCAAGAAAAGCAAGTCGTAGTTTGTGGAAAGGATTAAAAACTGGCTGTGAAATCCTAGCAACTACCAAGGCTGCGATAAAACTCCATTCCTTACTTGAGTACAAAAATAGTCCGGGAACTCCAGTAGATCCAGATGTGTGAATCACGGTGTTGTTTCTGAATCTATTTTGGGGATTGGTGTCATTGCTTAGGAATTCCTCAACCGATTTACGGGTAATGGATGAGTCGGTAAGCAAAGAATCAAAGTTCTCCATTATCATTGTTTTATCAATAATGGGGAGATCTTGAGGAGTAATGTCTTTAAGGTCTTTGGGCTTAACTCCATGAGAACTGTAAAGATCCCGATAAAAGGCTGAAGAATGATACGTTTTTTCCAATAAAGATGTAAATCTTTGACGAGACAATTCTTGCACCTTTTGAGCAGTTAGTTTTGAATCTTGTCTAAATTTATTAAGCTGAGTAAGTAAAGTAATTGCTTTCATCTAAATAATTCCTTTTTAATTCTGATAGCACGTTCAAGATAATTTGTGGTCAGAAAATCTACTTTAGATGTAATCAAATCCCTAATATTTTCTTCATGATCCACTGTCCATGCATCGATTATATATCCTTTTTCGCGCAAAGCTGCTACAGCTTCAGCATCCAGAGCTAATGGAAGCTCTCCCGGATCAATATTGTTTTCCAACTTATAGATCACTTCGGGCAATAATGCTGGATCTAATTTCTCAAGTTGAAAAGAAAATGGACCTATATACTTAGTCCCTATTTCATCAGCTTTTTGTGAAATGTTATTTACTTTGTTTTGCGTTGAGCCTGTTATATATTCTTGGCCATAGAGGAGTAAAAGAGCTGGAATTTCGGGTTTTTCGTCTATTATTTTTGTGATGGCAGATTCTTTAAAACTAATAATTACTGTTCTTTTATCCATCTCCGTAGCATAAAGCATCTCTAAAATTTCATCCACAATACCTGCAACTTTTATTTCAAGTACTGCCACCATATTGTTTTCTTTAAAATAGGTTAAGGTTTGATGTAAGGTTGGTATTTTTTCTCCTGCAAACTTGGGGTCTTTCCAACTCCCCGCATCCAAGGTTGACAAATACTCATAAGTTAGTTCTCTTAACACGCCTGTGCCATTTGTTGTGCGATCAATTGTGTCGTCGTGAAAAATAACTAGTGTGCTATCTAAAGTCATATGAACATCAAATTCGCAAGCATCCGCACCGGCATTCAAAGCAGCTTCGAAAGCACTCATTGTGTTTTCTGGTGCCACTGCAGCGTACCCACGGTGAGCGGTAATTAGCGGCTTATTTTGAGATATATAAGCATCTAAAGTTTCTGTCGGAATCGTGAATTCAGCAGCATTATCTATATTGCAGCTGCTGAATAAGAATATGGATATTATTACCCATAGTAATAGATGAAAACTCTTGTTTTGCAAAGTTTTTATTGTACTCATTTCTTATCTCCATAATATATCTAAAAAAAAAACAATATTTCTATGCTTGTTTGTTGTCAAGAAATATTTGTAAATATGATCTTGTCCCATGAAACGGGTGACAAGCTAAGGGCTAAGAGCAAGTAGATTAGTAGAATAGTAGAATAGTAGATTAGTAGAATAGTAGATTAGTTAATTAGTAGAAAAGGAGTTTCGCTTCGCTCTAATGAATAATGAAAAAGAGTTTAGAGTTTAGAGTTGAGAGTTGAAAAAGGCTAAGAGCTGAGAGCTGAGGGCGAAGAGAAAAAGAAAAATAGTTTAGAGTTTAGAGTTTAGAGTTGAAAAAGGCTAAGAGCTGAGAGCTGAGGGCGAAGAGAAAAAGAAAAATAGTTTAGAGTTTAGAGTTGAGAGTTGAAAAAGGCTAAGAGCTGAGAGCTGAGGGCGAAGAGAAAAAGAAAAATAGTTTAGAGTTTAGAGTTGAGAGTTGAAAAAGGCTAAGAGCTGAGAGCTGAGGGCGAAGAGA
>PWOA01000018.1 GCA_003564155.1 Candidatus Cloacimonadota bacterium
CAACACATATTTGCCATCAGGTGTGATGAGCACCTTATTCACGGCTGTCTTCCGAACAAATGTTCTCACAACTCGGCCAGTGGCCAATTCCCAAAGCTTTAAAGTCTTATCAATGCTTGCTGACAAAGCAAACTTACTGTCTGGCGTGATAGCTACACTATTTATTGCATCAACATGTCCTACTTGAGTAAACCTCTCAGCATAAGCTGTAGCTTGCAAACAAACAAAAAGCTGTAAGCAGACGAAAAACAATATTAAAAATACTGATATTCTGGTTTTAATGGCAGTTCACTCCTTTTAGTCTGAAATTTTTATTTATAGAACCACATTTTATAATTTATATGTGATATGTTCTCTTGTTTATGCTAAAATACCTATTGTTTTGACATTCCTAATTATAACATAAGATTGTCCCATTTCCAGTGGAATTTGGGATATCAATTCCTGTCCCTTCTATTTGCACCTCTACTTGATCGAACGGAGATTTTGCCTTATCTCAGAAATTATTTTAGGTTTTATACCCCTAATTTCGCCCGCATGGGCTTTTTGAAGGGGACAGGACAACTCAAATCTATGTGTGCTATTTGTTTGAAGTGCTGATCTAAATATTTTCTTACATTGTTCAACTGATCTGCAGTTGCTACCAAATAGGGGTCTTGTTGTGTCCCACTACCTCCAGCAAACTCGTCTGTTTCAGAAGTCATTGCAATAAACGAAAAGAAGGGAGCAACCCTGTATAGAGTGCTTTGGTGAAAAATCGTTTTGAGTTACTGCATTACTTTCTCAGCTTCGTCCAACTCATATTTGATTTTCTCTTCTGTGTACTGATGATATTTAAGGTGTCCGTCTTTCTGTAATCTTCCAATCAAAATAAAGCTGGGAGTATCATGTTCATCACAAAACTGCCTGATTCCCTTTAATGAGAAATCTCCCGACCCTACAAAAGAATTATACTCGTCTAAATCAATCAAAGCATTTGCAGCAAACTCATCGGCACTATCCTCTACTTCATTTTTTTTAAAATCATAATCAATCAATTTATCTTCTATATCGTCGTTAAGGATGTGCCCAATTTCGTGAAAAAGAGTAAACCAAAAGACATCTGCAAATTTGCGCCTTACCGTCATGATTAAACTAAGGGTGTCATCATTATTTCTTTTAATAACACCTTGGACGGGTGCCCCAGTGAAATGCTTGACAATAGCAAATTTAATTCCACATTCAGCAAGGTATTCTCTAAGTTTTAAATGGATAGTTTCAACATCTTCTTCGAAGGTAAGCTTTCGAATTAAAGACAACTTATTTCTCAGTTTATATATATCAAGATCTTGATTAGTTTGTTGATTAATTGTTATCAAATCACAGATTCTAATCCAAATAAAGAGAATATAAGGATCCACATTATCTGCTGAAGCTAAGCGATAAGCCCCAGATTGAGATATTTTTGGTATTACAGTTAAGCTACTAATGTTCAATAATTTTCTTAACTTAATTACCAGCATTGACTCTTGGGCTTCTTGGCTTAACAACCCTATCTCTTGAATATACTCGATAATATTTTTAAGCCTTTCTACAATTACGAGCTCTTCCTTTGAGATCATATTTATTTCATTAAAGTCAGCCACTTCTTTTTCATAGTTTGCTTGTAAATTTATCCAAAAGCTAGCATCAACACCGAAAGCATACTCCAATTTTTTTGCAAAAGATACAGATATGGGTTTTAGACAGTTCACCAATTTGCTTACGTGAGCTTCTTTAACACCTGTTCTAATAGCTAGTTCTCGTTGACTCATATTACGATCTTCCAATATTTCTTTTAATGTCTCACCTGGATGGATAATAAACTCACGGGATAAGCCATCTATTTTTTCTGCCATGATAATCCATCACCCCCTTAATAATAACGGTATCACAATTTTTCAATACTTCAGGCTCTAAGCTTTCAGTATCAGGTCTAACAATTAACCTGACATTTACTGTTATTGTAATGCCATAATAGCCCTTTAAATTCTCATACAGTGGATGGGGTTTACCAAGCCCTGTTGTCAAGTAAACACCAAAGTTAGCGGAGGCTTTTAGTTGATTGACTCTTTTTTTAGTTGCTTTAGCTATGTTATGTCCAAGCTCTTTTTTCACCAACTCAAAATTATTGAAATATTTCAGGACTGTTCTGTCGTCGTATTCAATTAGCACCTTTCGCAAACACCACCAAACTCCCCCATAAGGTTAACTTTCCCTAATGGTTAAGTTAATTATAAACCAAATAAAGATTTTTTACAAGCCTCTTTTTAAAATAAATGGAATGGTCTATTTAACCGTGTTTATACGGGCATCGGGATTGCCACCTTCACTCATATATCTATCAAACAAGTCAAGATTTCTCTCAGGGTATATATACACGGGAGGGACGGCAAAGGAAGATTTGGGCTTGTCCGGTTTCTCTTCAAAATCTACGATAATATCATTTTCTATCACAGCTACACCACTCCGTTTAAGGGCATTTATATCATCTTTTTCTTCCACCATAACACATGGGCCGTTCTTTTCCTTAAATGTGTTTTTTAGAGACAATTTGAACTTGTACGTTTTCATTGTTCTGCACATCCTTACACATTCTTTTGCTTTTCAATATATTGCTTAATTAACGCCAATGGAGAACCACCTGCGGTTGAAACAAAATAGCTGTTTGTCCAGAGAGTAGGCAGTCTTGTAGTTAGATGCTTAAATTCTTGCCGAAGACGCCTTG
>PWOA01000044.1 GCA_003564155.1 Candidatus Cloacimonadota bacterium
AGCCGGTGGCGCCGGATTCCCTGATATCCCCGGTAATACAATTGCCGAGATGACATTACAAGAGACTTTTGACGGTTATGAAGATGATGAAGGCAACTGGATAGCGCGTTTTGATTTCAATATGGTTTGGGATATCGACGAAGAAGATTCTTTCCCTTATCACCAATGGCAGGATGGTCCCGGAGCTCATAACTATGTACCGTTAATGCCACCACAAAATTTAATTTATGAAACAGGGAATGAGAGAGTAATTCTTTCATGGCTGCCTCCGGCAGACCCGGAAGGTCTTGACGGTTATCATGTTTACCGTGATGGTAATAGATTGACGACTGAACCGATAGATGATCTGCAATATGAAGATACCGGATTGACTAACTTTGTGACCTATCGCTATTATGTAAAAGCAGTCTATGATGGAGTAGAATCATGGGCTACCCCAACTTTGTCGGCGACACCATCCGATTTTGCCGGAGGTGACGGATCCGAATTTGATCCTTATCAGATAGCCAATGCTAATCACTTGCACGGTGTTCGCTTCTTTATGGATCAACACTTTATTCAGGTAGCCGATATCGATTTAGACACAGCGCCTTGGAATCAAGGAGAAGGCTGGAATCCAATAGGTCCGACACAAGCTGATGCATTTCGGGGTCATTATGACGGTGACGATTTTACTATCTCAGGATTGACCATTAGAAGAACAGTTGGTTATCAGGGTTTATTCGGTTACATCGAAAATGGTACTGTTAAAAACCTCCGCCTGGAAGACGTAGATGTGTCCGGTAGTTTTTCTATTGGTAGCTTAGCTGGTTATCTCAGACAAAATACTGTCATTGAAAATGTATACACGTCAGGAAGAGTAACAGGGACTAGTAGTTCAATTGGAGGACTTAGCGGATATGCATATGGTATTAACAATAGTAACTTGGTAATTGATAATTGTCATTCAGATGTTGACGTATCTGTTTCTCGCTGCCAAGTAGGTGGACTTATCGGTTACGCCTATGGACCTGGTGGTTGCAACTTAACAATCAGTAATTCTTCTTTTTCCGGTAGTGTAAGAGGAATAAACCGTGTTGGTGGGTTGATTGGTTATCATTATTCGGTTGATGGTAATGATGTGATCAAAAATTCTTTTGTTACTGGAACTGCTGAAATAACAATCGGAGGATGTGCAAATCCATGGCAGAATCCTCATGCAGGTGGATTTGTAGGATATATGCGAGGTATGACGATTAGCGACTCATATTCAGCTGTTACCGTGATAGGAACTAGACCGTCTTCTATGGCAGGTGGGATAGTTGGTATGAATGTGCAAGGATCAGTAGTAAGGTGCTACGCGGCACCATTTATTTCTCTGTCCAGCGGCGGAATTGCAGCAGGTTTGATAGGTGAAGGAACAATAGATGACATGGAAGACTCTTATTATGATCAATCTGTTTCCGGAGCACAAAGAGCTATAGGTAATGTAGATAACACACCTGGTAACACAGCTTTCGAAATGATGCAAGAAGATACTTTTGACGGCTTTGACTTTGTACAAGTTTGGAATATTGATGAAGGTGCATCTTATCCATGGTTACAGTGGGAAGGAGATGATCCGCCCGATCATGTGTACCCACCACTTTTACCACCTTTTAACTTTTATGCTTACGGTGAAGATGAGATGGTTATCATTACTTGGGAAGCACCGGATGAAGAGTTAGGTGTTCCCGATGGATACAATCTTTATCGTGATGATGTAAAGATCAATGTTGAACCTCTTGATGTCTTGCAATATGATGATGAAGGACTCACAAATTGGGTACCTTATAGATACAGTGCTACAGCAGTTTATGATGGAGAAGAGTCAATGCATACTGGAACAGTACGGGCTATGCCGGTACAGTTTGGTGGTGGTAGAGGTACTGTAGATCAACCTTATTTATTAGAAACAGCCGCTCAGTTGAATAGAGTTAAGTATATGCCGAGCATTCATTTCCGATTGGCAAATGACATAGATGTTGGTTTTCATCCTTGGAATACCGGACCGGGTTGGGCAGCTATTGGTGATGATCAAGGTCGCTTTACCGGGACATTTGATGGTGACGGCTATGTCGTTGATGGTTTGACCATTAATACCGGTACAGCATATCAAGGGCTCTTCGGATCGATAAGTGCAGCAACGATTAAAAACTTAGGATTAACTAATGCCCACGTATTTGGCGGTAATTACACTGGTGCAATTGCAGGCTCAGCAAGAGACGATTCCAAGATTATAAATTGCTTGGTAGAAGGTTCAAATGTGAAAGGTTCTATATATACAGGTGGGATAGTCGGTTATCATTATATGCCAGGTATTATTAAGAATAGTGGTATTCGTAACACTGATGTTGAAGGAACCTATTATATAGGAGGTGTTACCGGATATATTTATGGTGTATACGTAGAAAACTGCTTTGCAACCGGATCGGTAATCGCAACAAATTCAAACTCCTATGTTGGTGGTTTAATCGGTTATTCTAGCCGGGGAACTGCCGTAGGTGATACCCAAGTGATAGTTAATAGTTATTCCCGTGCTGATGTTCATGGCAATACTCGGTGGATAGGTGGCTTTATCGGGCGTATTTTTCGTGGTGAAATTTACGACAGCTACTCTACCGGTCAAGTGACATCCGATAATCCGAATCCAACCGACTTCGGTGGATTTTCGGGTGAGTTTTGGGATAATCCTGAC
>PWOA01000036.1 GCA_003564155.1 Candidatus Cloacimonadota bacterium
ATACTGTAAATAATTCCGTCTAAAATATCATTTTCACTGACAAGGATCCTATCCTTTTTGAGAAAATCAATTACACCGATAAGAATCGCCGCCCCTGCAATGATAATATCGGCTCTTTTTTTGGTTTTATGAATGGAATGTCGGTCAATATTTGCTATGCCGCATCAGAATTGTTGACTTCGGAAAAGGGTGAAAAAATCTTTCCGGATTTTGCCGGAAAACACCAAAGAGCGCTTATTAGTTTAAGTTATTGGAAAACAGATGAAGGAGATGTGTTTCATCCTTCGGGTGTTGACGGAAGAACGGAAGAAGATATGAAATACCCTTTCGGCACTTCTACATACTTTCTTTGGGATTTTAAGGAAGTGTGGCAAGTAGACCCGGACGGAGAAGTTAATGACGGTTTTCCGTTTTTCCGTTACTGGGATGTAGAAGTTAGAGAAGCAGAGATATATGCACGACCACCTTATCCCTCATCTGAAGAAGATTTTGCGGCTTATTTGGAATCGTGGGAAGAAGAAGAGGATTTTAGATATGATCGTGAGAGCAACAGAATAAGTGATATTGCCGGTTTGATTAGCAGAAATTCCCATTTTATTCTCCTTTTATTGGGCATGGTGGGAATGGTTATTGTCTATTATTTAGTTTTCAAGTTACAGTTTTATATAGGTTTAGTGCTGCTTGGAGTCAATGCCTCAGGTCTTGTGTATAAAACTGTGCAGCTCGACTTTACCGCTGTAATAACCCTTATAATAAGCTTATACATCGGTCTGATGTTTTGTTTATCAAGATATAAAACGAAGTTCCCGAATAAAGATAAAGCAGATGAAGAAATAGATTAGGTGACGTTTAAAAACAGCTGACTTAATACCACAAACAGATACTTGCTTCTTACAATGATTTAATGTCCCGACCTTATTCACCACCTCTCAAACGGTTTCTGCCGAAACCTAAATATGCTCGATCCTTTCAATCCTCATTAAATCAGAAAGATTTAGCTTTCAAGTAGTTATAAATGGCATTCTCTGAGAAAAAACTTGAAGATGATAATAATTAATTTGGATATTTCCTGAGATGCATTATAGTATTTGTATATAAGCCCATTTGTCAAGGAGTTAACATGGTAATTGTTATATTGATATTTTAAGATAGAACAATCCATGGCAAGAAATAAGTCCGGAAGAAAATTAGTTATCAAAAACATGAAGCAAAAGTACCGATGGGACGTGATGCTACTGCTGATGAATTTATTAGTGCCACCATATATCTTGCTTCAAAGCTTTCCAGTCACGTAAACGGTTATGAACCGGTTATCGACGGAGGCTGGGCAGATACGATCTGGTTTTGATTCAAAAGAAAAAATAACTTATTGCGGAGATTATATACATTAACATTAATATAAGAAGGTTACAATGAAATCGTTTAGCATATTGATATTAATTCTGCTTATGGTAGCTATAGGTCTGATTGTCGGATACTTCATCTTCGGTCGTTTAGCCGGCGAATATGTGTCAGTTGAATTAATTTTCCGCACCCCGGATGATTTGTTGGATCGTGTTACTTATTCTTTAGCTGATCTAGAGAGTATGAGGCAAAATATTTTGATTTCGGGAGCAATTGGCGGTATAATCGGGCTATTAATCGGTTTGTTCACCAAATTAAAAAAAAGAACTTAAAAAACAGAGAGAAAAACCAATGATTAACATACCTTATATAAGAATGAACTTTCGCAGCAACTTATCATCAGTCCCAACCCTATACGATGTAGAACTTTTAACGAAAAAAGAACGGATAGTGGAGATATTATGAACTTATACTCTTTAATATTGCCTTTAGGGATAATAAGTTATTCTTTATTATTAATGACAATATTGACCGGTAAAAGGATAATCAAACTTAAAATGTTCTATCACAAGCTGTTTGCTATGTTGACCTTTATCGCCGTAACACTTCATGCAATAATAGCTATTTATCTCATTCATTTATAGATAAGATAGAGGAGGAAATAATGACGCGTATATTTATCTTTTTTATTGGCATATTATTATCAACGATAGTTGTAATGGTAGCTCATCCGCCTTCTAATATGGAATTAAGCTATGACAATGAAACGCAAATACTGGAAGTTTTCGTAGAGCATAATGTCGGTAATACGAGTAACCATTACGTTGAGAATTTGACGGTAACTCATAACGACCGGGAAATATTAGTTCACCATTTGACCGAGCAGGAAAATGAAGATGGTGTTACTTTTAAATATCGTCTGCCGAACGCTGAACAAGGGATGGTGATCAAAGTCACCGCAGAGTGTAGTCGCGTAGGAAGTATATCGGAAGAGATAAATATTGATTGATAGCGGAAACTACTGACCCTAATTACTTATGGTGGAGGTGCTTTTTGTCTCCGGAAAGAGCGATGAAGTGATTATCTGTGAAGAATATCCGGTCTATCTAAGGATATGCTTCGGATAAAAAGCTACGGCAAGAAAAAACAATCTTACGGATATTATGCCCTGCCCTTTGCTCTCGGTAACAAAAAAGTAACAGAAAGTAACAGACCCTGTTACCGTGTAAGTGAATGACTACCATATAGTAAAGGGCTGAAGTAACAAAATAGCCCTTTTTTTTAACTTAGGTTTTTTTTTGTTTAGAATATCAAGAGCTATCCATAAAAAAATAACCTTCAACTATCAACTCACCTCCAAAC
>PWOA01000086.1 GCA_003564155.1 Candidatus Cloacimonadota bacterium
CTTATATCTGACAACCAAAGAAAACGCATGTACGCAATACGCAAGGATGACGTTGAGAAGATGAAAGCTGTATGTTTGAAGTACGGTTATGAGAGCAGTAAGGACGTGCAGGTGAAGGATTATGAGAAGATATGCGAGGAAATAAAGGGAGGTAACAAATGAAAGAAGCAATAAAAGAAGAAAGCATAAAAAAAGAAGATGAGGTTATAAAAAGAACATGGTGCATTAGTTTAGACATCACAGCTACGGCAAAGGAACTCTTTAAGCTAAGGGAATTTTTGACAGTAAATAATATAAATTATGACGTGAAGGAAAAAAAGACAACGAATAAATAGAAGGTGATTAGGTGAACGCAATAGAATTAGCACGCAAATACTTAAGGCCCTATAAAATAGTTTCAAGCGAAGTAATACCTATGCACTGTCCTTTTTGTGGCGGAGGTGAAAAGAGAGATAAATACACCTTCGCCCTTAATTTACACAATAATAATTACAACTGTAAGAGGGGCAAGTGTGGAAAGGCAGGAACATTCTTTGGTTTAGCTAAATTGTTTAATGAAACGGCAGATAAAGAGAAAAGTAGCTACAAACCTAAGAAAGCAAGCTACATAAAACCCTCTAAGCGTAATCTTAGGGGAATGACAGACAAAGGGGTTGAGTATCTAGCAGAACGGCTTATAAGCTTGGCTACAATAGAAAAGAATAAGATAGTGACAGATGATAAGGGAAACATAGCGTTTCCTTTTTTTGATGAGAATGAGGAATTTGTTTTCTTGAAGTACCGAAGTATTGAAAAAAAGAAGATGTGGAGAGAAAAACAAACTAAACCTATCCTGTACGGGATGCAACATTGCGACAATGAATATCCACTCATTATCGTAGAAGGGGAGATAGACAAACTTACACTAGACGAATGCAGTGTAATAAACGCTGTTTCCGTACCTTCGGGGAGTGAAGATTTTGAGTGGGTTGATAATTGCTATTACTGGCTATTGCAATTTCAGGAGATTATCATATTCGGAGATAATGATTCAGCAGGTCAAAAAATGATTGAACAACTTGCAAGAAGGGTTGGGGAATACAAGTGTAAGGTTGTTGATGCTGAACATTACAAGGATTGCAAGGACGCCAATGAGATATACGTCAAGTACGGCAAAGAGCAGGTCATTAAAGCCATAAAGAACGCTAAGGATTACCAGATGAGTGGATTAATCAGGTTGTCTGATGCTAAGGCTTTTGATATGGAATCTAGTCCGAAGATTAAGTTCAATATTGAGGAGCTTGATAATTATATATCACTTATGCTAGGACAAGTTAGTATAGTAACCGGAACAAATGCATCCGGAAAAAGCACATTCTTATCTCAAATTTTAGCAGAATGTATTGAACAGAACTATAGGGTTTGTGCATATTCAGGAGAATTGCCTGCACCTGTTTTTAGGTTTTGGTTTGAATTGCAGATGGCAGGTCCTAAACATATAAAAGAAGGCAAAGTAATTAAGACGGTGTCAAACCTGATGAGGTCCTGGTATAAAGATAAGTTTTTTTTCCTGGATTGTTTCAATGATGGTGTTGATGACGATATTATAAAAACCTTTGAGTATGTGTATAAACGTTACGATGTAAAGGTATTTTTGATTGACAATCTCATGACAGTGTTATATACGGACGTAAACGAAAAAGACTATTACAGACGGCAAAGTCAGTTCGTAGGTAAGATGATTACATTTGCCCATAAATACAATGCACATGTCATAATCGTAGCACACCCAAAGAAAACGAAGGAAAGAGTAAGTAAAGAAGACGTAGGCGGTCTAATGGAACTTACCAATAGAGTTGACAATGTAATAGCAGTACACAGGTTATCAGAAGCAGAAATTATGTCAAAAAAATATGGCGACAGCGATGCTATTATAGAGGTTCTAAAAAATAGATATTCAGGACATCAAGAAAAGAAAATCGGACTTAGATTTGACACGGTATCAAAGCGATTTTATCGTTGGAATAATGACAGGACGTATTCTTGGGACGTTAAGTCTTTTGAGAACGAGTGCATAGACGATAACCCATTTACAAAAAAAGGAAGTGAGGAACAGAAATGAATGTAGTAGAACAAATTAAACAATATCTAGTAGAAAATAAAATATCACAGAAGGAATTTGCTGTCAAAATAGAAACTTCTTATCATTATTTTAATCAAGTACTGAGATTAAAGCAGTGCAACACCTTGATGTCAGACAAGATTATAAAACATACAGGAGTTGACAAGGACGAATTCTACAACGAGTTTAAGGTCACAAATCACATTATACGCAAGGAACGGCTAAGGATAGAAGCTATGCGTGAGAAGGATAAAATAATGCTAGGGCTTATAAATAGATTTGATTTAAGAGGTAATGATGCTTATGACATGCAATATGAGTTCGCATCTAAGTCAATAAAAATAGGGAACATAATAAATGCTGTAATATACATAGGCAGAAAGCTTGGTAACAGCATGGAAAAAGGAATGAGTAGGAAACATGTATCGGGAGAGGTGATATTCAAGAACACGTATTTCACAAGCATACGAACACTAAAAGGAACAATTGAAACATTGCAACACGCAGACCTGTTGTGTGGTCTAGCAAAAATACAGGAGGAATCAATATGAATAAAGTAATTTTACAAGGGAACTTATGCAA
>PWOA01000005.1 GCA_003564155.1 Candidatus Cloacimonadota bacterium
AATTCTCTTCATGATCTTGGCCCGCGAAAGACCGGTCGCATCAATAATCTCTTGTATCGAATGATACTGTTTGCCCTCGAACAGGTAATTCATGCTTATCTCTTCTACTCCAGGCTTCCCCACAGCAAACCACATTGGGAAAAAGGGGCTTTTTATCCGAATTTCGACTAATTGTCTCGAGATACCGTACGTTCTTGCCGCAGCCGCCATTGACTCGTACTCAATATTATTTATTGTGCATGCTCTTTTTGATAGTTTTGTCAGTTTCATTTTGAACTCCTTTGAATATTGCTGGTATATACGGTTAAAATAAAGACGCCGTGTTCGTATTTAGCTGACACACCGTGAAAGAAGACTTCGTGCTCTATATCCACGTTCATTAAATCATAGATATCCTCTTCCGGTACTTCGTCTATTAAAGACTGCGCTATTTGTTTAGCATAACGCTTTGCCAATGCATTTCTTATATCAACATCATAAGTCTCGGGGGCAACCCACTGTTCCGGTGTAAATATTACAGTGCGCTCTACTCTACCTGCAACATCCGGGCGTGGATTCACAATAAAAATATGGTTATCATTATAACTTCGCATAAAATTTATGCCCTTTTTCTGTAATACATCGGCTAACTCCCGATAAATATAGCTCCCGGCTATACAGCCATAGAATTTCAATTTCTTTTGTCCTAGCTTGATCATTTCTTCTCGTGTTGGTCTTGTCATTTCTTACTCCTTTTTGATTGTTCTACGTATTCAAACTTGTATCCACCGCAGCGCTTTAGCTTGCCACCTAAATGCTTCTGCAATGAAGAAAGTGATATCTTTAATAATTCAGCGGCGGACTTTAAACTATCATAAGTTCGCCCGTTGTCAATACATTTAATGATGCTATTTTTTCTGGTTAGTCTTTCTTTTCTTTCTGCTAAAGCCTCTTCCGGATTCATATCTTTTCGGGAAAACATTATTCCGTCTACAAACCTTAAAAGGCCACGCGAGCATAAAGAAATATGTCTTATTGGCTTCTGTAATCGTTCTGCTGCTATACTTACATTGGGATATTCTGTTTTTTTACCTAATTTATCATAAGAATAAATAGACGGCATAAGTCCCGGTTTTCTGTTAGCTGCAACAGATTTAGATTGTATAAATTTTCTCTTACGCCACTCGATATTATCAAGACTCACGTTAGTACTAAAATCAATATGGTGTGCTTCGTAGTCGTCGATATTGCCCTCGGGCAATGGTAAAAAATGTAGTGCCAGTAACCGACCTAACGAATGTACTTTTCTTTCGCCTTTATGATCGTACAGAACTACAATAAAATGATTGTCCCTTGCTTGCTGCGGCTTTAGGCAGCGTCCGTACCTTACACTGTAAACACTCGAATCGTCGGCGATCGTGTACAGCCCCTCGTACCCCTTTATTTCTTTCCAGTCTCTTGTTTTCGCTTTCATTTTTTTCTCCTCTCGTCTTATGGGTCAATAATAATTGTAGGGGTTATTCTGTCAAGCGAAATCGTACGAAGAAAAGAAGTCAAACCTGTAAATGACTGTGTAGCAAACGATTCCGGGTCAAAGTTTTTTTTATGGCGACCAATAACAGGCATATCCAGGGTTGGGTGAAGGGTAGTCAATCGACCGGTATGTAATAGAAAATTTCCCGAAATCGAATTTAAGGGTCGACAGAATAACCGGCTGATATTTAATGGTCTCACGTGATTAGACATCACGAATAAAAAAAACGTGGGCCTATCAGTGCACGTAACCATCTCAGGACGCTCTTCGCCGGGGCGTCCTTTTTTTTTATATTTTTTTCTGCTAGTGCCGCAGTCATTTACGCCGTTTCAGCCAATTTATTTTCGTGTTTATGCATTTAGTTCTTGACAGGATATGGGGGTTTGCTTAACTTGTCGCAAGAAACGAAAAACAAAGGAGGTGCCCCAATGGAGCACAAAGAAGAAAAACTACTAACAAATGAAGAGTTGGCTGAAGAAATGAACGTGACGACGCAAACTATCAGGAATTGGAGAAAAAAAGGTCTCCCTGTTATTAAAGACCTACATAAGAATAGCATCCGAGTCAGGGTCAGATATTCACTGCCGGAAATAAAAGAATGGTTAGAAAAACAAGGGAGGGAGTAATGGAAGAAGTAAAAACACGATACACTAAGATAGCAAACAAGCTATGGACAGATGATAAACTGGTAAGTTTAGGAGGAGATTCGATGATGCTTTACATGTATCTGTTGTCTTCACCTCACAGTAATATGGCTGGATATTATCGAATACCAAAAGAGTATATCATAGCTGATCTTAAACCGTTTATTAAAGGGTTAGATAAACGGTTTAACAAACTATTTAAATCACTTATAGACAGTAATATGGTTATGTATTGTGAACAAAAGGAAGTCGTTTTGTTGCCGAATTACCTTAAGTATCACAGCATAAATAACCCTAATCAAGCTACCGGAATAATCAATAAGGTGAAGGGTTTGCCAGCAAACAGTTTATTAAACGATTTTGTAAACTGCTGCAAACTGCATATACCGAAGTATGCCGATGTAATTATGAACGGTTTAGACAACGGTTTACCTAACGGTTTACCTAACGGTTTAGACAACGGTTTACCTAACGGTTATACAAACACAGTAAACAGTAAAC
>PWOA01000011.1 GCA_003564155.1 Candidatus Cloacimonadota bacterium
AGGTTCTACTCCCAATTCTTGACATGCTTTATATCTTTCCCAGCCGTCTAATATGTCGCCTTCGTAGATATAAATAGGTGATCTTCCATCGTATCCGTTAGCTTCGATATCGGTTTTTAATGTTTTAGATTCCGCCTCGTTCATTTCCGGGAATATACATAACTTGTGTTGTTTCACTTAGAAGCTCCTTTTGTTTTTTTTGATGTTTTCTTCCGCATTGGCCCAACTGTGGTTCCTTGATTGATATGACTCAGAATCCTTCTGTATATCTTTAATGAACCTCTGGAGTTTCTTTAGTATGTCGTAATAGTCTGTACTCCTGGATATAACTACACTTCCGCCATACATTGTAGATTTTAACGCATATAGGATTTCGCAAGCTTCGTTTAGTTGTCCCTCGACTTGGCTAATAATATCAATCCTTTGTTCGTTATTCATTATTTCTTTTTGAATATTCATCTTACTTAGAAATAATCTGGCAGTTATTTCGGTGCAATAATTACCGGCTTGCCAAATTCTTCTTGAATCTCCTTTTTGAATTTTTCCGCATCCGAATGGCGGCTTGATAGATGTAGTAGGTGAATACACTTCACCCTGCTTAGATCATTCGCCTCTAAGAAATCCTTGACATTCTGGAGTCCGAAATGACCTGTTAATATATGCTCCTTAGCTTTTTTGTTTAGTTGCTCGTTATTCTCTACCATCGTTTCGTCATAATTACATTCAACCATAATATAATCAAGCCCCGGGAATATATACTTACTATACGAGGTGTCACATAAGTAAACCAGCCTTTCATTAGTATGGTTACTTTTGATATAGAATCCCAATGGCTCTGGGGTCGAGTGCGAGACATTAAAAGGTTTAATCGTAAAGGTACCAACTTTAAACTGTTTCCCTGCAACTATCGTCACAAGCCGACTGTCGCTATAGTCCTTTTTAAATAGATTCTTCGCCCGCATTAAAGATATTTCTCCCGTAGAGGCAAAGCAAGGTATCGACTCTGCAATTACTTCGTTTATGGCCTCGCAATGGTCGCCGTGTGCATGACTAATTATACATCCATGAATATCGGATGTATCATAGTTTAGCCCCGACAGAATTTTCTTAAACGGAAGACCGCACTCGATTAAAAGTGCGGTCTGACTATCGTCTATCTTGTGACAATTACCGGTGCTACTGCTGCCGATAGTATGTATTTCCATCAGAATCCTGGCCCTGAACCATCATCCTCTTGCATTTCTAACTCGCTTTCATCGCTGTTTCCCTGTATCTCGCCATCGTGCACCTCGCCCGTCTCTGGGTCAAAGTCCATTGTTTCCGTATTGGCGTTAGTTCTGATCTCGTTCTTGGCATCAAGCGTTTTGTCTTCAGCTATCTCGCCATATAGTCCTATCTTATCAGCACTGTCCAGTGCTTCAACGCTGGCGTTAACTATGTCGGGATCAAGCATTATTTTACCGGTTACTCGATGGACTAAGGTTTTAAATTCCATAGCTGTGCGATGTTTACTCCAGAACGGATTGCTTTTTGCAACCTTGTCAAAATCATCTTTATCTACGGTTATTACCCTATTGAGGGACGGGTCTTCATATACTATATATCCGAAGCCACCTATTACGTTCCCACGTTTAAAGGGTTTCGTGATTTTAAAGATATAGGATTCTATCGCATTATTGATATCTTTTTTGATTACCGTGAACTCGTCAGTATCGTAAACGAGCTCGTAGATTATTGTTTTAATAGGATCCGCAGAGTATTTTTTCTTATAGTAATCCTCGCCGACATATCCCGGCAACAATAATATGTCGTATTTTTGTTTCTTGTTGTTATAGAATGGGATAGCCGACACGTGATTAGGGATAAACCCATCTAAGCCTACACTGATAACGTGATACGAGTCGACAGCCAGCTTCTTTAGGTCTATGTTCTTCCACGTTACATCCTTGCCGTCAGCCTGTGCATCTTTAATATCATGGTCTATCCTAACAAACAAGTGAGTAGCCAGCTTTTTATGCTTAGCGTCAAAATTAGTGTCGCTATTACTAAACGCCATGTATTCTCGTTCTACCATAGATAAAAATCTCTGACTACTAGTGAGGGTTAATTCTTTGGTTTCTTCTTTGTTTTCTTTTGTTGCAGCCACTTTTTCTCCTTATATTTCACTGGGTTGAGTTTTTTTTGCGGGTATCCCGTCTTCTTTGATTTTGGTTGACCTAGCGGCAATGTCATCACATACGGATTCGTGGTCTTCGTAGTGGAAATAAACGGCCAAGTTATACATTAACTTCTTTTTAGAACAGTTTAAATCAGTAACCATTCTTTCCACGAATTGATCAGCGAATACATCCTCGATATTAAGCTTCCGGTGCTTTTCCTTGTACAGTTCCACCTCTTCCTTTAACTCGCCGATAGTCATGTCGGTAGCTTTCTTTATCCATACATCTTGTTCGATAGCGTCCACTTTCTTTATTATCGGCAGAATAAGACTCAACTTATCAATTCCTATGCCAACTATTGTTGTTTCATCAAGCTGCATCTTTTCAGAGAACTGTTTAAATATCCTGATCAATTTATTAGCAAAAGATCCGGGCATGTTAAAATGGGACTCGATATAATCAGTAA
>PWOA01000046.1 GCA_003564155.1 Candidatus Cloacimonadota bacterium
TTAAGCAATTCACATTTTATTATATGTCTATTTAGCAGAATACTAATATGCTCTCGTAACCGCTTTATCTTAGATATCTCTCTGCTTAAACTGGGAAGCAGAGAGATTAAGAGATTACACAGTCATAATAGATTGTTGATTTTATCCGGGTGATGAAATATTAACAAGTAGAGTAATTAATATCCGTAATAAATAAGGAGTTGCAGCTAGTTAACTAGTATACTAATTAACTAGCTGCCTAGTAGACTTGTTGAATAAATGTCAATGTCTATACGACATTGTGAAACACATTCGCAACAAGAGTTACTGCCCGGGGACAAATCCCCGGATAAATCGGAACATTCCCAATGAGTGATCTGATTTGATTAATAATATTAACACCGATATTCTGTCAACTAAAAAATAGAGGAGTTAATTATGAATACATAAATATTCTAATGATAAGGTTAGTTTTGCTGGCGCCTCTCACCGCCCAGATGAGCGGTAGAGGAACTATTGAAGATCCCTGGTTAGTTAGTAATCAGCTAGAACTAGACAATGTCCGCAACTATCCGGACAGTTCATTTATTCAGGTGAATGATATCTATCTTACCGGGGAATGAACCCCGATAGATAGTTTTAGTGGAACCAATAATGGCAATTATTATGCCATATACGATTTGACAATCACCGGACATAATTCCAACGTCGATCTTTTTAGTACACAGTTCGGGAATCTGGTCAGAGTTCGGCTGGTGAATGTCCAAGTATATGGTAATGATACAGTCTCTTCCCTTGTTGGAGCTAACAATGTGTTGATCCTATATTCTTCATCCTATGAAGGAGATTATTAACGGAAACAGTAATATCGGCAGTATTGCCAGTATTAATTACGGTACTATTGAATCATCATTTTCTCATGATGATATATCCGGTTTAGGTGGTTATGAAATAGGTGTAATCTTCCTTTTATATTAACCTGGGAGAAAGGCAACATTGATGAAGATCCGCTTTTCACCGGAGAGAATGATTTGGGATTGTCTCCCTATTCAGTATCGAGCGAGTCACCGGTACGAGGAGCAGGGACTTTGGATATCCCAGACTTTGAGTTTCCAGAGTATGATTTGGCGAGAAACCCGAGAATAGTAGATGGCAAGATTGATATGGGAGCATATCAGTGGCAATAGGATATGGAAGTGAAAGAGAGTGACAAGGTAACTAAGATACTGAGAGAGGAGGAGTTTAATCTGAGTAACTTTCCTAACCCGGTTACAATCTGCATTCTAATCGGCAGGCAGGACAGACTCGAAGTAGTACGGGAACCAATATCAACTTCACTTTTCCGATAATGGGAAGGTGACTATTGAAATCTATAATCTCAAAGGTCAGTTTGTGAAACGGGTCTTTGATGCCTATATCCCCCAAGGTGAACATAACGTCTTTTGGGATGGCAGGGATGAAAGAGGTCGCTTTGTAGTTACCGGATTCTATATGTATAATCTGCATTTTAATGAGAGGCTATCGTGACATACATTCGGACAAACAATGGTATCTTTGTAATTTTTTATTACGTTGAAATAAGGTTGTTATGAATTAGAATACTAACAAGATGATCAGGCGAATAAAACCGGTTAGAGTGAGTTTGAGAACAGTTAGTAAATCATTAATGATTCTAGATGTCCGTTGCGAAAGTTATGGGTAATTTGTTTCTCAAAATCCAATAATTTCTCTTTAATATAAATATTTGGAGAAAATCCCCCTAAACTGCCACTTGAAGAAATAACACGATGACAAGGAACAATAAGAGGATAAGGGTTAGATTTACATGCATTTCCTACCGCTCTACAGGCCAAAGGATTTCCAATAATTATTGCAATATCTTTATAGCTTCTAGTTTCTCCATAAGGTATATTGCACAGTGATTTCCATACGGATCGATGAAAACCACTGCAATTTTGAAACTCTCTTGATATATGGAATGATCTTCTGTTACCGGCAAAATACTCATCTAACTGTTTTATTGTCATTAACAAGTGTTTGTTGTTTGATTCATAATTGTTAATAACCCAATCATCGATAAAAGAGATACATTTTAAGCACTTAGAGTTTGCCATCAATCTTAAAAAGCCCACAGGTGATTTATAAATGTATATATCGCATCTTTCCATATTATCGGACATTTTACTTTTACACAACAATACTAACTAATTTATTTTTTACTACCACTATTTTTTTTACTGTTTTATTTTGTATATATTTTTCCACATTGTCCACTTTGAGAGCTTGTCTCCTGATTTCATCTTCTGTTGTATCGACAGGAATAGTCATTTTCCCTCTAACTTTCCCCTTAATTTGAATTACATAAGTAATCTCATCTTTTTTCAAAAAATCGGCTCTATACTGTAATACACCTGCTTCATGGATCAAATCTTTATGACCTGTCAACTGCCATAGTTCTTCTGCAATATGTGGAGCAAACGGATACAATAGTCTTGGAATAACTAAACATGCTTCTGCAAAAACTGCTTGTTCTTGTTTGGTAAGAAGATTTACGTTTTTTATTGCTGTTACGTTATTTAGGTGTTCCATGATTGAAGCTATAGCTGTATTAAAGTGCATGCGATTTTCGATATCTTCGTATACTTTCTTAATAGTCAAATGAGTAGAATATCGAAGATCGTTTAGTACATCAAAAGATTCTTTAACCGTATTGTTTGCATTTTTTTTGATTATATCCACATTGTTATTGATGAGACGCCAAACTCTATTTAGAAAACGGAATGCACCCATTACACCTTCATCATTCCATTCAACATCTTTATCCGGTGGTGAAGCAAAAAGCATAAATACTCTCACAGTATCAGCTCCGTATCGATCTATCATGTAAAGAGGTTCGACAACATTTCCTTTGGACTTTGACATCTTTGCTCCATCCTTAATAACCATCCCTTGAGTCAGTAGCCTTTTAAATGGTTCGTTAGAACTAAGAAGATTCAAATCTCTCAATACTTTATGAATAAAACGAGCGTACATCAAATGCATACATGCATGTTCTATGCCTCCAATATATTGATCAACAGGTAACCAATAATCTGCTTTTTCTTTAGAAAAAGGCTTTTGTTTATTGTGAGAATCAATGAACCGAGCATAATACCAAGAACTATCTACAAATGTATCCATTGTATCTGTTTCTCTTCGTGCATTACCTCTACATTTAGGACATTTAACATTTAACCACTCCTCGGCTGATAAAAGAGGGTTTTGTCTAGTTTTACCGACTTCTATATCAACAGGTAACTCGACGGGCAAATCTTCGTCAGGAACTAAGACAGAACCACATTTATTACAATGAATTATGGGAATGGGAGTTCCCCAATAGCGTTGTCTGGAAATACCCCAATCTTTTAGTTTGTATGTCACAGCCTTATTCCCAATTCCTTGTTCTTCCATCCAACTGTTAATTGCTTTCATAGAACTGATGCTATCCATATCATTGAAAGCATCAGAATGAGTAAGAAAACCAGATTCAAGATATGCTTCTTTCATCTTATCTACTGTTAAATCTCTTTCCTGATTCTGTATTACTATCTTAATATGAAGGTCATGTTTTTTAGCAAACTCGAAATCTCTCTGATCATGGGCAGGCACTGCCATTACAGCTCCCGTACCGTATTCGACCAATACATAATTAGTTATCCAAATCGGGATTTTATCTCCATTAACCGGATTAATACAATACTTTCCGCTAAAAACTCCCTCCTTGGTGAAATCATCCGTTGTTCTCAGCGAACTATCAGAATTAATTGTTTTTTCACAAAACGATTTAACTTTTTGATCAACATTTGATTCTTTTAGCCAATTAATGACAATTGGATGTTCCGGTGGCAATGCTAAGTAAGTACATCCAAATATTGTGTCCGGACGTGTTGTGAAAACAGTTATTTTTTTATCTGAATCGATTAGTTTAAAATAAATCTTAGATCCTTCACTCTTCCATATCCAGTTTTTTTGCATTGTAATAACTCTTTCCGGCCAACATGAAACATTAGAAAAATCAAGCAATTCCTCTGCGTAATCTGTGATTTTTAGAAACCATTGCTCCATTTCTTTCAAAACAACCTTTTCATCACAGCGCCAGCAATTACCTTCTAAAACTTGCTCGTTAGCCAAAACAGTTTGACAGTCTGTACACCAATTAAAATGGGCTTTTTTCTTGATCACTAAACCTTTTTCATAAAATCTTTTAAAAAGCCATTGGTTCCATTTATAATAATCAGGTCTGGAAGTACTTATTTCATTGCTCCAATCGAGCCCAAAACCTACATTATCAAATTGTTTACGCATAGTTTTTATATTATCTTCAGTAGCTAACTGAGGATGTGTATTATTCTGTATAGCAAAATTTTCTGCTGGTAATCCAAAAGAATCATAACCCATAGGTTGAAATACATTATATCCTTTCATCAAAAAATATCTTGTAATTGCATCAGCTATCGAGTAATTTGATACATGTCCCATATGCAAAGCACCTGATGAGTAAGGGAACATAGATAAGACATAGTATTTTTTCTTTTCCGGGTTCATTTTAGCTTGCCACAGGTTAACTTCCTGCCATTTTTTTTGCCACTTGCGTTCGATCTGTTCGAATGGATACTCCATATTACCTCCTACGAAATATTGCTACATAATTTTACAACCTTTTCATTGGTCAAATCTTTTCTTTGCAGATCAGGAAATCCGGTATTATCATTATAATGATTATTAAACAACCGGGTGGTAACATTAACACCATTCTTAAAAAAGAAGGGAAAATCTAAACTCGGATATACATTCAGTATATTACCGGAACCGTAGAGTCATCTACCTTCACAGCTAATTAACAGATATTTTATTGCTTACAGTCCTTATTAAACGACAAATTTTCTTGACTATACTATTACTTTTGAAAAGAAGTTTTATTATGAAAGTACTAGCACGAATTATCAGCTTACTCATTTTAACAACCACTTATCTATACGGAAACCTCAACTTCGTTATTGATGTTGAAGAGCCGGTCTTTAAGAGAAATATGCTAATTTCCGAGTATCCTTTGATGAATAAACCGGGTGAACCTGTTCTGCCTTTTAAACCTTTACGAATACTTTTACCCCAAGGTAATATAATCACAAATATTACAGTTGATGCTACCCTAACAAGAGAATCGTATCAGGATATCGAGATTAGGAGTGGGACAAGACAAATACCGGTTTCATTATTTGACAAGCAAAATAGTTATTTACCAAATGAAAATAACTTTATTGTTGAAGGCCTATATCCCAACACAACTCATCAAGATATTGGAGTTCACCGAAAAAATGGTTTTGATCTTTTGCTAATAAATCTCTATCCATATCAATATAATATTGATGAATCAGTGTTACATCATTATTCTCAGTTTAACATTCACATCCAAACTGAATTTGATGATTCATATCACCGCAAACAAAACAAGTATCTTGTCACTAATAACAAAACAATTAATTCCATCAAACAATTAGTTATAAATCCCGAATTAGCTTACAGTTATTATAAAAATTATTTCCCGACTCAAGCAATTCTACCAGCCTTTGAGGATCCATATTCTTCAATAATTATTACAGCTAAGAGCACAAAGTTTTTTTTTGACGATTACATAAAAAGAAAGAATCTTGCTGGCCTTACAACTACAGTTTTTACAGTCGAGGACATATATACTTCATATGAAGGGATTGATAACCAAGAAAAAATACGCAATTTCATAATTGATGCTTACCAGACTTACTCCCTCACCGATACGCCTTTGGAGTTTGTTATTCTTGGTGGAGATGATGTCATCGTTCCTGTCAGAGGATTATATTGTTTTGTAGAAGGATTGTGGAGTGATTATGAAGACGATTCTATACCTTCGGATCTTTATTACAGCAACTTAGACGGTAATTGGGATTCAAACGATAATCAAATATATGGAGAGATTGACGATGAGATAGACTGGTTTTCGGAAATAGCTGTCGGAAGAATACCGGCTATTGCGGAAAAAAGCTTTAACAACATGCTAAATAAAGGCGAGCATTACGAATCTGCTCCTTCATTCAGTGATGACATAGCCGTAATGATTGGACAAAAATTAGATGATGTAACCTGGGGTTCGGATTACATAGAAGAGATCATAGACATTATGCCTCAAGACTATAAGTACACAAGGTATTATGAAAAAGATGGTACTTATTCACCACCAGATATTTTGCGAGATATACAAAATGGGGTTGGTTTTCTCAATCATTTGGGGCATTCTAACCAAAACACGGTTTTTGGAGTTAACTCTGCCAGTGTTAACCAAATGGATAACAAGGAATTTGGTATCGTATACTCACAAGGTTGTTTTACTTGTGCTTTTGATAATACTACGACACCCGATTCTGAAGCTATTGGACAAAGATTAGTTAATGCTGAGGGAGGCTTTTTTGCTTTTATCGGAAATACACGTTACGGATGGTATTGGCCGGAAAGTACCAGAGGAGCATCCCAGCTTTTTCATTTAAGTTTTATCAATGCTTTGTTCGGAGAAAATATTCGTCAAATCGGATATGCTCATAATTATTCGCGTGAATACCGAGTTAATGAGGCTATAGAAAATAGTTTTCAGGATCATTTATGGAAAAATGGGTTTATGCGTTGGGCATTTTACACTCAAATTCTTTTTGGCGATCCAACAATATATTTGAGAGGTCCCAATAATGAATTCCCATTTATTGTACCTGTTGATATATCTTATAATGACATATTAGGTGATAACGATGGAATAATTAACCCTGGAGAGACCTTTAACCTCTATATAGAAATAGAAAATCAGGAAGACTGGGCTCTTGCAGAGACCATAACCGGCAGACTTTTTATTGACAATGAGAAAATTACTATTGAACAAGACGAGGTTAATTTCCCAGCATTACTACCTGGGGATAGCGGGAAAAATTTAGAACCGTTTACTATCTCTTTACCGGCATGCATAGATTACGGTGAGCTTGATTTTGATTTACAAATCTCTGCTATAACAGAAACTAATAATATATTTGAGAAAGAATTTATTGTATCTGTTCCAATATCCTTACAACAACAACATTTCCCATGGAAATCCGACACATCAATTAATAGCGCACCGATAATTACTGATTTACCAGGGAAAGATAATCCAGTACTTGTTGTAGCCGATATTTCCGGCAACATTAACTTCCTTGATTATAAAACTGAAAAAGTTTTACCAAGAATAAATAACACCGGTAGCATGTTAAGGAGTATTTCTAAAGGAGATATTAACAATAATGGTTCTCCAGAGTTCGTTATGGTTAATAGATCAGGATATATAAAGGCTTATTGTATTGAAGGAGTAGAGATTTTATATTTTCATGAAGACACTCAATTTTTACAAACTCCTGTACTTGCAGATATTACTGGTGACAATAGATTAGAAGTTCTTACTTTTTCGGTTGATAAAAAACTGTATGCCTTAGATTACACAGGACGTCTTATTCCCGGATTTCCTATTTCTTTTCCTTTTTCATCTATTGTTGAATTAGCTGCAGGAGATTTTAATAACGATCAAACTTATGAGATAGTAGTAGGATTACAAAATGGAGACCTCTATATAATCGATAATTCCGGTAATACTCTTCCTAATTTTCCGGTAAATGTCGGGGGGCAGATTTCTACTTCTCCCATAATTTTAGATAATAATCATATAGTTACAGCTACTTCAACAGGAGAAATTTTTGTGATTTCTCCCACAGGTAATATAGTATCAAATTTCGAACTATCCGGGAGGATTGTATCGGAACCAATTGCAGCTGATTTTAATAATAATGGTTCTCTTGATATTGTTTGTGTAACAACATCAGGCATTGTCAATTTATTTGATATTTCTGGAAATATGTTCAAAGGATTCCCTGTAGAACTCAATCAAGTGGTAACCCAACCTCCACTCATATCCGATATTAATGGCGACGGGCAATTGAATATTTTAGTCGCCACTAACACCGGGGAAATACATGGATTTAATTCCGATGGAACAAAAGCAGATTTACTCCCAGCTCCCCTGCATTATGCTCCATCATCTCCTATGTTTATTGCTGATTTGGATGGTGACGGTGACTTAGAAATTGGATTCGGCAGAAGCAATGGAGTGAGTTGTATCGATTACAAAATCCCTTCAGGAGAGAAAATGCCTTGGTCAGCTTATCGTGGCAATTTCCGACGTACTGGCAACTTTAGTGATAACACGTTAATCATAAACATCCCTGAAATATCTTACAATGTATATTTACGACAAAACTATCCTAACCCGTTTAACGATAAAACTACTATTTCCTTAACTATAGATGAACCCCAAAATGTAAAATTAGGTATTTACAATATTCAAGGAAGGAAAGTAAGAAAACTCATATACGAAACCATACCTAAAGGCAATACTAAAGTCATTTGGGATGGCCTTGATGACCGGGGAAACACGGTCAGTTCAGGAGTCTATTTCTACAAAATGGAACTCTCTGATTTTAAAGATGCGAAAAAGATGTTACTGCTCAAATAAATTAGCTAGTATTAACATTTAACCCATAGACAAAAGATAATTCATTGATGGAGTAATATTCTATGAACCAAAATTATATTCGAAACTTCTGTATAATCGCTCATATAGATCATGGTAAATCAACCTTAGCAGATCGATTATTAGAAGAAACCGGAACTATAGAAAAACAATCCGGAGCTTTACAAATCCTTGATAGCATGGATTTAGAAAGAGAAAAAGGAATTACAATCAAATCACATGCTGTAAGAATGGATTATAAATATAATAGTAATATTTATACTTTAAATTTGATAGATACACCGGGACATGTTGATTTTTCTTACGAAGTATCTAGAAGCTTAGCATCTTGTGAAGGAGCTGTATTATTGGTTGACGCATCACAAGGAATTGAAGCCCAAACTATGAGCAACCTTTACTTAGCAATAGATAATGAATTAGACATTATCCCGGTAATTAATAAAATTGATATACCTAATGCCGATATTGAAAATATCGAAGCCGATTTAATAGATCTTTTAGGAATAAAAGCAGAAATGATCTACAAAATTAGTGCCAAGAAAGGAGTCGGAATTACAAATCTTTTAAAAGCCATAATAACATCACTACCACCTCCTCAAGGGAATCCGGATGCACCACCCAAAGGTCTGATTTTTGATTCTCAATATGATAAATATAGAGGAGTTGTTATACTTGTACGTGTTTATGACGGTAGTTTTAACACGGGTGATAAAATACGGATAATGGCGACCGGTAAAGAACACGAAATTGAGGAAATTGGATACTTAAGAATTCAAAAAAATAAATGTTCTAAATTAGAAACAGGTGAAGTAGGATATATTATCGCCAATATAAAAGAAGTTGCAGATGCGAGGGTTGGCGATACAATAACAAATACATTCGCACCTTGCTCGGAAGCACTCTCCGGATATCAAGAACCAAAACCAATGGTATATAGTGGAATATTTCCAGTAAATAACGATGACTATGAAAACCTAAGAGAAAGTATTGGTAAATACAAACTCAATGATGCATCTTTGGTTTATGAGTTGGAAAATTCGCTGGCTCTGGGATTTGGATTTCGTTGTGGTTTTTTAGGAATGTTACATTTAGAAATTTTTAAAGAAAGACTTCTTAGAGAATTTAATGTTCCCATAATTTCCACATCCCCAAGTGTAATATTCATTATCAATATGATTGACGGATCTGAAATGATAGTATGTAATCCAGCTAATATGCCCGATCCGGTTAGAATAGATTATATAAAAGAACCCGTTATGAACGTCGAGATCATCGTACCTGAAGAATACATTGGTAATATTATGAGATTAGTATTAGATCGACGAGGAATTCAAAATAATATTCAATATCTTGATCAGCATAGAGTTGAACTGACTTACGAAATGCCTTTAATTGAAATAATATTTGACTTCTACGATAAACTTAAATCTGTCAGTAAAGGATATGCATCCTTAGACTATAGTTTCCTTGAATTTCGACGATCTAATATAGTCAAAGTAGACGTTCTAATTAATGGAGAAAAAGTCGATGCAATGTCATTCATATGTCATTCATCAAAGGCCTATAGTTGGGGCAAAAGCATTACCGACACCTTAGCTGATGTAATACCTAAGCATTTGTTTAAAATCGCCTTACAGGCCTCCATTGGCTCTAAGATTATTGCTCGAAGTACCATAAATGCTATGCGGAAAAATGTCACCGCAAAGTGTTATGGAGGTGACATTACAAGAAAAAGAAAATTACTCGAAAAACAAAAAGAAGGTAAAAAGCGAATGAAAGATATCGGTTCTGTTTCAGTTCCGCAAGAAGCATTTTTAGAAGTGTTAAAGGCCGATAAAAGTTAATTGATACCAGTCATAGATAGACGAGTATTTTGAAATACAAACTATTATTTGAGTTTATTTCTCAAAACCCAATAATCAGAAGGGCATTATTAGGAAGTTGACCGTTTGAGAAATAAACTCACTTAGATATTGCATTAATTGCTTTCAATATTCCTGTTTCCGATTCTGCTCAACAAACAACTGCTGTTTATTCCCATTTTACTAGACGCCATCTCCAGTGTCGCGATCGCGTCATAATCTGCAGCATTAACCAATTGTTGAGTTTCCAACTTGTTGAAAAAATTAGCCTCCCCTACCGACTAACTTTAGTTCTCTCATTCAATAATTCTAGATTTTACTTCAAGGCTTGTTGCTGAGAATATCTCTTTTAATCTTGTGGACGCTTTCCAGGGTTGACTCGATACTCCTGTCAGTTCAGCCAACATTCAGGACAAACAAAAGGAGCTTCGAAATCTTCGAAGCTCCAATAATAAATTATATTGATTTGAATTAATACCGAAGCATCAATTCTATTACTTAAGGAATAATATTTTTCTTTGTCCCGTATACTCCTCGGTCTCCATTTTGATAAAGTATATACCACTGCTCACCGGTCTTAGATTATCATCTTGAGAGTTCCAAACTATTGAATGTTTTCCAGGGTTGAGTTTTTCATCAACCAGAGTTCTCACTCTTTGACCGCTAATGTTATAGACGGTAATTTTGGTATAACTTGATTCAGCTAAATCAAACATTATGTTAGTTTCAGGGTTGAATGGATTAGGATAATTACCTTTGATAGCGGTTACTAATGGCACTCCTTCATCCTCAATACTTGTAACTGTAATCTCTATTTCGTTCGAAGGATCAGATGGCCAACCACCCGATTCTCCGTAAACAGCGACAATATAATAGCTATAAGTCTGCCCCGGTATAATATCACGATCAACAAACTCAGTTGTAGCCGGATTAGTTATAGCTCTGTACGATCCATTTCTATAAACCCAAAATGAATATAATGGCCCATAGAATTCAATATCATCAGGTGATGCATTCCACTCTAAATGTATTGCATTCCCATCGATATAGCCATCTAAACCGTGAGGAGTGGGTATTTCAGGTAAACCTGTATTGAAGGAATAAATTCGTGACCAATAACTCTCATCTTCTCCACTAACGGCTTTAACTCTCCAGGTATAATCAGTGTCCCAATCTAACTCTACATCTTCGAGATCCTCTAGAGTTATATGGTTGTCATCAAGCTGCTGAATATCAACGATTATATCCTGAACTGTTGCTAATTGGAAGTGATAAGTTTCAGCATTATGCACATTTGACCACACAAAAGTCGGGCTTTTGCCGACATCCATAGCCTCATGTTCCGGCTGAGCCAAAGTCGGAATTCCAATCGGTTCCGGTGGTGCTATATAAATAAAGCTTTTTGTAAATCTTTCAAAACTATAATTCTGATTATCTATACTAGCATCTATACGATATTCGTAAGCTCCGGCAACTTCTGTATCATAAAAGGTAGCTTCGTATATTCCGGGTTCAGTCTCTGAAAAAGTCAGTTCGATTGAACTACGGCGCGAGCGTGTCCTGTTGAAAGGTGTACGAATAGTATTTTCCGGTTCATAATCGGCAAAAGGTGTATTTTCAACTCGAGAATAGTGTCTGTTCCGTATATCATCTTCAGGAGGATAAATTGTAGCAGTTAATTGAACTCCGGAAATGGGAGTATCACCGTCCATAAATGCTACTTTTAGGTCATAAGGTTCCTCAATAAGAGTTTCTTCATCCGGATCATATTCTTCAATTACATCCATTTTAATTCCGGAATTAGCAAAGGCTGAAACTACGTATCGATGTTCTTCTGAAATATTATTTCCTCTGACGACTAATTCCCAGACACCATATTCCGGATCAATTATTTCATAAGAGATTGAAGCAAAGCCCTTAGAATACGAAATCATTTTATTGTCTAAAGCATCGTTAGCGTTGATAGTTTCTCCTGTTGGAGATATTAGATATGCATCTAGTAATGATAAAGGATTGTGTTCGTCATAATCCTCGTTCGAAAAAACTTCAAACCTAGCTTTTTGCGTTCGATCATCTACTACTATATCGTGACTATGACTATCATGCGCAACTATTGTCTGCACATTATTGTATATAGCGTCTAATCCTACTATACCTTCCCAGTAAATGAAGGCATATAGCTCATTTAACGCTTCTGCATTTGGTGCAATCAAACGACCGCCACCTGTAGCTGCAGCTATCCACATAAGAAGACCGGCATCTATGTTCGTAGCACCAATACCTATCGTATAAATTGAGACCGAATCAGGAACATCGGGGACAACACCACGGGCAAATGGCCGCCAGTTGTCCAAGCCGTCTGTTATTAGGATCATAGCAGCTTTGCCTGGTGAATCGTTAGCTGAAGCTAATTGTTCCAAACCTTTCAGTATTCCGGAACCTATACTTGTCCTTCCTTTGGGATAAGGAATATTTTCAATGTTGTTGACTACAGTATCTCTAGTTACATAGTCGTCCCATTCAGGTGCTCCCGGTGCAGGTCCGATAAAGTTATTAGAAAGGTGCACATCAGCATGTATTATATTTTCAACGAGTCTTTCTACAGCAAAACTGACTACACTAACAGCATCTAAATTTAACATTACTCCGTCGACGAAGTTTTGCGCTGTTTGCTTTGCTCCGGGCCAATGACCTAAACCAAAATTTTCCGTTCCCATGCTTCCACTGCGGTCAAGAACTAATGATACTGCGGGGAAACCAACCATGAAACCATTAACACGGAAATTATTCATCATAAGCATCGGAGGAACATCTTCATAGCCGACTATAAGGAAATTGTTAAGCATTAACATCGCATCATCACAATCATCATCCTCATCCGGATCGCATTCTTCAGCGCCGATTGGCCATAATCTGAAAGATAATTCATCCACACCGTCAAAATCTAAATATTGTGCAGGATCCCATACGTAGACAAAGTCGTCTAAATCATTAGGATTTTCACTAGTAATATCGCCTAAAGAAACAGTATTTTCAACAGTATTAAAGTTATCATGACTAATCTGAAGTATTACTTCACTGGGACCATATTCATTGCGGCCAAAACGAAACTCAACATAATCAATATACACCGATCGAAAAGGATCAGCTTCTATAGAAAATTCAATATATTTTTCATGATCCGGTAGATTATTTGGATTAAAGTTTTCATCTGTAGTCCATAAGGAATCAGAGGCAAAACCTACCAAAGAATTACCTCCATCAGTTCCAGCCATAAACTCTATATCGCCAATCGATAAAGAAATATCGCTTGCATCACCAATAGCAGGGTGTACATATGCCGGATCAAGTCGATCCTGAAAATCCCAAAATACTAATGGTTCCGGTTCATGTTCGAGCGCACCAATAGGCCATACCCTAAAAAACAGTTCTTGAACTTCGCTACCATATCTTAAACCGGCCACGGGATCAAATGTAACACCCATTTCATTCAAATTGTTAGGATCTTCACTCGTAATTTGACCTAAAGAAACTGTATTAACTACCGTGTCGAAGTCGTCCAAGCTAAGTTGTAATACAGCACCTCGTGGACCGAACTGATTCCGTCCGAAACGAAATTCAAGTGAATGTATATACATCGTATGTAATAATCCAGTTTTAAAGGAAAATTCAATATACTTTTCATGATCCGGCAGATTATTCGGATTAAAGGTTTCATCTGTAGTCCATAAGGAATCAGAAGCGAAACCGATCAAACTATTACCGCCATCCGTTCCATCCATAAATTCAATATCGCCAATTGATATTGAAATATCACTTGCTTCCCCAACATTGGGGTGCACATACACTGGATCGAGCCGATCCTCGAAATCCCAGAATATTAATTCTTCGATCTCCTGACTCCATAACACACTGCCAACAAGAATGGCAATGAGTATTAAAATTAACGACTTCATTGTTACCTCCTTTTATGGTAAAGGGAGAAAATCCTTCCTTTATTATCTTTATATTAACGTCCCCAGTAAATGAGATTAAGTTATCATGTCAAGCTTTTTGTTCATTTTCTGATTTTTTTTTATAATCTTAAATATTTAGCACTTTGTAATTAACAGAAAGATAGTGATTTTGTCGTCCCTATAGTGTTTGTTTACATGTTATTATATTCTATTCCCTTCATTTCGTTGTTTTTAGTATTCTCACTGATATTGATTGTTCAGAGACTCGAATAGATTATCCTTTACGCTTAAAATAGCATATATTTATATTATAATATAGTAATTTTTCATAAGATTAGTTGGTCTCCTCCACACCATTAAAAAAAAATATTTCCTCGTAATTTTTATCCTTGGCTTTCACCCGGCACTAAGTTCCGGTCTGTAGCTTGTTTTTTTTAAATACTCCCGTATGATATTTTCGGTTTATTGTTTTATTTATATTAAAGAATAAAGCAAGATGTGGTTACATATACATTTTTTTCTTGACGGCATTGATTTACTGATTTTTTCTACCGATAAAAATTATCGGAGAGCCATATTAATTAGTTTATCTCCGACCAAAAAATGGAGGAAAAATTATGAGTAGTAACCATATTAGCTTTAGCTGTAAACTATTATTCATTATAGTATTGTTAGCCGTATTTACAGCAAGCCAATTATATGCATTAAACAGTTCTTTCGAAGTCATCCGTACAGGAGACAACTTCACTGAGATAGAGTTTAATTTACCTGATATAGAGTTAATTCCAGTTGAGATAGATGGTATTGAATACCACCGTTTATTTCATCATGAAGCAGGTGTAATCGGAGAAAAAGGTTTACCGGAGCTTTTATCTTTTTCAACTGTTTTATCAATACCTGATATAGGTCAAGTCCATGCTGATGACCCTCAGATTTTGAATAACGACATAATTCCGGATGTAAACATTATTCCTTTTCAAAACCTTGATCTCGAGATTGATAAAAAAGCTGGATTTTTAAAAGACGAAACTTTTTATAGTGAGGACATCCTTCATCGCAACCAATTAGTTCAGATAGGAACTCCAGCAATCATGCGGGATGATAGGTTAATAAATATCACTATTAATCCATTTTCTTATAACCCGTCTCGCAATGAATTACAGATTACTGATAGGTTAACCGTCAGGATCGAGTATGATACTTCAGTCAACGGTATGAACGAACTTATTGTTCAACGTCCCCGTTCTTACGCATTTCATGAAATACTTAAAGGGAGTGTGATAAATTACGGTCAGTTTCGCAGTCCAGGAGCTCGTGATGCCTTTCAGTTGCCCCATATTTTAATGATCCACCATGATTCAGCAACATATGCAACAATTGTTGACCAAATTGCTTCATGGAAACGTGATAAAGGTTTTAAAGTAACGGTTACGGACACAGATAATATGAGTACTTTGACTGCAATAACTAATTATATTAGAAATGCTTACAACAATTGGGATAACCGTCCGGAATATGTCCTTTTAATCGGAAGTTTTGCCCAAGTGCCAACATCAACAGTTCATACAGAATCAGGGGATCATCCTTATACTCTTTTAGATGGAGATGACCTTTTACCAGATGTTATCTTGGGCAGAATAGCAGCATCTAGTAATACCGACTTAGCAACGGTATGGAATAAGATTCGTAACCACGAACGTACACCTTACATGACCAATACTGCTTGGTATGATAATGCTTTATTAATTGGTGACAGATACGCCTCCTCTCATAACATTGTAAAATATATCAGAGTTCTGATGGAAGGTTATAATGATCAAAGAACGTTTCGCGAACATATTAATACTTCCGGTAGCGCACAAAATTTTTCAACAGAGATAAATCAAGGTATCAATGCAGGCTCATCTTTTTTTATGTACCGTGGATATTTAGGAATGTCAAGCTGGTCTCCGAGCGATGCTGCTTTAAACAATGGATATAAACTTTTCAATGGGACTTTTATAACCTGTGGTACTTTGAATACAAGCACCGGTGGTAATGCCGTATCAATTGTCAATATGGGCTCTCCTACAGTTGCTAAAGGTGCAGTAACGACAATGGGTATGTTTACCGGTGGTACAAATACTTCACAAAACAATAGTATCCAAGCTGGAGTTTTTTACGGCATCTTTGTTGAAGATTTGCGTACAATGGGACAAGCAATGGTTAGAGCTAAACTTAATGTATGGCGTTCGTATAGTAATTTGCTTAGCTATCACAATTCAATGTCCAATCATTTACATTGGTTAAACCTTATTGGAGATCCATCAATGAATACCTGGGCGGGCGTTCCCAAGGTTTTAGAGGTTGATTACCCTGAGGAATTACCTCAAGGTAGCAACAGTATCAACTTTGTGGTTACCGATGAAAATGATGAACCTATCGAAGATGCTTGGTTAACAATTCGTAAAGGAGACGACTACATTTTGTCTAGCGGATTTACAGATATAACCGGTTCAATAACTCATTTCTTTCACCCCGATAGCACGGGAACTATTAACGTTACCGTAACTAAGCCCGACTACAAACCCCATATTGGTTCATTTGATGTAGATGAAGATATGCACATTGTTAGTTTTCATGAAATTATCGCTGAAACTGACTTTATTGCTGGAACTGAAATTGATTTTGACTTATCAATCAAAAACCACCTTGATCAACTAGTTTCCGATGTTGAAGCTTTAATCTCAACTGAAAGTGAGTACATAAACATAACAACTTCTAACGCATCTTTTGGCAATATCGCAAGTGGTGATGACGTTGAGAGTGCGACAAGTTATTCAATTCAAATTGCTCCCGACACACCATCGAACTATCAAGCTTTATTTGATCTTACTGTTACTGATGATGATGATAATAATTGGTTAAGCAGATTTGCTATCCCCATCCATAATGCAGATCTGATTCTTACAGAATTAATCATTGATGATGGAGATAATGGTATTTTAGAACCGGGAGAGCAAGCTTATTTGATGTTTCATATAACTAATGAAGGCCAGTTAGGTTTAAATGATGTGTATGGCGAACTCACTGGCGAAAGTTCAGGGTTTTCTATTATCAATGATATCGGTTTTTTCGGGGATATAATGGTTGATGATACTATCACCAGCTCTGATGAGCACATCAGAGTTTCTTTATCTTCATATGTCATACCAGGAGTTAAATACGAAGTTGAACTTCATCTCTATAATGAAGATGGGTTTTCACAGCGAATTACTCACGAAATTGAAGTAGGTATTGTAACCGTTACTGATCCATTAGGCCCTGATGCATATGGTTACTGGGTATTTGATGAAGGGGATATTGATTATGTTGATGTTCCTGTTTATGATTGGATAGAGATTGCACCCGATAATGACGGTGATGGTGTAAACACCGGTTTAAACGCTGATCATAATAATAATCAACAGACAATGACAATGGACCTACCCTTCACATTTACATTTTACGGAATAGATTATGATGTGGTTAGCATATGTGCTAACGGATGGATAAGTTTTGGCGAAAAAGAAGAGGCAACTCAACATAATAGACGTTTACCAGGTCCAAATGCTCCTCAGCCTGTTGTAGCAGTATTTTGGGATAATCTTTCCCTAGGCTCAGGGGATGTATTTACCTGGTATGATGAAGACAATCATCTATTCGTAATTCAGTGGGAAAATGCACGTAATATTGTAAATAACAGAGAAGAGACTTTTCAAGTTATACTGTACAACCCACGCTACTATCCAACGCTAACACTTGACGGACCTATCAAAATGCAATACAAGGTTTTTAATAATGTTAACAACTCTTCCGGATCACCTCATGGTGAGTGGGGTAACCATGCTACTATAGGTATAGCAGATCATACAGGAAAAGTGGGACTTGAATACACATACTGTAACATGTATCCGACAGCTGCGCTACCTTTGGGAGATGAATCAGCAATATATTTTACAACCGGCTTAAGTGCAGTCTATGTTGCTGTAGAGAATTATTCATTTACCGGTATGAATAGAAATCATCCTCAATTTGGAGAGACAGGTGACATTAACATGACTTTGGTCAATATCGGCATCGAAGACGGAGAAAATGTTTCCACCAGATTATCAACTGAAGATGATTATGTTACTATCCTTCAGGATGAAGCATATTTTGGAGATATTGACAGTGAACAGCAAATTACCGTTGATAACGCATATACAATAAGTATTGCCGATAATGTTCCTCATAACCATAGAGCAGCATTTACCTTAATTGTTAATGAAGGAGAAGATAGTCAATGGGAACATACATTTTTCATGACTATGCACGCTCCCAGACTAAATCACTTAAATGCCCTGATTGATGATCCAGAACCAAATGGGAATAATAACGGTTTAATTGATCCGGGCGAAAAGCTTACGGTTTTTATACCTATAACTAATGAAGGTGGTGCTACCTCACCATATACAGAATTAAATATTACTAACGAAAATGATATTGTAGAAATTTTGGATATTTCTGAAACCACTTTTGAAAGCTTTACCCCAAGTGAAACATTTTACCCGGCAATAACAATAGAGGTGGATGATAATGCGGAATCAGGAGATATATTGATTTTTTCCTATACTTTAACAACCGGTAACTATATTTTTGAAGGAGAAGTTATTTTAGGTGTTGGAGGTTTAATCCCTGTGCAGTTAGGATCAGGTGATTCAGTAAATGAAACTCAAGAACCTTGTCCGATCAATATATATTTCTTAAGCACTAGAACTCAAACTGTTTACACAGCAGATGAGTTAGAAAATGCCGGTTTGACTCGTGGACTACCAATGCCGATCAATCAAATAGGTTATTACGTTGATGGTTCGCCGGAGAACTCATTACCGAACTTTATTGTTAGGATGAAACACACAACTGCCACCGATGCTCGAGCTCACGATAATGGACCTTTTACCGAAGTACTGAGTATGGATACATATAATCCTGTTGAGAATAGATGGGATATGCTATCTTTAGATAATCAATTTGTGTGGAACGGAGTCGACAATATACTCATTGACACTGCTTTCGCACCTGTACAAGGTTGGAGTAGAAGCGGGCAAGTAAAAATATATACACAAAAAAATGGTTTCCGTTATACTCAAGATGATACTGATCAAACAAACGCGACTACAGAGGATGTTTCTAAAGATAAGCCACAGATCACTTTAACAATGGGAACAGATCCAGATATTGCCATCCATAAACCTCGGAATTTGAGATATAGTATAGTGGGACAGAATGTTAGATTTGAATGGGAAGCACCACCAAGAAGGAGAAATAGTGATAACATTAGATCTCGACGTAATCAAGATGCCAGATCATCTTTAGGTCAAGAATATCGTAACCCGGAAGGATATAATATCTACCGCAATGGCAAAAGAATAAATTCCGATTTGATTACAAGCACTCAGTATCTTGATGACTCTTTTGAAACTGGAAGAATCAACTACTTTTATGTTATTGCAGTTTATGAAGAGAGAGATACCTTACCTTCCAACGTCGTATCTTTTAATCTTGAATATCTACCTAATCCTAATATGTATCCTGAAGCAGGAATTTATTATGAACCAATAGAAATAATCCTAGAAACAGATATTGAAGATGCTCAAATATATTATACTCTGAATGGCAGTAAGCCTACAAGAAACGACTTCTTATATGAAGAACCTTTTGAAATCGATTGGCATAAACAAGTCAGAGCAAGAGTTTATAAAGATGGCTCACTGAGTAGTAATATAACATCAGCCGATTATCACATTCTTTATTCACCTGAAGATATCGGAGTTGATGTTTCAGATAATACAATAACAGTTTCCTGGGATGAACCATGGTCACCGCAACAGCAAAGAAATCAGATTAACACCCAAAACAGAAGCAGAGTAAAAGACAGAGTTCGTCAATCTGATTTATTAAGGTCACTTATTGGTTATAATATTTATCGCTATATTGACGATAATAATCCTCAAAAACTTAATGATGAACCAATAGAAGGGAACGAATATGTAGATACTGATTTAGCAACCGGGATCTATGAATATTATGTTACTAGTATTTATGATTTAGGAGAATCGAAACCTTCCGAAATAGTAACTGCTTATGTTGGGATCACTGCACCACCAGTATTCTCCCCCAAACCGGGAGAATACAATAGACCTGTACAAGTTTCTATCACCTCTGCAACCACCGGTGCAGCAATATATTACACGTTAAATGGTTCTGAACCTAATGAAGAATCTTCAGAGTTTACAGACGGAACAATTAGAATAAACACCAATACTACTATTCAAGCTATTGCTATCTGCGATGAATTGGGTGAAAGTGATATCAGTGTTGGTGTATATGTATTTGATTCCGTTTCTGTCGAAGATGAGACTACACCAATATTAACTACTGAGCTTTTCAGTGCTTACCCCAACCCATTCAATCCGGAAACAACTGTTAGATTTAACCTCAAAGAAAGTAGTCAAGTATCTTTGGAAATTTACAATATACTGGGACAGCGAATTAAAACAATAGTCGATAATCACTTAGAAACCGGTAAATATCAATATGTGTGGCATGGTGACGATAATTCCGGTAATAGAGTTAGTAGCGGTATCTATTTCTACAGATTAAATGCTACAGATTACGTAGCTATCAAAAAAGTTATTATGCTCAAGTAATCATTAAATAGCGTAGAGCAGAATTGTATTAGGAGGTGAGTTCCTACTTTAACCGAACTCACCTCCTTTTTTACTTTTCAGGATACTACCCAGAGAATACTTATTAATTAAAATAATCGTATGACAAATAAGGGAACAGAGTACTTTGTGCCCTTTCTGACAGTTGATAACATGCATGATTAATTTGATCATTCTACGATAGAAGGTGATTATGGCGAATTTGATTGACGAATAGCTTAATTATTATTATTCAGTATCCGTAATATAGATTAAAATAATATAGTGGAGGAATATGATGAAATCAGGCGGTAGTAGATACGGCATTCACCGTGTTATTGAACCCCAAGGGGTCTTACCTCAACCGGCACGAATATTAGATAATGATATGGCGGAAATTTGGGATAATGAAATGAAAATTGACGTGATTAGGTTAAATATCGATTCGGCATCGTTTTATCAGATAAAAAATAAGCTAATTAATAAAGGAAGCAAAAACCTAGATAAAGATTTTGCAGATCATATAATTGATCTGACTACTCGTACCGGTAAACATAAAAATGAAGATACAGGCTCCGGAGGTATGCTTATTGGAAGAGTTGCCGAAATTGGACCTGCTTTTGAAATGAAGCACCAAGTAAAGCAAGGGGATATAATAGCGACTTTGGTTTCGTTATCATTAACACCTTTAAAAGTTTATAAAGTTAATAAAGTCTATCTTGATAAAGATCAAGCAGACATTGATGGTGAAGCAATTTTATTCAGTTCCGGAGTTTATGCTAAACTACCTGACGATTTTAATGAAAATACAGCCTTATCGGTATTAGATGTAGCGGGAGCACCTCCTCAAGTTGAACGTTTAGTAAATGCTAATGATAATGTCGTTATAATTGGTGCTCACGGGAAATCAGGCATCTTATGCAATACAATTGCTAAAGAAAAAGCCGGTAAGGATGGCAGAGTAATCGGGATTGTGCGAAAAGATACTTATATTGATGTTTGCAAACAAACAGGTTGTGATGATGTTATCATTGCAGATGCAACTGATGCAATATCTATTCATGAACAAGTTCGTAAATTAACTGAAGGGAAGATGGCAGATGTTGTAATTAACTGTGTAAATACTGAAAATACTGAAATGAGTGCTATCTTAGCCTGTAAAGACAGGGGTGCTATTTACTTCTTTTCAATGGCAACTTCATTCACAAAAGCTGCTTTAGGAGCTGAAGGTATCGGTGCTGACGTAAATATGATTATCGGAAATGGCTATGCACATAATCATGCTAAATTTTCACTTGATTTACTAAGAAGAAATCAGAAACTAAGAGATATATTCACTTCCAGATATTCATGAACATTATCTGCTAACCAGCATCATACAAAAAACAAGAAATAATTAGACTTTAATTATGAATCAATTTATTGAAGTTGGGCAAGTCCTAACAAAACTATTTAATTAATCACATAAAAGGAAGTTATTATGGAAGAATTTAAAAGCGAATTGGGCAAAAAACAAGTAATTCCTAAAAATAGACGAAGAAATATTAAAGAAACTATCCCGCCTGAAGATTGGAATAACTGGCGTTGGCAGCTTAAACACCGTATAACCTCCTTTGAGGAAATCAAAAAATATCTCGATCTTTTACCTGAAGAAGAAGCAATTGATGCTAGTAAAAACATTTCTTTTCGAATGGCAATAACTCCTTATTATCTATCTCTAATAGATATGAATAATCCTGACGATCCCATACGGATGCAATCTATACCTAAAATACATGAAGCTTTACCCAACGCATTTGACATGGACGATCCTCTTAATGAAGATACTGACTCTCCTGTGCCCGGATTGACTCACCGTTACCCGGACAGAGTGCTATTATTGATAACTGACCAATGCTCAATGTATTGCCGACATTGTACACGTCGAAGAAAGGCGGGAGAAACCGATGCTCCAATGCCTTCTGAAAAAATTAATCAAGCAATTGAATATATAAAAAACAATAAAGAGGTTAGAGATGTTATTTTGAGTGGAGGTGATCCTTTTACATTGTCAGAAGAACGTTTAGATGAGATACTGTCTCATTTATATCAAATTGAACATGTAGAAATAATTAGAATTGGTACAAGGACACCGGTAGTTTTACCTCAACGAATAAACGACTCTTTACTTGATATCCTCAAAAAATACCAACCTATCTGGATTAACACACACTTTAACCATCCTCAAGAGCTAACACCGGAATCCCGTCTTGCTATTGCTAAATTAGTTAACAACGGCTTCCCGGTTAGCAATCAATCGGTTCTACTTAAAGGTATAAATGATCATATTGATGTGATGAAAGAATTACTACATAAACTTGTAAAAAACCGTGTACGTCCTTATTATCTTTATCAATGTGATTTATCGAAGGGGATCTCTCATTTTCGTACACCGATATCCAAGGGTATAGAAATTGTTGAATCATTAAGAGGACATACCTCCGGACTCTGTATCCCAACTTACGTTGTTGATGCTCCCGGTGGTGGCGGGAAAATTCCTGTCAATCCGAATTATATTATTTCAATGGCACCTAACCGTGTTGTTTTGAGAAACTTTGAAGGTCATATCAGTGTCTATACAGAGCCCGGGTATGAAAAACAAAATCCCAAAAAATATACAGGATTATGTCCTGAAGCGAAAGAATCTAATGATGGGATAATAAGCCTGATAAAAGGCGATATACTGTCTATAGGAGCTCATGAATCAAAACGTAAGAATAGAAATAAAAAATAAATAAAACAAAGTGTCGTTTACCTCTAAGTCTAACATACGGTTATTATAACCCGGTAAGAGAAATAATGATAACATTATGTCCAACAAATACATATTAATCGATCGCATAAGTAACACAAAGAACTCTGTTACCGCCATCATAGGCTTATCGAAGAATTCAGGTAAAACGACAGTGCTAAATTGGTTAATACAAAATATCAAAACAAAAAAAATTGGTGTTTTTACAACCGGCAGAGACGGAGAAAACTTCGACACAATAACGGGCGATTATAACTCAATTTTGTCACATTCACACCTTGGTGAAGTTTTTGGCAAAAAACAATTACAGCCTCTAACCAAACCAAAAATTGCATTGCCAGAAGGTGTATTGTTTACAGCACGTAAAGATATGATTATTCAAAATAGTCCCGCACTAAGTATAATTGAAAAACTCCCTTATAAAGCCGGAGGTAATACTTTATGGATTGTTAAATCCGAGTTGCCCTTACTAACTGAAATTGTTGGACCTCCCAGTGTCAAAGAGCAGACAGATACAGTTAAAAAGTTGTTTGAATATGGAGCAGAAAAAATATTTATTGATGGATCTATAGATCGTAAAGCAATTATTGCAGCTGAAGAAATTCAAAATATTATCATGGTAGCAAGCCCCGAAGTTGGAAATTTGCAATACATTGTTAATAAAATACGTGAATTAGAAAACCTTGCACTCGTACCTGAAATCGAAAATGATATCTCAGAACAAAGAATTAGAGTAAAAGATATAAAGAAAGAATTAGAAGTAAATAATGTTGTCGTTATTCTGGAGGATACAGAACCTCCTCATAAGCAATGGACTGATCATCTTCATATGAAAACTTTGTTAGGCAACGAAAATACTTTGCTCTCAGAAATACGTAAAAAAGCAGATAAAACAAAAAGGATAAAATACATATTCACTCCTGCCAGTATCACAGAAAGATCCTTTAATCTTATCAAGACTGAATTGACAAAACAGAATATTATTATCATCATTAAACACCCATTTAAGATTCTGCTTGATAATATTTCAATCAAAAAGTTTTTCCTTCAACTCAGAACTATTAGAAGTATGAATATCAATGCTATCGCTGTTAATAGTTTTGCCGCTAATGGCAATCACATTGATTGTGATATACTTCGTCAAACTATGCGAACTGAGTTTGATCTCCCGGTAGTCGATATAATGGAGCCTTAAACAATCTGAAGCTAAGCTAAGAAGGGTTTTGAATCATGAAATTTATTGATAAAATAACATATAAATCGTTGCATATTAAGGATATCCTAGACCTTATTCACCCCTATTCTGCATTGGGAGCGAAACAGAAAAAATGCTTTCTACCTTATACTACAGGCAATGAAGAAAAATTGAATAATGAGTTCCAAGAAATTGCAGAACTTAGCAATATTTTTAAAGAAGATGACAGTTTTCACCTCAAACTGACTTCTTTGCTATCAAAATTCAATGATATTACCAATCTTGTCAATGAACTAAGCTATGAACCATCAAAATATCACTCTCAAGTTCTGGAAATCGATGAACTATACGACATCAAAAAGTTCGTATTTTACTATGAAGAAACCAGATTATTGATTGAAGAGAAAAATATTGATATTGTCGTTGCTTGCCCCTCTTTGTCTTCCCTATTAAACATTTTAGATCCGAATGATTTTCAGATACCATCTTTCTCCATCACAAATGGATTTTCCCAGAAGCTTTCTACATTAAAATCAAAATTAACACGTTTAAATAATAGCTACACAAAACTTGAGTGTAGTAGACTTAATAAAGCTAAAGAAGAACTTGGACTAAAAAATATCGAAAAAGAAATTGTAATCTCACGGAATAATAAAGATTTGCTGGACAAACTTCTAAAATCAACATATTATATTACGACTTCCGAGAATTTTGCAAACATAACCTTTACTCTTCGCCAATCGGAAAGCATGGTAAATCTTAAAAAAAAGGGAATACAATTAAAGGATGAGATTAAAACTGAAGAGCTTTTGGTAAGAAATGAGTTAACAAAAACAGTTACTAACTACAAACGGGAATTATTAACATCGCTAAGTTTGATCGCGAAACTTGATTATTTAACAGCAAGAGCTGTTTTTCAGAATAAATTCAATTGCTGTATTCCAAAGATTATGTCTCAGGACAACAACAAGATACAGTTTTCGTTTAATAAGGCTATTAATCTTAAAATAAAAACATATTTACAACTCCAAAACATTAATTATCAACCTATTGATTTTACAGCCTATAAAAGAATTAGCGCTATTACGGGAGCTAATATGGCAGGAAAAACTACTTTATTAGAAACTATTGGTCAATTAGTATATCTGACGTGTATGGCTATTCCTTTACCATGTGAAGATGCGGTTGTATCATTAGTTGATTTTATATTCTGCAGCCAATTACCAAACGAAAATTACCGCAGTGATTTAAGTAGTTTTGCTGCAGAGTTGATATCTTTAAATGAAGTTATTATTAATAATCACGGAAAAGGCCTTTTTCTCGTTGATGAATTTGCAAGGGGAACTAATCCCGTAGAAGGTGAAGCTTTTTCCGTCGCATTAATAAATTTCTTTGTTGAATCAAAAACACGTAATGTGTATAAAGACATGGTTGTAACAGCAACTCATTTCCCTTCGGCTAATATAACTGATCAAGCAAATCATTATAAAATAGCAGGAATATCACACCAAGACTACATCAAGTTAAAACAATCTTTGAAATTTGATAAATTTACTGATAGAGATAAATTATCTCAACGGATTTTTGAACTTCATAAGTATATGAATTATCAGCCTGAATTGTTAAACGCTTCAAATATTCCTCCCCAAGATGCTGTGATCATAGCAGAAATTCTTGGAGTAGACCAAGAAATTATTGCTGAAACGAGATCTCTGATAAAAAAAAAACGTAAAACAAATAGTAACTACAATTAAAACTTTAAGTTCCATAAAACTAAAACTTAAGCTAACCTTCCTCTGTTTGATACGTTATATTAATAATACGATTTAACAAATGTGGTCACTACAATAAACGACAAATAAATGAAAAGGAATAATCAATGAAACACATGGTTTATATATTAATAAGCATCTTTTTGGTCTTAGTAGCTTTTATCTCGACTCATTTTGGGGTGCAATTACTTAAAAAAGCCCTGGAGTTATGGTACTTGTTCATCCCGATCGTATTATTAATAATATGGTTTTTATTGAAACCTAAAAAACGACCTCAACCTCCTTTAAAACATGATATTGACTTTACACAAAGCCCAGATTAAAATGGAGACAATAAAGAATCAAAATTTATTGACTTAAAAGATTATGATGAAAAAATATCGGAATAAATACTCTATGTAAGTGAGGTGTTCTAACTATGAAACAATTAACATTTTTTTTATTCGGTATACTAGTTTTTGTTATGATGATCTTGACGATAAAAATTGGGCTGAAATTTCTGTACTTTTTTTTTAATATTTGGTATGTGAGTCTACCTTTGGTGGGGATAGGTATCTTTTTGATTTACCAAATAATAAGGAAAAAATCTAATCAATCAAAAAAAAACAATCTAGACCCCGCTAATGAAATAAAGCTTGATAAAGAACCGCAATTTAAAGACTTGAATTCAAATGACAAAAAAGATGATAAATGAATAACAATATGAATTTCAATATGTTTTTCTACCCATTGATAATAATTTTTATTATACTGAATATTTTAGATGGCCACTCAACCCTTAAGGTTATCTCTAAGACCAGTATAAAAAGTGAAAAAAACCCAGTAGCACGCTTTTTATTTAAGCTAGTGGGGCCACTCACAGGAATTATATGTTTAAAGTCAATACTCATACCAGTTATAATACTAATGATGTATTACTTTTATTACAAATTACTTGATATGATTATTATTCTTATAATAGCTAATTTTTTCTATTTAGCAGTGGTTATACATAACTATAAAGTCTTTAACCGAATAACCAAAAATATATTAGATAGGTTTGACAATATTGATGCTCCTTGAAAAAATAACTCTTTTAAAAAGTTTAGTCAAAAGACAAGTCTTATTGAACGCAGTAAAATCTTACTCTTCTTATGGTCTTTCAATTTTGACAAAAAAAACTATCATTTGTGGCTACCCGCCTCTAGTCATGATTGAACCAACAAATTACTGTAATTTACAATGTCCTTTATGCCCTTCAGGTAATGGAACTATGAAAAGGCCTCGTGGCTATATGGAATTTCAATTATTTAAGAAAATAATTGATGAAATACAAAAAACAACTGCTATCATTATCTTTTGGAATCAGGGAGAACCGTTTCTACATAAAGATATCTTAAGTATGTTTGACTATTGTAGTAAAAAAAACATATTTACCATAACTTCCACTAATGCAAATTACATTCCTGATCCGGAAAGTGTTGTTAGAAGCGGGCTGAAAACTCTTATCATATCCCTAGATGGTGCAACTCAGGAGACATATAATAAATACAGAATCAATGGGGATATAGATAAAGTTATTTCCAACACTTTAGCAGTTGTGGCGGCGAAAAAAAAATTTAACTCTAAATATCCTCTTATTAAGTGGCAATTTATTGTTATGAAGCATAATGAGAATGAACTCGTTCTAATAAAAAAGTTAGCTCAAAAAATCGGTGTAGATTCAATTTCTTTTAAAACTGTTCAAATATATGATAAAAATGATATTGTCGAGTTTCTTCCATCAAATCCAAAATTTCGCCGATATCGAATACATAATGACAACTTTGTTTTAAAAAAGAATATTGCCAACAGATGCCGTAGAATATTTACTCAACCGGTAATTAATTGGGATGGAGAGATGGCTGTATGCTGTTTTGATAAGGACAATTTGTATAAGGTCGGTAATCTCCGAGAAGAGTCGCTCATCTCATTATGGAAGAGTACTAATATTAATAGAATAAGACAGTTAATTCTTACGAACCGCAAACAGATACCAATTTGTCTTAATTGTGGTGAAGGAGTGAAGTTGTCCATAAAAGAAATCAGTTAGACCATAATGGAGGTATAATGCCTAACAATAATAATAGCAATAGGAATATAGATAAAAGAGTAACATATCCGGTTTTACCATTGAGAAACACTGTCATGGCGCCTAATATTATCACTCCTTTATTAATAGGTAGAAAAGGTTCCGTAGAAGCTGTCGAAAAGGCTTTTTTAGGGGATAAGAAAATTATTTGTGTCACCCAATTGTTTGATTATGAAGACAATAAGGAACCGAAAGCAAAAAATTTATATAGAATCGGAACCTTAGCAAATACCCTGCAGATATTCAGACTCCCTGATGACAGTATCCGCCTTTTGGTTGAAGGAGTATCTCTTGTAAAAATACACCGCTTTTCTAAGTCAGGAGCGTCAGTTAATGCTTCTAGTACAATTTGGGAAAAGAAGGCTGAAGAATCATCCCCCCAGAATGAAGCCCTTTACAGAACTTTCAAAAAAGTATTCTTGGATTACCTTAGACTTAATAAAAGTATTCCTGAAGAAGCAATTTTATCGTTAAATGAAATATCAAGACCTGACGAGTTCTTTTATTTTGTGCTAGCGAATGTAAATGCTGATATCATCTTTAAACAAAAAATGCTTGAAATTCCAATCCTTGAAGAATCTATTAAAGAAATGCTTCACTTCTTGAGTGATGAAATAGAGATACTTAAGTTAGAAAACCGAATTGATGATAAAGTTAAGAAAAAGCTAACTAAAACTCAAAAAGAATACTATTTAACCGAACAATTAAAAATCATACAACGTGAATTAGGTATCGGTAATGATGAAAATAATGATATTCTTGACTTAAAAAAAAGAATTGAGCAAACTAGCCTCAGTGAAGAAGCTCTAAAAAAAGCTAATGAAGAGTTTAAAAAGCTAAATCGTATTTCTCATCACTCCCCGGAATATTCTGTTACGCACAATTATCTTAATTGGATACTGGACTTACCTTGGGAAGAACCGACCTTTTCCGATGAAACTTGTCTTAAAATTTCAATGAATATATTAGAAAGGGATCATTATGGACTTAAAAAGGTTAAAGAAAGAATAATTGAATACTTGGCTGTCATTCAATTAGCTCATAAGATAAAAGGGCAAATCATGTGTTTTGTCGGACCTCCTGGCGTTGGTAAAACTTCTTTAGGTAAGTCTATAGCTGAGGCAACGGGCAGAAAATTTGTGCGGCTCTCGTTGGGAGGTGTTAGGGATGAAGCAGAAATTAGAGGACATAGAAGAACTTATATCGGAGCAATGCCTGGGGTAATTATACAGAGTATTAAAAAAGCCGAAACTAAAAATCCATTGATAATGATGGACGAAGTAGATAAGTTAAGTAGAGATTTCCGAGGTGATCCCGCTTCAGCTCTATTAGAAGTCTTAGATCCTGAACAAAATAATAGTTTCAGGGATCATTACCTCGACTTTGGTTATGATCTTTCACAGGTTATGTTTATCACAACAGCTAATTCTCTGAACTCTATACCTCAACCTTTAATTGACAGAATGGAGATAATCAGGATTCCGGGTTATACATTGTATGACAAGTATCATATTGCTAAGAAACACTTAATACCTAAGCTTCACAAAGAATATTCACTTGAAGGAAAATTTGAAATTAGATTTTCAAAACAAACTATAGAAAAGATAATCAGTTCCTATACTAGAGAAGCTGGTGTTCGTGATTTGGAAAGAAACCTGACCAAAATCTTTCGAAAAATTATCAAAAACTATATAGAAAATCTAGAAAATACAAAAAACAGTAAGCTTGCCACCCAAGTATTTAAGATTACTCCCACTCAACTTACCGATTATTTGGGTATTCCACCATTACTATATTCCGAAGTAAATCGTAAAGATTCTCCAGGTATCGTAACCGGTTTAGCTTGGACCCAATTCGGAGGAGAAACACTTCAGATCGAATCGGTAAAAATGAAGGGAAGTGGAAAAGTTAAACTAACAGGTAAGTTAGGGGCAACTATGCAAGAATCTGCACAAGCAGCATTAAGCTATTCCCGAGAGCATTATAAGGAGTATAATCTCCCTGAGGATTTTTATAATAAAGTTGATATTCATCTGCATATACCTGAGGGCGCTATACCAAAAGATGGACCTTCTGCAGGAGTTGCTATTGTAACTTCGTTTATATCCATATTAACCGGCAAACCAGTAAGAGCAGATATTGCTATGACTGGTGAAATAACTCTATCAGGGAAAGTTCTTCCTATAGGTGGTTTAGAAGAGAAGCTGATTGCTGCAAAAAGAGCTAATCTTAAAACTTTAATTATTCCCCAAAAAAATGAACCTGAGTTAACAGAGATCTCTCAAGAAGTTACCAAAGGATTGGACATAATATTAGTCAATAGAATCTCTGAAGTATTAAATATTGCAATTTGAAAGATATTTTTATCGAATAGGTAACAATAAATGAGATTTAAGCAGGTACTTGTATAATCGTATGGATATTAAATATAGTATCATAAAACATAAAAAACTTCCTGATGGTTCAACAGAGCTTTATTTAGATATTGAACCATCTCAACAAATATACCTTGGTTATATTCTCGAAGCCTTGGATGGTTACTGTTATCATACCATCTCTGACATTCAATCCTCTAACATCATTTATAAGAAAAACTCACAACCCAAAAACTACAATCTTCTTAAACTTACCATAGTTCCAGACTATTATGAAGAAGTTATTAATCTTTTAAAAAATTAAAGGATACATAGATTGATGAAAAACGTAGATTTGAAAACATTGGTTGCAGAAATGCTACGAGGAAGTGAAATCGCAACCGGCAGACTTATCAGCCTAATTGAAAACTATGATTTAGGCAGAGAAATATTGCCTTTAATACACAAAAGCAGCAAACACTCTTATATGATTGGTATAACCGGACCTCCAGGTGTCGGGAAAAGCACTTTAACAGAAAAACTGGTTTTGAGCTTACTTGAAAAAGATATGAAAATCGGAATATTAGCTATAGACCCAACAAGTCCTTTTTCAGGGGGTGCTATCCTTGGTGACAGAATTAGACTCCAAAAGCTAATCACTAATCCTCAAGTTTTTATTAGAAGCATGGCTTCACGCGGACATTTAGGAGGCATTTCAGCAGCAACATTAGATGCTGCAAAAATACTAGAAGCCTTCAACTGCAATATTATAATTATAGAAACAGTAGGTGTTGGTCAGTCAGAGGTAGAAATAGTGCAATATGTTGATACAACACTATTAGTCCTTTCTCCTGGTCAAGGCGATGACATCCAAATTATGAAAGCAGGTATCATGGAAATTGCCGACATATTTGTTGTTAATAAAGCAGATCATGAAGGTTTAGAGAGAACAATAACTGACATAAAAATGGGACAGATGAATGATAATAATAGTATTTATCAAGCTCCTATTGTCTCTACAATAGCAAAAGATAATAAAGGTCTCGATGAATTAAAGCTAAAAATCATAAATCATCGTGAATATCTTGAAAATAGCGGAAAACTTAAAACAAAACGTAAAGAAAGATTAAAATTCGAACTCTTTCATAGAATATATAACAGGATTAATAATCAAATCCATGGAAAATTCGACTCCCTTGAAATTGAAGAATTGGTTGATGATATATACTTCAAGAAAAAAGATTCTTATACTGTTGCTGAAGAAATGATTAGATTATTAGGAATCACTCACTAATATACAATATTAAAAAGTAACAGATGTGTTCCCATATTCTTAAATACCTTTATGTTATGGCAAGATAAGTAACTAGCAATATTAAGGAAACATTCGACAGTATAGCTAAAAGTACAAAATAATAAAGATGTTCACTGCCCGCGTCCAATGACGAAGAGAGGGCTAAGAATAGTTGCAACAAAGCAATAATGAAAACGGGAGAAAAATACATAAACACTCCATTAACATTGCTTAAACTTTCTTTTAGCAAATAAATAGACAATAATGAAAGAAAGTTTAAAATCACTACAAGATATTTACTATTACGATTACCAAAAATCACAACAGTTGTTCTCTTCAAACTGAGTGTGTCAGACGGTCTATCGGGCATAGATGTAGCAATAGCCATTCCTAATTGAATTGGCAAAAGAAAAATAATTACTTTCCATGGCACATAGTCAATTTGGCCACCCTGTCCAAAGAAACCGACCAGTGGTAAAATTATCCCCACACCAATTACCTGCAATACTTCCCCGAAACCACGATATGAGAGTTTTATCGGTGGGAAACTATAAGCCCAAAGAAGCTTTAATCCAAATAATACAAATAAAAACGTCAGCAGAT